>JBBSCD010000079.1:0-12534 GCA_038250645.1 Rhodospirillales bacterium
GTCGATCTGGTGGAACATCAACTCCTTTGTCTGCGGATTGCGCCCCATGCTGTTGGCCTGGAACTCCTCCAGGGTCACCCTGCCGTCGCCATTGCTATCGATCTGACCGAAGCGCATGTCCCGGCAGGCGTCGAACTCGTTGCGACTGATCTGGCCGTCGCTGTTGGTGTCGCAGCGAGCGAACATCTGCATCCCGCGCCCCTGCATCTGGGTTCCGCCGGTCGTCTGCGCCGAAGACGGGTGGGCGATGAAGGCGCCGGCGGAGAACGCCATCGCCAAGGCCGCCGTCGTTGAGAGAAGGTTGCGTTTCATCGTCTTCATGATTGTCTCCTGTAGCTTCGGGCGGTTCGGGTGATCCGGCGCCCGCGTTGATCTCGTCCAATGCCGGATCTTATTCCGGCATCTTTGCAGTTTGATTTCCGCCATTGTGGCGATTTGTAACGGACGGTTTCATTCGCCTGGGATGTAGCAGGCCGTTACCGAAAACCGCCGGGCCGCCCCGCTCCGGCGCTATACTGGCGGCCATGACGCAACCTTCAGCCCAGTCCTTGCCTTCGGCCCACATCCTGATCGTCGACGACGACCGCGAAATCCGGGATCTGCTGTCGCGCTTTCTCGGCAAGCACGGCTATCGCGTCAGTGTCGCCGGCGACGGCCGGGGCCTGCGCAAGATCCTGGCCGAGGGCGCGATCGATCTCGTCATCCTCGACATCATGCTGCCCGGAGAGGACGGGCTGAGCCTGTGCCGCGCCCTGCGCGCATCGTCCGCGGTGCCGATCGTGATGCTGACGGCAATCGGAGAGGATGTTGATCGCATCGTCGGCCTCGAACTGGGCGCCGACGACTATGTCGCCAAGCCGTTCAATCCACGCGAGCTGCTGGCCCGGATCCGCGCCGTTCTGCGTCGGGCCGCGGCGCCGCCGGGCGGGCTGGCCGGGGCGCGCCGTGACGCCGCTGCAACGAACCTGCGCTTCGCCGGGTGGCGTCTCGACCTCGACAGGCGCGAACTGACCGCAGGCGACGACACGCTCGTGGCACTCAGCGGCGGCGAGTTCGGGCTTCTCGCCGCATTGGCGCTGCATCCCCAACGGGTGCTGAGCCGCGACCAGCTTCTCGATCTGGCGCGCGGTCGCGGCTCAGCCGCCTTCGACCGGAGCATCGACGTCCAGATCAGCCGCCTGCGCCGCAAGATCGAGCGCGATCCGCAAGAACCAACGCTGATCAAGACCGTGCGCGGCGGCGGTTACCTCTTCGCTCCGGACGTTCAGCGATCGTGAGCGCGCTGTGGCCGCGAAGTCTGGTCGGCCGGACTATTCTCGTCCTGTTCCTGGCGATCATGGTCTCGAACGGCCTGGGCCTTGCGGCCTACCTGTGGGCGCGACAGAGCTTTCAGGTCGATGCGCGCGATCGCGCCGTCGCCGAGCGGGTGGTGGCCGCCGCCCGCCTGCTGGAAGACTCGCCGCCGTCCGATCGCCCCGCGCAGATCTGGAGGCTGCGAGGGTTCGGCCTGCGCATGCAGTGGGCGACGGAGCCGATGGTCGGTAACGACCCGGACGACGGGCGCGTCAGCCAGGTCCGTCATGTTTTTGGCGATGCGCTTGCAAGGAAGCCGGGCGACGGCCTGCGCTTGAGCCTGGGGACGGGTCCGCTCTTCGGGAGGGGCCGGGTCGGCGGCGCGCCGATGGCAGGTGACGATAGGCCGGGCGACGAGGGGCGGGAGGCAGCCGGGGATCAGCGCCATCGCCCGGGCCCGCCGATGATGGCCGGGGGGATGGCCGGGGGGATGGCCGGGGGGATGGGGCCGGGCGACAGGCTTCACGGCGCGCTGCGCCTCGACGACGGGAGCTGGCTGATTTTCGCCGCGCCGCTGGCGCCGCCCTCGCCGTTGTGGACCTCGTCGATGCTGATTCTGATCGGAGCGGCCAGCATTGCCGCCGCGGTGATTGCCGCCGTCGCCGTCTGGCGGGCGAGCGCACCGTTGTCGATGTTCACCGCCGCCGCCGAGCGGCTCGGCCGGGATCTCAACGCGCAGCCGCTGGCCGAAGCCGGACCGGAGGAAGTCGCCCGCGCCGCGCGGGCTTTCAACGCCATGCAGGCGCGCCTGCAGCAGATGGTGCGCCAGCGCACGCAGATGCTGGCCGCCCTGTCGCACGATCTGCGCACGCCGCTCACCCGGCTGCGGCTGCGGGCGGAGCTTCTCGACGATGGCGAGCAGCAGGGCAGGATCCGCGCCGACCTCGACCAGATCGAGGCGCTGATTACAACCAGCCTGGAGTACGTCCGCGATGCCTTCCGTGAGGAGCGGCCTGCGCCCCTCGATCTTGCCGTCCTGGTGCAGACGGTTTGTGACGAGGCCGACGATGCGGGCAGGGCGGCGCGCTATCGCGGGCCGGAGCACCTTACATTCGTCGCCCGCCCGGTCGCGCTTCGCCGGGCGCTGGCAAACCTGATCGACAACGCGATCAAGTATGGGGGGGAAGCCGCGGTTTCATTGGTGCTGGAGCCTGAAAACGGTCTCGCCGGGGCGATCATCACTGTTGACGATTGCGGTCCCGGCCTCCCGGAGGCCGAACTGGAGCGGGCGTTCGAGCCTTTCTATCGCGCGGACGGGTCGCGGAGTCGCGAGACTGGCGGCATCGGCCTGGGGCTGGCGATCGCCCGGGCTGCGACCGAAGCGGACGGAGGCACCGTCACGCTCGCCAATCGCGCCGGCGGCGGGCTTCGCGCCACCCTTTCGCTGCCCCGGATCGAGCCGCCCGGCCAGGCGGCGGCGCGCTCCTGAGGTGGAACTGCCGCAACGGCCGGCAAGCGCGCCGATAGCGAGAGGCTCAGCCGGCCCGTGCCAGACGCGACCCGGCGTCGCTGGCGGATAGGAAACGTCGGGTGCCCCCTTCAAGAACGAGGCAGGTCAAGGCGTTTCCATAGCAGGCGCCGGTGTCGATGCCGATCCGATGTTCAAGCATCTGCGGGGCGTCGCTCACCGAATGGCCATGAACGACAACCTTGTCCAGCGGCCGGTCATAGTCGAGGAAGCCATCGCGGATCCACATCAGATCCTCCGGAACCTGCCTCTCCATCGACAATTCCGGGCGGATGCCGGCGTGCACGAAGGCGTAGTCACCGATCTCGCAGTAGAGCTGGGTGCGGGCGAGAAACTCGATGTGAGCGCGCGGGACCAGCTCGGCCATGCGATCGCGCACGTGAATGAACCGTTCCGAGGGCGCGATGTTCTGAGAGATCCGCACGCCGTAGCTGTACACCGTCGCGTCGCCGCCGTACTTGAACCAGACCGCGCCACTTCCAGGGTTATCGAAGAAGTCGAGGAACTGCTGCTCGTGGTTGCCGCGCAGGAAGACGGGATCGAACCCCGGCAGCCGCGGTCCTGCGAGCAGATCCACGACCTCGCGGCTGTGGAGACCCCGATCGACGTAGTCGCCCAGGTAGACAATGATATTGCGCAGGCCGCCGCCGGCCATTCGCGCGTCGGCAATGATCTGCCCATGCAGACGCTTCAGCAGATTCAGGCAGCCATGGATGTCGCCGATGACATAGACGCGAACGCCTTCCGGCACATGCGCCGTCCCCAGACCGACCCGTCGGCGTCTGGCGAACAGGCGGGCGAGCCCACGCGCGGGCCCGTTATCCGCGCCATCATCGGCAAGTCGCCGTGACCATTCGAAGCTTCGCGTCAACGGGTTGACCATCGTTCCATGCCTATTCTTGCCCCCGCTAAATCATTTTCGCAGGCGCACGCTGCCGATCACAATTTCGCTCGTACTACGTCCATCGGTTGCAGTCTACGGCAATTTCGTGAAAAGCCGAGTCCCCCTTAACCCTGCGACTCACGCAAACGGAGCCAAGCAACCATCACAATAATCTCGTATCGGTTGCATTTCAAGTGGAAAGGATAATCAGCGGATGAACAGTCATTTTCCCTCCGGTCAAGAGCCGGTCGGGAGCGTCCTGATCGCTTCTCATTCGCACCATCAGTTGCCGAATTACAACAGGCGGACCCCTCTTAGACTGCCCACGGACGCCCAACCGCATTGCGTCAATGCGTTATAGAGAGTAGTAACGATCCAGTCGCTGTGTCAGTGCGACCGCAGTTTTTTTTGCCGACTGGCATCGTTCGATCATCTGGAAGGGGAGGAGAGGCGAAACGATGAACAAGAGGAAATTCGCCGCTCTACTGGCCGTCGCGCCCTGGGCGCTCGTTGGCTCGACATCGATAGCCGTCGCGCAGGTCAAAAATCCACTGCCCCAAGGTTCCGTACCCTTGCCCGGCGCGCCCACCAAAGGTGGCGGTGCGCCCGGCAATGCCCCGCAGGTCACCGTGCTGCCACGCGGCGATACGGTCGCGACCCGCGCCCGTCCGGAATACGATCCGCTCGGGATCCGCACCGGATCCTTTCTGTTCTTCCCGCAGCTTTCGGTGGATGAACTCTACAACGACAACATCTTCGCGACGGACGGCGACAAGGTCGACGACTTCATTACCGTGATCCGGCCGGAAGCGACCATCGAGTCGAACTGGTCGCGCCACGCCTTCGCCGTTGCCGGCGGCGGCGACTTCGGCCTCTACAAGCAGAATCCCGATGAGGGCTACCAGGACTGGTTCGCCGCGACCGACGGACGCATCGACGTCAGCCGTGACATCGCGCTATACGCGGGCGGCGGCGCCGCCAGGCGGCACGAAATCCCCGGCTCACCGGACGACCCCGGCGGCGATGAGCCGACAATGTACTACGAGTACAATGCCTTCGCCCGCTACGACCAGAACTTCGACCGGGTCGGGTTGACGATCGATGGTTTGTTCGATCGGGTGGACTATACGAATACGCCGGTGTCCGATGGACCGGACATCAGCAACAACGATCGTGATCGGAACGTCTATTCGACGCCCGTCCGCCTCGGCTTCGAGATCACGCCGGATTATGAGGCCTTCGTCCGCGTCGCCCCGAACATCCGTCGCTACGACCAGACGCCGGACTTCGACGGCGTCGACCGCGACTCCTGGGGCTACCAGGCTGTCGGCGGCCTTGCCCTCGATTTCGGCGGCATCACCTTCGGCGAGATCTACGCCGGCTACATGCAGCAGTTCTACAGCGACCTGAACAACGTCAACACTCCGACGTTCGGTGGTTCGCTCACCTGGAACGCTACGACCCTGACTACCGTCAATCTCGCTGTCGAACGAAACGTCTTAGAGACGACGGCCATCGGCGCGTCGTCCTACATCAGCACCAGCGGCGAGCTCACGGTCGATCACGAGCTCCTGCGCAATGTCATCCTGACCGCCGGCGGCGCCGTTACCAACAACGACTACGACGGCATCAGCCGCAAAGACTGGTTCTATCTGGGCAACTTCCGTGTGCGCTACCTTCTCAATCGCAATCTTTACCTGTCGGCGGGCTACCTTTACCGCCACCGCAATTCGGATACAGTCGACGACTTCACACAAAATGTGATTAGAATCGGGCTGCAAACTCAGCTTTGACAAAGGGGTCTTGTTGAACATCATGCGTACGAGCACAGGGGCGGCGGGCGGCCTGAAGCGGCAATGGCGCGGTCTTGGGGGAAGATCGCGGCTGGGAGGTTTTGTGGTGCTGGCCATCGTCTTGACGATGACGATGGCAGCGTGCTCCGGTTCGGCTGACCGCGGCGCCGCGGAGGCTTCTCCGGGCGGAAGCGTTCCCGGCAATCCGTCCAAGGAACAGGCCGCGAAGGTTCAGGCCGAGCTCGCCACCTCCTACACCCTCGGCCCGGGTGACCGGGTCAGGGTCACCGTCTTCGGTCACGAGGATCTCTCCGGCGAGTTTGAAGTCGACGGCAGCGGCATGATCTCGCCGCCTCTCGTCCGCAACATCAAGGCGCAGGGGCTGACGGTGCGACAGGTCGAGAAGATCATCGCCGACCGCCTGTCCCCGGATTACCTGCGCAATCCGAGCGTCAGCGTCGAGGTGATGAATTACCGCCCGTTCTACATCTTCGGCGAAGTCAACTCTCCGGGCAGCTACCCCTATGTCAACGGCATGACCGTGGTGAATGCCGTGGCGATGGCGGGCGGCTATACCTACCGTGCCCGGCAGAGCACCGCACGCCTGACCCGCGCGACCGACAACAGTCGCACCCCGGAATCCGTCGATCGGGATACGCCGGTGCTTCCGGGCGATGTGATCGAGGTGCCGGAACGCTATTTCTAGCCGAGGGCCGATGCGCACCGCCGGTGACCGGAGCGCACGGGCGGTGCCTGGTAATAGAGCTTCGCGGCTGTGATGGCCCTTCGCGCCCGGGCGGTTGCCCTATGCTCGGGGTTATGCGCCGCCGCATTGCTCCTCCTGGCGGTCCCGCAGTTCTTCGCGGCGCTTACCCTCCTTCCGTCCTCATCGACCTTGGACCGGCTGCAGGAGCTGCAGCCGGTCCATACCGCCACCATGGAGCGGCTGATTCGCAATCAGCGCCGGGCGCTGGCCTGGCAATCGAGCGGTCGCACCTGGACGGATCTCGGACTGGCGCAACTGCTGGTCGCCGAGCGGCTGCCTGGCGACGATCCGCAGGCGAAGGAACGCTTCGGCGCCGCGCGCCAGGCGCTGGTCGAGGGACTTTCCGCGGCGCCCGCCAATCCGTTCGCGTGGTCGCGTCTGGCCTACGCTCAGGCCGTCCTGGACGGCTGGACGCCGGAAGCGGCGGCGGCGTTGCGGATGGCCTTCATCACCGGGCCGTATGAGCCCCGGCTGCTGTGGCCGCGACTGCGCCTGAGCCTTTCCGCGTGGCCGCATATCCCGATCGAGGATCATGAACTGGTCCTGCACCAGATCCGTGAGGCCTGGGCGGCGGATCCCGAGACCTTGACCGCGCTGGTGGCGCAGGCCGGGCAGGTCGACATCGCCAAGCTGGCGTTCTCCGGCAGTCCGGCCGATCTCAGGGCCTTCGAAGGGCGCCTGCGCCAGACGCGACGGTGAATGGGCGCATCGCCACCCGCCCCGGCCGGCCCCCCGCGCCTACCAGTCGTCGTCGTCCCGCCGACTGCTCCACGACTGCGCGCAGGCCGTGCCCAGCAGCAGGCTGAAGGTCGCGATGACGGCCGGCACCTGCAGGCTGTAGTCGAGGGCGGCGTGAAAGCCGATCAGGACGGTCGCCGCGAAGCCTGCGGCGGCGTAGGCGCTATCGCGCTGGCGGCGGACAGCGCCGGAAAGGGTCAGAAGCAGCAGGCCCGCGATCAGAAGGAAGGCGGCGATCGCTGCCGGCAGCCCCAGTTCGAGGATGGTCTCGAGATAGCTGCTGCTGGCGTGGAGGATCGTCGACGGGAAGTCGCTGGTCCGGTAGAAGCGGAAGACGTCCTCGAACGTGCCGTAGCCGGTGCCGAGCAGCGGAGCACCGGCGATGGCGTCAAGGCTCAGGGACCGAAGCTGATCTAGCTGGGCGGCGTCGGCCGATTTCGTCGGTGCGGCGACCGGTGAGACGGCCTCGGAAATTGCGGCGACGCTGACGACGACGAGCACGCTAGCCAGCGCGAAAACGCCGAGCCGCAGCAGACGGGCAAGCTTCCCGACCAGAGCGACGACAAAGAGAGCCGCCAGCGCGATGCAGGCGCCGACAAGGTCATCGCTTGCGCGAAAGCTGGAGACGATCACCAGGAGCAGAAGCCAGACCGCAAGCAGGGGCCAGCTTGCGCCGCTTCCGTCGGCAAAGCGGCGAACGAGGTCGCCCAGGCTCAAACGCCGCGGCGTCGCGGCGCCTCTGGCCAGCACCAGAGCGCTGGCACAGATCAGCGCCATGCTGACGTAGGTCGCGTACGGGTGACTGTCGGCGACGGTGCCCCATGCGGTCCAGCCGTCATCGGCTCCGGGCAGGCCCAGCCGGCTCTCCCAGCCGAACCAGAGCTGAAGCAGGCCCCAGATGCCGTAAGCGGCTCCGGCGATGATGATGGCCAGGAAGATCTGCTCCGCTCGCGCCGTCCGCCGCCCGTACTGCAGAGCGAGCCAGAAGATTCCGGCATAGGTCAGCAGCCTGGTCAGCGCCGCGAGAGTCTCGTCGGGATTGAGGGAGACGCGGCCGCCGAGGTTGAGATTGAGGGCCCGCGAGGCGCTGTCCCATAGCGGATGATGCCAGGCCGCCGGCGTCCATGTGACCGTCTGCAGTGCCGCCCAGCCGGCGAACACGGCGAGGAGGGCGATGAACGGCCACATGGCGCGCAGGCCGAATGCCGGCTTCTGCACGCCCACGAGCACCCGCAGGCTCCAGGCCGCGACCAGCGCGCCGATCATGGCGGCGAGGAGGCTCCAGCTCCACGCATGAATCGAGGCGAACGGCAGCGGAGCGAGAACGACAAGAAGGATCAGGGTCCAGAAAATCACCGGCTGCTCGGAGCGCATCGCCTTCCTTCAGGCCAGCCGCGCATGCGGTTCAATCCGCCACGGCAAGAGGCTGGCGCGATGCGGGCGTCAAGCTGGTTCGTCCGCACAGCGCCGCCAGTAAGGCATTGCAAGCACCGCAATTGCAAGGATTGCACGCATGGCCGCTGCAGCGGAGCATGCTGCGCTGCGATGAGTTCGGTTGCTCTGCCGCCGACTCGATGCAGGCATCCTGCCAGCGCCACGCGAAACGCTGATCCCTTGCTATCGCGCTCTCAGACCCGGCGGGGCGAAGCCCGGCGTGCTGCGGCAAACAGGCGGAAGTCGCCGTCGCCGCCGCGGTGATCGACGGACCAACCGGCAGCCTCCAGCAGCGCGAGCACCTCGGCTTCGCCGAAGTCGTTAAAGAAGCCGAGGCTGCGTCGGCCATCCTTGCCGGCCGATCCGCCGGAATCGGCGTTTGCGCCCGTGCCCGCCGCCCCGACGATACGGTAGCTGACGATCAGGCGGCCCGTCACGGTCGCGGCCGCGCGGAGGACAGCTGCGGGATCATGGAGAAACTCCAGAACGTCGAGAAAAACGGCGACGTCGTAGGCGCCTTCGGGAAACCCGCCGTCGTTCAGGTCGACAATCTGCGTGTCTTGCGAAAAGCCGACGAGGTCTGCCGGCTGATAGCGGCAATCGGGCGCCAGAACGCGCGCGAGCGCCATGGTGCCGGCGCCGACGTCGAGCACGCTCGCGCCCGGAGTAATGAGCACGGCGGCGGCGCGGGCGCGGGCCTCGGCGCCCGGACGCATCGCCTCGAAATCGGCCCAGCGCGCCGCATCGGTGGCCCGTCGCGACATGAGCATCCGAGTCGTCGCCGCCCGGGTGGCGGGATCCGCCGGCGCCCGGGTCAGCTTCGACAGCGGCTCCGGCCGGGGCCTGGGCTTGGGGTAGGAGGCATGGCGCTCGATCGACGGGGACAGGGCAAAGACGTTGAAGCACTCCGGCGTCGGCGCGAACGGAACGAGCGGACCGCCCATGGTTGGGTGGGGAAAGCGGTACTGGCGAAAGCCGTGGCGCTCCAGGGATCCGCACAGGCTCTCCATGGCCGCGCCGCGGCCGCCCGCGGCGCAATAGGCGGAGCCATGTTCCCAGATGACCGCGGCGACACGGCCGCTGGCGAGGAGGACCTCGGCGCCGACGACCGCCTCGGGCTCATAGCCCTCCACGTCGATCTTCATGATGATCCGCCGGTTGGCAAGATCGGCGCGCTCGCCGACGATCAGGTCGAGCGGAAGGACAGGAACCGTCAGCGTGCCGAGGCGTTTGGCGCCGGCTGGCAAGCCGAAGGCGTGCAGGCTGTGGCCCATGGTCGAGTTGAAGATCAGCGGCGCCGTCCCCGGCGCGGCGCCGGCGGCGACGCTGATGACCTCGATGACGCGCTCCAGACCGGTCGCACCGACAGCGCGCGCCAGCGGAGCGACATTGCCGGGATGGGGCTCGATTGCCAGAACCCGGACCTTGCCGCGGTGGCGTGTCGCGGCATGGAGCGAGAAGATGCCCCAGTGGGCGCCGACATCGATGAACAGATCGCCCGGCTCCAGATGGGCGTCGAGGAAGGCGCGCGCGGGATATTCGTAGCCGCCCTCCTCGCCTTCGCCGCGGGCCAGGGCGCGAATGCCCGGATCCTGCAGGTAGGCGGCGTTAAAGGTCATAACGAAGCGCGGCCTGCCGTCGTCCCGGCGAAAGCCCGACTCGATGCGGACGACACCGGATTTTCGACCTCCCTCCGGCGGACCGCCCGCCGGCCGACCGCCCGCCGGTCGGGAACCGTTGTTTCCCGGCGCGCTCACGCGGGCCACCGGCCTTGGCGTTTAGCAGCCACGGCGGCGGTCAGCGCTTCGGCGACCCGGTCGAAGACGCCGTCCCAGTCGCCATGGCGCCTCTGCCGGAACAGACGCATGCTCGGATACCACGGCGTATCCTCCCGCTCGCGCAGATAAAGCCAGTAGGGCACGTAATTTAGCAAGTTCCACACCGGCTTGCCAAGGGAGCCGGCCAGATGGGCGACGGCGCTGTCGGTCATGATGACGAGATCGAGCAGCGAAACGGCGGCGGCGGTATCGGCAAAATCGGCGCAATGGCCTGTCAGGTCGACGACGATCGAGCCGGCGTTGCTGGTCGCCAGTTCCGCCGCGGGCGGTCCTTTCTGCAGACTGAAGAGCTGTACGCCGGCGACTTCGGCCAGGCGGAGGAAGGGAGCGAGCGTCGTTGCCCGCAGCGCGTTGCCCTTGAAGGTGACGCTGCCCGACCAGACGATCCCGACCCTGAAGCGGTCGGCCCAGGGCGCGAGCAGCGGGCGGAGGCGGGCGAGCGCGTCCGGCGGCACGTGCAGCCGCGGCGGCGGCGGCAGGGTGTCCAGGTTCGTGTCGAGCAGGCCCGGCAGGCTCATGGCGGGCGCGGCGATCTCGGCTGCGGCAGGCGCATCCGGTTTGGCCGGATCCGGGGCGACGAGGCGGTCGACTCCGGCCAGCGTGGAGAACAGCCGGCGGAGGTCCGGCTTGCAGGCGAGGATGACGCGACCGCCACGGGCGCGGGCGGCGGGCAGGAAGCGTGCGGTTAGGATCGCGTCACCGAAGCCCTGTTCGGGATAGACCAGCAGCGTCCGGCCGGGATAGGGCCGCCCGTCCCAAGGCGCGATGCGACACCGCCCGGCATGGCCCTTGAGCCGCCAGCGGCTTTCGTACGCTTCCCAGCCGGCGGCAAAGTGGCCGAGGGCGAGGAGAACTAGCGCGCGATCCCAGCAAGGACCGGCCGCATCGGGCGCCAGTCGGCAGGCGATGTCCAGCTCGGCGAGAGCCTCCTCCAGCCTGCCGGCGGCCTTTAGCGCGATGGCGTAGTTGTGGCGGGCGCGCGCGTCCGCCGGATCGGCGGCGACACAGGCCCGGTGTGTGGCGATGGCCTCGTCGAAGCGGCCGGCGTCCTTGAGCGCGTTGGCGAGGTTGCCCAGAGCCGTCGACGATGGCGTGATTTCCAGGGCGCGGCGATAGCAGGCGATGGCCGCCGCGATGGCGCCACGGTCGCGGAGCGCGATCCCGAGATTGCCCCAGGCGCCGGCATGAGCGGGACGCCGGGCGAGGACCGCGCGGTAGCCGGCGGTCGCTGCATCGACCTGTCCCGCGCGATGTGCACCGACCGCCTCATCGAAAGCCGTATCTGCGCGTACACCGCGCCGTTGCATCGCTTCCATGGATCCGCCCTCGGGATGCGGTATGCGGCTTCAGCCGCCGAGAGCAGGAAACGACACTTTAACTAATAAAAAGTTGCCGTAAATACGAACGAAAACAGATTTTTGACTTTGTACCCGCAATTGGGCAGCATGAATGCGATGTCCGCTCGGGCGCAACGCCAGTATAGAACATGAACTTAGTAATCATGTTCGACGGTAACCGCGGTTCTGGGTGAATATTTAGACGACACTACCAGCAACTTAATCATATTTTTCCAGCGATCATGAGGCCGACCATGTCCTGCCCCACCGTCATCCGCTCCATACGACTGCTGAACCAGGCACGGCGGTGGCGTCTACGCCCGCTTGCGGCCGGGCTCTGCTGCGCGGCGGCGCTCATTGCGGGGTCGCCGCGGGTGATGGCGATGTCGATCGAGGACGCGGTCGCGCTGGCGGTCTCCACGCATCCGACCGTGAACCGGTCAAAGGCGAGCATGCGCGCCGCCGAGCAGGAGCGGGTCGAGGCGGCGGCCGGCTGGTATCCGACCTTGGATGTCAACGCCGATGCGGGCTGGGAGCACAGCGAGAACTACTTCACCCGAAACGACGGCGAAAGCGGCGACAGCAAGGACCTGTTTCGCAAGCTCGCCGGCGGCGAACTGGTGCAGAACATCTTCAGCGGCGGCCGGACGGTCGCCGAAACGGCGGCAGCGGCCGCCCGCATCGAGGCGGCCACGCAGCAGGTGGTCGACAGCGAGGAGCAGATCGCGTTGCGAGCGGCGTCGGCCTATCTCGACGTTCTGCGGGCGCGCCATCTTGTCCGCCTTAGCAGCCCGTTGACGAAGTCGGTTGGTTCTGACTCTCTGCACCCATAGCGGTTCGAAGGATTGATCGACATGGCGCTGGGGCGGCAAGGGGATCGACAGGGTGATCTGGTCGTGACGTGGCGGGAGATGCCGCGATCAC
>JBBSCD010000080.1:0-12416 GCA_038250645.1 Rhodospirillales bacterium
CTTGATCGTGACGCTGGGGCCGCCGTGAACCGACACCGACTCGACCACGTCCGGGTAAAGCGTTCCCTGGGCGAGGAAGTCGGCGCCGCCCAGTTTGTGCGCCTCCTCCTCGAAGACGTCGATGAAGGTCGCGCCGATGATCTTGCGCTTGCGCTCCGGATCGGTGACGCCTTCGAGCGCGCCGAGGAAAGCATCCGCAGCGTCGCGGTGGACCAGCGGAATGTTGTAGTGGCCGCTGAACAGCCCCACCACCTCCGCCGCCTCGCTGGCGCGCATCAGCCCGGTATCGACCAGGATGCAGTGCAGTTGCTCGCCGATGGCCTCGTGCAGCAGCACGGCGGTGACCGAAGAATCGACCCCGCCCGACAGGCCGCAGACGACCCGGCCGGAGCCGACACGGTCGCGGATCGCGGCGATGGCCTGGTCGCGAAACGCCGCCATGGTCCAGGTCCCGCCGCAGCCGGCGATGCGATGGGTGAAGTTGCTGAGTATCTCCGTGCCACACGGGGTGTGCGCGACCTCGGGGTGAAACTGCACGCCGTACAGCCGGCGCTGCTCGTCGGCTATGGCGGCGAATGGCGCGCCAGGCGAAATTCCGACGGAGCGGAAGCCTTCGGGCAGGGCGCTGACGTGGTCGCCGTGGCTCATCCATACCGGCTCGCTGCTCGCGCGCGGGAAGGTGCCGGCGAAGAGGGGGCAATCGTCGACGATCTCCAGAAGAGCGCGGCCGAACTCCCGGGTCTGGCCCCGCTCGACCGCCCCGCCCAGCTGATCGACCATGAGCTGCTGGCCGTAACAGATCCCGAGCACGGGGACGCCGGAATCCAGTAGCGCCGCCGGCGTCCGCGGGCTGGCTTCGTCGGTGACCGAGGCCGGCCCGCCGGAGAGGATGACGGCCTTCGGTGCGAAGGCCGCGACGAACGCGGCATCGACCTTGTGGTAGGGATGGATCTCGCAATAGACGCCGCTTTCGCGCACGCGTCTCGCGATGAGCTGGGTCACCTGCGAGCCGAAATCGACGATCAGCACCCGTTCAGGGATCGTTCCGCTATCGACAACGGAGGTCGCCGGGGGCAGCTGCGCGCTATCCATGTACGGCACGCTATCGGGTTGCGCCGATCACGGACGCGCGGCCCGCCCGCCCGCGCCGAATTATGGCCGGGTCCGCGCCGGGGCGTGACCGAGCGGCTCCATGTACGGGCTCTTGTAGCTCTGCAGCACCTTAATGTAGTTGGCCCGCTCGAACGCCGCCGGATCGGCGACCTTCTGCTGGCTCATCGAGCCCTTCATCTGCTCGATGGACTCGTAGCCGCGCCGCTCCATCCAGCCGGTCATACCGTCGAGCAGCGTCTTCATGTGGCCGACCCCGTTGCGCAGCAGCGACGAGGTCGTCATCACCGCGTCCGCGCCGGCCATGACGTACTTGATGACCTCGGTCCCGCTCTGCACCCCGCGGGTGGCGGCGAGCGAGCATTCCAGCCGGCCATGCAGCACGGCGATCCACAACAGCGGCAGGCGGATCTCACTGGCGCTGCTGAGCTCGAGATCGGGAACCACCTCCAGTTCGTCGAGATCGAAGTCCGGCTGGTAGAAGCGGTTGAACAGCACCAGACCGTCGGCGCCGGCGTTGACGAGGCGCTTGGCCATGTTGCCGGTCGAGCTGAAGAACGGGCTGAGCTTGACCGAAACGGGGACCGAGACCGCGCCCTTGACCGCGGCGACCACATCGAGGTAGCGCTGTTCGACATCCGCGCCGCTCACATCGATGCTGGCGGGGATGTAGTAGACGTTGAGCTCGATCGCCTTGGCTCCGGCGTCGGCCATATCCTTGGCGTACTCCGTCCATCCCGACTTGGTAATGCCGTTAAGGCTGGCGATGATCGGCACGTCGGTCGCCTCGGTCGCCTTGCGGATCAGTTCGAGATACGAGTCCGGCCCGACCCGGTAATCCTCGACCGCCGGAAAGTAGGTGAGCGACTCGGCGAACTGGTCGGTGCTGGCCTCCATCAGATAGTCGAACGACTCGTTCTCGTTTCTGATCTGCTCTTCGAAGAGCGAGAACATGACGATGGCCGACGCTCCAGCATCCTCCATCCGCTTGATGCCGTCGAGCGACCGCGACAGCGGCGAGGCCGATGCCACGATCGGATGCTTCAGGTCGAGCCCGAGATAGGTCGTTGCGAGATCCATTGCTTGGATACCTTATGCCTTACGTCAGTATGCCTTACGTCAATCCGTACCGCATCCGGCCGTGCCCGGGCCGCCTGTTCTGGCCCGGGCCTGTTCCGGCCGATGGGCGCGTGCGGGCCTAGCCCAGCGCCGCCATCTCCTCATAGAGCTTCCACTTGCGCTCGATGGCCTCTTGCGCCATCGCCATCAGCCGGTCGGCGCCCTTCGGATTGG
This sequence comes from Rhodospirillales bacterium, assembly GCA_038250645.1. Classification (GTDB taxonomy): domain Bacteria; phylum Pseudomonadota; class Alphaproteobacteria; order Rhodospirillales; family Defluviicoccaceae; genus JAEULH01. The sequence continues at coordinate 2,404 of JBBSCD010000080.1, forward strand.
TCCGCGCAAGCATCCGGTAGCGCAGCTCGTTGTCGGTGTAATCGCGAAGCTTCATCGTCGGCCGCGGCGAGTCGAGAACGAACGGGTTCTCGCCCGACGCCCGCACATCCGGATTGTAGCGGATGAGCGGCCAGTAGCCGGACTGGACCGCACGGCTTTGCTGGTCCAGGCCCGTCTGCATGTTGATGCCGTGGGCGATGCAGTGGCTGTAGGCGAGCACCAGCGACGGCCCCTGGTAGGTCTCCGCCTCGCGCATCGCCAGCAGCGTTTGCTGAGGATTGGCGCCCATGGCCACGCGGGCGACATAGACGTTGCCGTACGAGATCGCCTGGAGCGCCATGTCCTTCTTGCCGACGGATTTGCCGGCGTTGGCGAACTTGGCGACGGCGCCGATCGGCGTCGACTTCGACGCCTGGCCGCCGGTATTCGAGTAGACCTCGGTGTCCAGCACGAGCAGGTTCACGTCCCGGCCGGTGGAGAGCACATGGTCGACGCCCGACGAGCCGATGTCGTAGGCCCAGCCGTCGCCGCCGATGATCCAGATGCTGCGGCGAACGAGGTGGTCGGCGACCGAAGCCAGATGCCGGGCCGCCGGCAACTTGATTTCCTGAAGCTTCTGCTTCAGCGCCGAGACCCGATCGCGCTGCTTGCGGATCTCCGACTCGGTGCGCTGCGGCGCCGACAGCAGCTCCTGGACGAGCACCGTGCCGATCTGGCCGCTGAGGTCGCTGAGCAGCATGTGGGCCATGTACATGTGCCGGTCGGCGGCGAGGCGCATGCCCAGGCCGAACTCGGCGTTGTCCTCGAACAGCGAGTTCGACCACGACGGCCCGCGGCCTTCGCTGTTCACGGTCCACGGCGTCGTCGGCAGGTTGCCGCCATAGATCGACGAGCAGCCGGTGGCGTTGGCGACCATCATCCGGTCGCCGAACAACTGCGACACCAGCTTGACGTAGGGTGTCTCGCCGCAGCCGGCGCAGGCGCCGGAGAACTCGAACAAAGGCTCGAGGAACTGGGCGCCGCGCACGGTCGAGAAGTCGACCCGCGAGCGCTCGTTCACCGGAAGGGTCTCGAAGAAGCTGACGTTCTCCTTCTCGGGCTCTACGACCGGTTCCTTCCAGCTCATGTTGATGGCCTTCTTGCCGGCCTCTTCCTTGCTCTTCGCCGGGCAGACCTCGACGCACAGGGCGCAGCCGGTGCAGTCCTCCACATAGATCTGCAGGGTGTAGCGGGTATCGGGGAAACCGCGGGCGTCGATCGGCGCCGACTTGAAGCTGTCGGGCGCGGTCTCGAGCCGGTCCTTGTTGTACAGCTTCGAGCGGATGACGCCGTGCGGGCAAACGAAGCTGCAGTTGCCGCACTGGATGCAGATCTCCGGCTCCCATACCGGGACGAACTGGGCGATGTTGCGCTTTTCCCACTTCGTCGTGCCGCTGGGGAAGGTCCCGTCCACCGGGATGGCGCTGACCGGTAACGCGTCGCCCTTGCCGGCCATCATCATCGCCGTCACCGACTTGACGAAGTCCGGCGCCTCCGCCGGCACCACCGGGCGCAGCTCGATCTGGCTGGTGGCGCGCTCGGGGATCTTCAGCTCGTGCAGATGGGCGATGGTGTGATCGACCGCCTCGAAGTTCTTCTGGACGATCTCGTCGCCCTTCTTGCCGTAGGTCTTCCGGATCGAGGCCTTGATCTTTTCGATCGCCTTGTCGCGGGGGAGGACGCCGGAGATGGCGAAAAAGGACGTCTGCATGATCGTGTTCGTGCGGGTGCCCATGCCGGTATCGCGGGCGACCTTGGCAGCGTCGATGACGTAGACCTTGAGCTTCTTGTCGATGATCTGGTCCTGGACCGTCCGCGGCAGTTTGTCCCAGACCGTGTCCGCCTCGCCGGGCGTGTTAAGCAGGAACGTCGCGCCGGGCGCAGCGAACTCGAGTACGTCCATCTTCTCGATGAAGTTAAACTGGTGGCAGCCGACGAAGTTCGCCGTCTGGATCAGGTAGGTCGAGCGGATCGGCTCGGGGCCGAAGCGAACGTGAGAGACCGTCTGCGATCCCGACTTCTTGGAGTCGTAGACGAAGTAGCCCTGGGCGTAGAACTCCGGATCCTCGCCGATGATCTTGATGGTGTTCTTGTTGGCGCCGACGGTGCCGTCCGCGCCCAAGCCGTAGAACATGGCGCGAAAGACCGTATCGGGCTCGGTGAGGAATGACGGGTCGTACGTCAGGCTGGTGTGCGCGACGTCGTCGTTGATGCCGATGGTGTAGTGGTTCTTCGGCTTGTCCTTCTTCAGCTCGTCGAGCAGTGCCTTGACCATGGCCGGCGTGAATTCCTTCGACGACAGCCCGTAGCGGCCGCCGGTGATCTTCGGCATGGCCTGCGTCGGCATCGTTCCGTCGGCCATCGCCTCGGCGAAGCTGGTGACGACGTCGAGGTACATCGGCTCGCCGGCGCCGCCCGGCTCCTTGGTCCGGTCGAGAACGCTCAGCGCGCGCACGGAATTTGGAATGGCGGCGAACAGGTGCTGGGCCGAGAACGGGCGGAAGAGGTGAACCTGGACGACCCCGACCTTTTCGCCACGGGCGGCTAGGAACTCGACGGTCTCTCGGGCTGTATCGGCGCCAGAGCCCATGATGATGATGACGCGCTCGGCGTCCGGGGCGCCGAAATAATCGAACAGCCTGTAGTGGCGGCCGGTGAGCTCGCCGAACCTGTTCATCGCCCCTTCGACGATCGCCGGCGTCGCCGCGTAGAAGCGGTTTACCGTTTCCCTGGCCTGGAAGTACACGTCCGGGTTCTGCGCCGTGCCGCGCATGAACGGATTGTCGGGATTGAGCGCGCGCCGCCGGTGGGCGAAGACGAGATCGTCGTCGATCATCGCCCGGATGACGTCATCGGGGATGAGGAAGACCTTGTTGACCTCGTGCGAGGTGCGGAAGCCGTCAAAGAAATGGATAAACGGGATCCGCGACTCCAGTGTCGCCGTTTGCGCGATCAGGGCCATGTCGTGGGCTTCCTGAACCGAGCTCGAAGCAAGCTGGGCGAAGCCGGTTGGCCGCACCGCCATGACGTCCTGCTGGTCGCCGAAGATGGACAGCCCCTGGGTCGCCAGGGCGCGGGCGGCGACGTGGATGACGCAACAGGTCAGTTCGCCCGCGATCTTGTACATGTTCGGGATCATGAGCATCAGACCCTGGGAGGCGGTGAAGGTCGTCGTCAGGGCGCCGCCCTGCAACGAGCCGTGAACCGTGCCCGCGGCACCTGCCTCGCTCTGCATCTCGACGACGTCGGGAATATTGCCCCAAATATTAGTATTTCCCTCGCTCGCCCACTGGTCGGCAAGCTCGGCCATCGTCGAGGAGGGCGTGATCGGATAGATCGCGCAGACCTCGTTGACGCGGAAGGCGATATAGGCCGCCGCTTCATTGCCATCGATGGTGGTTACGTTGTTCTCGGCCATTGCCATTCCTCCGCTCAGGCCGCGACGCGCGACGCTCGTCCGAGCGCCGCCGCGCAGCCCCTTGTAACGTTCCGGTCGTTTTCGCTCATGGACCTTCCGGCGCTCCCGGCGCTATCGGCCGAGGCCCGGCTCCGGCATCATCTGGATCGCATGGCACGGACACTGCTCGAAGCAGATCGCGCAACCAGTACATAGGTCATAGTTGTATTCGTAGCGCTTCCCGGGCCCGAGCTTAATGATCGCATCCTCCGGACAGGCGCCGAAGCAGCCGTCGCACTCGAAGCAGTTGCCGCATGCCAGGCAGCGCTTCGCCTCATAGACGGCGTCCTTCTCCGCCAGGCCCTGGACGACCTCATCGAACGAGGCTTTGCGCCGGAGCAGGTCGACGTGGCCCTGCGGCCGCTGCTCGGAGTCGGTGTAGAACCACAGGTGCAGCTTCTCGAAGTCGGCAAGGTCGCCCTTCGGCGGCTTGCTGTAGGTCTCGTCGCGGAGGTGCGCGTCGATGTTGCGCGCGGCCTTCTTGCCGTGGCCGACGCCGATGGTCACCGTCCGCTCGGACGGAACCATGTCGCCGCCCGCGAAAATGCCCGGCGCACCGGTCATCATGTTGGGCGCGACGATCACCGTGCCGTCCTTCTGGAACTCCACGCCAGAAACCTTCTTGAGGAAGCCGGTATCCGTGTCCTGTCCCAGGGCAAGGATAAGATCGTCGGCTTCGATGGTCTCAAACTGCCCGGTGCCGCGCGGCCGGCCGTTCTCGTCGATCTCCATCACCTCGACGGTGAAGCTGGTCGCGTCGCTGGATTTGATCGTCCGCAGCCAGTGGATCTTGACGCCCTCCTCGATGGCCTCGTCAGCCTCGAACTGGTGCGCGGGCATGTGTTCGCGGTCGCGCCGGTAGATGATCATCGGCTCGACACCGAGCCGCATCGCCACCCGCGCCGCGTCCATCGCCGTATTGCCGCCGCCGTAGATGGCGACCCTGCGCCCCAGCTTGGGCGTGGCGCCGGCCTCGACGTCGCGCAAGAAACTCACCGCGTCGAAGATCTTGGCGGCGTCGCGGCCCGGAATGTCGGTCTTCTTCGACAGGTGCGCGCCGACAGCGACGAACGCCGCGTCAAATCCGCCCTCCTGCATCTCGGCGGCCAAATCCTCGACCTTCTGGTTGAGGACGATCTTGACGCCCATCCGCTCGATCCGGCGGATCTCTCCGTCGAGCACGTCGCGCGGCAGCCGGTAGGCGGGTATGCCGAAATGCATCATGCCGCCGGCCATGGGGCCGGCCTCGCGGATCTCGACGGAGTGGCCCATCAGCGTCAGATGGTGCGCCGCCGACAGCCCGCTTGGCCCGGCGCCGACGACCAGCACCCGCTTGCCGGTCGCGGCCGCAGGGATTGTCGGCGTCCAGTCCTCTGCCAGCGCCATGTCGCCGAGAAAGCGCTCGACCGCATGAATGGTAACCGCGCCGTCGAGCTGCTCGCGGTTGCAGCTCGTCTCGCACGGGTGATAGCAGACGCGGCCGTGAACGGCCGGCAGCGGGTTGTCCTTGAGGATCGTCTCCCAGGCCTGCTGGAACCGGCCCTCCTGAGCGTGCGCCAGCCAGGCCTGAATATCCTCGCCCGCCGGGCAGGCGTTGTTGCACGGCGGAAGCATGTCGACGTAGATGGGGCGCTGGCTGCGGAACGGACCGACGCCGCGCTCGTGGCTCAGGTCAGGGGGAAGCGTCAGGTCAACGGGGCGGCTCATTTGCTTTTCTCTCCTCCTCGCGTCCGGCAATTCTTTGCCGTGATTTGCGCGTTGTCAGTAAACGAAGAATACAGATCTTGAAAATTGCAGATCACGGCGGATAAAAAAAGGTGGACTGCGCGGGTGCTGGGTCGCTTATACGCCGTGCCAAATGGCGGCGCCTGGGAAAGCGAGCGCTGTACTCGCACTGCCGGCCCGCATCCATGATGAAGAGAGGCGCCGACTTGCCCAAGCCGCTATTCCCTCCCACTTCGTTGTTATTATTTATTCAAACGTCGGCTCGATGGCCTTATTCGCGCACCATACAGCCGTTGCGCAGGCAAGACAAGACCATGGTCCGGGACATTATCGCAGCGTTGGCATCTCTCAGGCGCATGACTCACGTCCGTTGCGGCAGGCGGACGAAACGATGACGGGCACGCTCACCGCGTTGATCATGGCAACCGTCGGCTTTGTCGCCGCGCACTTCATTCTTTCCAGCATGCCGGTGCGCGATCGCCTCGTCTCCGCTCTAGGCGAGACCGGTTTTCGCGCCGTCTACTCGCTCCAGGCGCTGGTGCTCCTGGTCTGGGTGGTCTTGGCATTCAACGACGCACCGTTCGTGGAAGTCTGGGCGCCGCCAATCGGTCTCCGCCACCTCGCGCTGACCATCATGCCGATCGCCTGCATATTGCTTGTCGCCGGCCTCGCCAGCCGCAATCCGACCGCCGTCGGCGCCGACACCGCCGCGCTCATAGGCGCTGGTCCCACGGGCATCTTCCGCATTACCCGTCATCCAGTAATGTGGGCTGTCGCCCTGTGGGGAATTGCCCACCTGCTCGCCAATGGCGACGCGGCGGGGATAACGCTGTTCGCCGGCATGACGGTCCTGGCGCTTGCCGGCGCGGCGCAAAGCGGCGCCCGGCGGCGGGCCATTGTGGGCGATGCCTGGGCCGCTTATCAGGGGCGGACATCGTTCGTGCCCTTCGTCGCGCTTCTGGCCGGGCGAACTCCCTGGCGTCTCGGCGAAATCGGCTGGGCGCGTCTGCTCGGCGGTCTTCTTCTGTTTTCGGTGCTACTGCTGGCGCACCCGTGGCTGTTCGGCGTGTCGCCGCTGGCGGGCCTTGGCTGAACGGTCGGTCACAACTCTGCCAGGGTCAGCACCTCCTGCGGTTCACGGACGCCGCGCAGGACGTGGACGCCAAGCGAGACCAACGGCTCGCAAACCCAGCGGGCGAGCTCAGCGGAGATCACCAGCGGCCGGTCGAGCGTCTTGCACATGCCTTCAAGCCGCGCCGCCTCGTTGGCGGCTGGGCCGATCACGGTGAATTCGAGCCGCTCTTCGACGCCGATGTTGCCGTAGGTGACATCGCCGATGTGCAGCCCGATCCCGAAGCGCAGCGGCGGTTCGCCCAGCGCGTGCCGCTCCATATTGTAGGCGCTCATGCGAGCGATGGCGTCGCGCGCCGCGGCCAGGGCCCGGGCGCAGGCCGGGACTTCCGCCTCGCCGTCCGCCGCCGGTTGCGAGCCGGCCGGATCCAATGGAAAGATGGCCAGAAAGGCGTCGCCGATGAAGCGCAGAACCTCGCCGCCATGGGCAAGGACGGCGCCGGCGGTCGCTTCGAAGAAGCCGTTGAGCAGGTCGAGGAAGGCCTGGCGCGAAAGGGTGTCGGCCAGCGCCGTGGAGGCGCGGAGATCGGAGAACCAGATGACGGCGTTGATGTCGTCGCCGTCGCCCCGGCGGATGAGGCCGTCGAGAACGCGCGCGCCGCTGGAGCGCCCGAGGTAGGTTTCGAGAATGGTCCGCGCCGTCCGCCGCAGGGCGTGCACCTCGATGAGGCGCGACAGCACCGGGAGCATGCTGTAAACGACCTCCAGTTCCTCTGTCGAAAAGCCCCCGGGACGATCGGCGGCGAACGTGATGGCGCTGCGCCGGCCGTCGGCAAAGGCGATCGGCATGGCGACGTAATCGGTCGCGCCCTCGTCGCGCAGGTCCTTCAGAACCGGAAAATCCAGCGCAACCTCCGGCACGTCCAGCCGGCGGCGGACGCCGCCGACGCCTTCATCGAAAATTGCCCTGAACGGACTGGAGAGGTAGCGCTCCTCGTTGCGGATGGCGTAGGCGGCGTTGAATTCGCCGATCTCCTCTACCCCGAGCAGCCAGGTGTAGCTGGTGCCCAGAAATTGCGGGTGCAGCGTACGGACGTGAAGCCTCAGACGGCACAGCGGTATTCCCAGCGCGCGCATCCGTGCGCAGAGCCCCCGGATCAGGTCGGGGAGCGTCGACAGGTTCCAGCCGACCGCAAGAATCCAGTCGGCGAGTGGATTGGCGGAAAGACCGGCGGTCGCCGCTTCGCCCCCTTCGTTCCCATCAGCAGGCGCCAAATTTTCCGCTGCCGCTGCCGAAGAAAGCGAGTCCTGAAATCCTGCGGGCTCCATGACCGATCTCCGCTCCTCGTTCTCGAGGAGGATATGTGGCTGGCGTTCGAGCGTCCGGAAGCCCGACCGGAGGCTGGAATGCGTCTTGCGCCGGTTCCGGTCAAGCCGGCGCCTGGCGTGACGGACGCGCAACGGCAGCGCCGACTAGGCACCTTTCTGAGGGAGGCGATTGGTACGACCCTTTCTTCGGGGTCAAAATCGAATATATTCTGCTATGGGCGCGGTCGGGAAACGCCCCAAATCTTAGCATAATGTACGCAGAACCCTGCACCATCCGGCGTCGCGGCGAGCGAAGGATCCGAAACATCGATGAGTCGTCAGGACAAGAACCCAACCGATGGCACGCCAAACTCGGGCGTCGTCACCAAGTCGCGGGCGAAGACCAAGAAGCCGGCGATGTACAAGGTTCTTATGTTGAACGACGACTATACACCAATGGAGTTTGTCGTCCATGTTCTGGAACGCTTTTTTGCCAAGAGCCACGAGGACGCGGTGCGCATCATGCTTCACGTACACCATCGCGGGGTCGGTGTTTGCGGCGTGTTTACCTACGAGATCGCCGAGACCAAGGTCAGTCAGGTGATGGATCTGGCGCGGCAGCACCAGCATCCGCTGCAGTGCACGATCGAAAAGGACGGAACGGAATAGGGCCCGCTCATGCTGTCACGTAATCTTGAACAGACGCTTCATCGTGCTCTGGCCCTGGCCACGGAGCGGCGCCACGAGTACGCGACGCTCGAGCACCTTCTGCTTGCCCTGATCGACGATCAGGACGCGACGCCCGTTTTCCGCGCCTGCGGCGTCGATATCGCCCAGATCAAGCAGGAGGTCAGCCAGTTCGTCGACAACGAACTCGAGAGCCTCAAGACGGCCGTGGTCACCGATCCCAAGCCGACGGCGGGATTTCAGCGCGTGGTGCAACGGTCGGTGATTCACGTCCAGTCGTCCGGACGCGACGAGGTTACCGGGGCGAATGTCCTGGTCGCGCTGTTCTCGGAGCGGGAATCGCACGCGGTCTACTTCTTGCAGCTTCAGGACATGACGCGGCTCGACGCGGTCAACTATATCGCACATGGAATCGCCAAGGTCGCAGGCGAGAGCCGCCGGCGCAATGTGCAGGGCGCTGATGAAGAGAGCAGCGGCGAGAAGGTGGTACGCAAGGGTCATGAAGCCTTGGAAACATATTGCGTCGATCTCAATCGGAAGGCCTCGGAAGGGCGGATCGATCCGCTGATCGGTCGTGATGCCGAAATCGAGCGGACGATCCAGATTCTCTGCCGGCGGAACAAGAACAACCCGCTTTTCGTTGGCGATCCCGGCGTTGGCAAGACCGCCCTCGCGGAAGGGCTGGCCTGGCGCATCGTTCGCGGCGAGGTCCCGGAGGTGCTGCGCGACGCGACGATCTTCGCCCTCGACATGGGCTCGCTGCTGGCCGGAACCCGCTACCGGGGCGACTTCGAGGAGCGGCTGAAGAACGTTATCTCCGAGTTGGAAGCAACGCCGGGCGGGATCCTGTTCATTGATGAGATCCATACCGTCGTCGGCGCCGGCGCGACCAGCGGCGGGTCGATGGACGCCTCCAACATCCTCAAGCCGTCGCTGGCGTCGGGCAACCTGCGCTGCATGGGTTCGACCACCTACAAGGAGTACCGCAACCACTTCGAGAAGGATCGGGCGCTGGTCCGCCGGTTCCAGAAGATCGACATCTACGAGCCGTCGATCGAGGACACGGTCAAGATCCTGCGCGGACTCAAGCCCTATTTCGAGTCGCACCATTCGGTGCGATACAATCAGGAGGCGCTGCGCGCCGCCGTCGAGCTTGCCGCTCGTTACATCAACGACCGCAAGCTGCCGGACAAGGCCATCGACGTGATCGACGAGGTCGGCGCGGCGCGGATGCTGCTGCCGGCGAACCGGCGGCGGACGACAGTGACCGTGCGCGATGTCGAGGAAGTCGTCGCCAAGATCGCGCGGATCCCGCCCAAGAGCGTCTCCAGCGACGACCGCAAGGCGCTGCAGACCCTGGAGCGCGATCTCAAGACCGTGGTCTTCGGTCAGGATGGCGCCATCGCCGCCCTGTCCAGCGCCATCAAGTTGGCGCGCGCGGGCTTGCGCGACGGCGAGAAGCCGATTGGCTGCTATCTGTTCTCGGGGCCGACCGGTGTCGGCAAGACCGAGGTCGCGCGCCAGCTCTCGCACATCCTCGGGATCGAACTCGTCCGCTTCGATATGTCGGAGTACATGGAGCGGCACAGCGTCTCGCGGCTGATCGGCGCACCGCCGGGCTACGTGGGCTTCGACCAGGGCGGCCTGCTCACGGACGCCGTCGACAAGCAGCCCCACGCCGTTCTCCTGCTGGACGAGATCGAAAAGGCCCACCCGGACCTGTTCA
>JBBSCD010000081.1:0-12294 GCA_038250645.1 Rhodospirillales bacterium
GATGATGTGGCGCTTGCGGCCCTTGACCTTCTTGCCGGCGTCGTAGCCTCTGGGGCCGCCGCTTTCGGTGGTCTTCACCGATTGGCTGTCGATCACGCCGGCCGACGGGCTGGCTTCGCGGCCCTGGCGCTCGCGTGCGGCGACAACAAGGGCGTGGTTGATCCGGGCCAAGGTTCCGTCTCGCGACCACCGGTAGAAATAGCCCTGCACCGTCGAATAGGCTGGCAAGTCCTTTGGCAGCTGGCGCCACTGGCAGCCGGTCGAGGCCATGTAGAGAATGGCGTCAACCACGGCCCGAAGCTTGACCGCGCGCGGACGCCCAACGGGCTTCGCTCTTGGCATGAACGGCTCGATCAACGACCACTCGGCATCGGACATGTCGCTTGCGTAGCGCAAACCCTCGCGCCGATACTGGCCGCGAGTGATCTCAGTCCAGGGCATCGTGACCTCTATCGCTTGTCTCGCAACAACGACGGAATCACAACCCCTTGAGATCACTCAACCCTTTTTCAGTCAGGCTCTAAACGGCATCGAACACTGTAATCTCAACGCCACTGACGCCGTTGTCGTCTGGCCACTGCTCATTTTACTTTCTCCTATCATCATCCATTCGGGTGCGCCACTGCGCAGCCGCGAAAGCTTTCAAGTAGGACGACCACAACATGCAGACAAAAATTACGAGAGCATGCAGAAACAGACCCGTGCACTGCCATACCAGTATACCTTCATATCCTGGAGATACTGCATTAAAGTCTATATAAAAAGAAATTCCCATTGCGTAGAAAAAAAACGCTCCGAGTATTATTGTTATCACACCATAGAAGGCAGGATTGTATCTATTACCAGCTATATCCCGCAGCGATACAGCACTTTTTAGTTTTTTGTCTCTGGGATACCAAAGCGGTCTCCCATTGATCAACCCTCGGCATGAATAAATTGCGAGCGCGCTATACAATAACAAGAAGACCAGAAAGGCGGTCCGCTCGCTGCCACATCGCCGAGAATGGCAGACCCTTGCTCTAAATCATTCAGATAATTAGGCTTGGATACGATGTACGGGAGCACGATAATTGCGTAGTAACTGCCGATAAAAATCAGGATGATCCGCAGTACCTTGTCCCAGAGCGCGGACGTTTCTTGTCCGTAGGACGTGAGGTGTTCTGTGAGGATGCGCGCCAGGTAGTCGCGGCCGCCATCGCGCAGATCGACGGCGTGGCGCGGCGCGATGTAGAGATCGAGGAACAGGGCGAGGGCGATGAAGGCGAAAGCGGTCCATCCCGTATAGCCGGTGATGAGCAGGTATGGCGCGGCGAACGCCGTGACCGCCAGCCGTCTGAACGCATAAACGATGGCATAGACAATGCCCCGCCAGGGCGCCGCGGCGAGCGCCTGGGTTACAAGGTCGTCCAAGTCGTCCCGAGGCGGCGGCTCGGCGCTGGACGCCAAGGCCGAAGGGGCCTGGTCTCGCTCCTCGTCCCTCCGCGTCTTCGCCATGACAGATGTCTTCCTGCTCCAGAGACTCACAACGAACGCCGCCCCGAGCACCAGGGCGCGACGCTTGCGATCGAGGATTGGAGCGACGGCGACCTCGGCATCGAGCTCGAAGGCGATGACGAGGCGCAGCGCAGCGCAGCGATCCGACCGACGAGTTCGCCGACGCGACCAGCGTGGTCACTCGCTTCTACCTCTACCTGACGGCGCGCATGATCATGGACCTCTCGAAGACGGACGGCGGTTTCGCCAAGCGCCGACTGCAGGCGCCTACATCTCCTCGGCGAAGTGGCAGGCGACCTGGCGGCCGTCGACCGGTCGCAATGGCGGCACCTCCGCGGCGCAGCGCTCGCGTGCGAAGGGACAGCGGCGGTGGAAGACGCAGCCGGGCGGCGGATCGAGGGGTGAGGGCAACTCGCCTTTGACGCTCACCCGCTGCTGGCGGTGGCTCGGATCGACGCTCGGCGTGGCCGCGAGCAGCACCTGGGTGTAGGGGTGGCGTGGATAGGCGAAGATCGCTTCCTTCGGCCCCTGCTCGGCCGGCCGGCCCAGGTACATGACCAGGAGCTCGTCGGCGATGTGGCGGACCACGGACAGGTCGTGGGAGATGAATACGTAGGCCAGGTTCATCTGCTCCTGCAGGTCCATCATCAGGTTCAGGACCTGCGCCTGAACGGAGACATCCAGGGCCGAGACCGGCTCGTCCGCAATCACCACCTTGGGCCGCAGCATCAGCGCCCGGGCGATGGCGATGCGCTGCCGCTGGCCGCCGGAGAACATGTGCGGATAGCGGCGGTAATACTCCGGGCGCAGGCCGACCAGAGCCATCATCTCGCGTGACGTCTCCTGCCGCTGCTTCCGGGTCCGGTCGGTATTGATGACCAGCGGCTCCTCAAGAATCGCACCGACCTTCTTGCGCGGGTTGAGCGAGCCGTAGGGATCCTGGAAAACCATCTGCACCGTGCGGCGAAGGCGCCGGCGCTCGCCGCGGGCGGGCTTGGCGGCCTCGATCCCGTCGACGCGAAGCGATCCCGCGGTCGGCGGCTCGATCAGCGTGAGCAGGCGGGCGAGCGTGGACTTGCCGCAGCCGGATTCGCCGACCACCGCGAAGGTGCGCCCGGCCGTGAGCGTGAACGACACGCCGTCCAGGGCCTTCAGCGTGATCGAGCCCCTGAACAGGCCGCGGCCGACCTGGTAGTGGCGCGTCAGCCTGTCCGCCTCGAGGATCGGCGCGCCGTTCATGGTCATGACCCGGCCGGCGAACGCGAGGGTGAGGCGGACTGCGGCGGATCGAGCGGGTAAAAGCACCGAACCTTGCCGCCCCGGTCGGCCTCCAGACGCGGCTGCTCGACCCGGCAGCGGTCGGTGGCGTAGGCGCATCGCGGATTGAACAGACACCCGCCCGGCCGGTCGTACTGGCCGGGGACCACGCCCGGTATGGTCGGCAGCCGCCTCTTGCCGATGGCGCGTTCGGGCAGCGCGTCGAGCAGCGCCGCGGTGTAGGGGTGGCGGGGAGCGTCGAACAGCGCGTCGACGGAGCGCTCCTCCATGATCTGCCCGGCGTACATGACGACCACCCGCTTCACGGTCTCGGCGATGACGCCCATGTCGTGGGTGATCAGCACCAGCGACATGCCCCGGTCGCGCTGCAGGCCCAGCAGCAGATCGAGGATCTGGGCTTGGATCGTCACGTCGAGCGCCGTGGTCGGCTCGTCTGCGATGAGCAGGCGGGGGTTGCAGGCGATGGCCATGGCGATCATCACCCGCTGGTTCATGCCGCCGGACATCTGGTGGGGATACGCGCCGATGCGCGAGGCGGCCGCCGGAATGCCGACCTGGTCGAACAGCTCGACGGTGCGCCGGCGACGGCTCGCGCGGCTGCCGCCTTCATGCACCTGCAACGTCTCGGCGATCTGGAAGCCCACGGTGAAGCAGGGGTTGAGGCTGGTCATGGGCTCCTGGAAGACCATGGACAGATCCTTGCCGATCAGTCGCCGACGCGCCGACGCCGCAAGGCCAAGAAGATCGGTGCCGGCGAAGCGCAGCCGCTCGGCCGCCACGCGGCCGGGGTAGCCGATCAGACCCATCAGCGCCAGCATGCTGACGCTCTTGCCGGAGCCGGACTCGCCGACGATGCCGACGACCTCGCCCTCGTCGACGGCAAGATCGACTCCGTCAACGGCCCGGAACGACGAGCCCTCGGCGCCGAACTCCACCGCCAGATTCCGGATGTCCAGCAGAGGCATCAGCGCTTCAGCTTCGGATCGAGGGCGTCGCGCAACCCGTCGCCCAGCAGGTTGAAGGCCAGCACGGTGACGAGGATGGCAAGGCCGGGAAAGGTCACCACCCACCACGCGCGCTGGATGAACTGCAGCGCGTTGGCGAGCATGGTTCCCCACTCGGGCGTCGGCGGCTGGGCGCCCATGCCGAGAAAGCCGAGCGCGGCCAGGTCGAGAACCGCGGTGGAAAATCCCAGCGTCGCCTGGACGATCAGGGGCGCCATGCAGTTAGGCAGCACCGTGATCAGCATCAGCCGGAGCGGGCCGGCGCCGCTGACGCGGCTGGCGGTGACATAGTCCCGGGACATTTCGGTGATGACCGCAGCGCGTGAGAGCCGGACGAAGTGGGGCAGCTGGACGATCACCACCGCCATCGCCGCGTTGATCAGGCTGGGGCCCAGAATCGCGACGATGACGATGGCGAGAAGCAGGCTCGGCAACGCCAGCATCACATCCATCAGCCGCATGATCGCGATCTCGACGACTCCGCGAAAAAAGCCGGCGACGAGACCTAGCGCGATACCCGAGGTCAGCGCCAGAACCACCACCAGGAAACCGATGGAGAGCGAGACACGGGCGCCGAAGACGATACGCGACAGGATGTCCCGACCGACGTCGTCGGTGCCGAGCGGATAGGTGAGCGAACCGCCCTCCGCCCAGAAGGGCGGTGCCAGGAACGCCTCGCGGAACTGTTCGTTCGGCGGATGAGGGGCGAGCCACGGAGCCAGGATTGCCACGACCGTCAGGATCACGATGACGGTGAGCCCGATCACCGGGCCCCGGTTGACGGAGAAGTAGGCCCAGAACTCGACCAGCGGATGAGGCGGAGCCGCCGCCGGCATCGGCGAGGGGGCGCCGAACTCGCCTTCCGCCATGACGTCCGCGACAGCCGGCGCGTCGGTCGAAGGGCCGTTGCTCATGGCCGCCTGCTCGCGGCGGCCTGCTGCGCGCGCGTCGAACCCTCCGGGGCGCGGTTCATCATCATCGCTTCATCGCCGGTGGCGGATGCGGGGGTTGATCAGGCCGTACAGTAGATCGACGATCAGGTTCACGCCCATGACCACGCTGGCGACCAGAAGGACGCCGCCCTGCAGCACGGGATAGTCGCGCCGGCGCACCGATTCCACCAGCCACTTGCCCACGCCGGGCCAGGCGAAGATGGTCTCGGTCAGGATCGCGCCGGCAAACAGCACGCCGACCGCCAACCCGATAACGGTGATCACCGGGATCAGGGCATTGCGCAGGGCATGCAGGCCAACCACGCGGAGGGGCCCCAGCCCCTTGGCGCGCGCCGTCCGGATATAGTCCTCGCCCAGCACCTCCAGCATCGAGGAGCGGGTCATTCTGGCAATGACGGCGAGCGGGATCGTGCCGAGCGCGATCGCCGGCAGGATCAGGTGGCGAAGCGCCGACCAGAAGGCCTCCGGCTCGTCCGAGAGCAGGGTGTCGATCAGCATGAAGCCGGTCACCGGCTCGATGTAGTACATCACCGACAGCCGTCCGGAGACCGGTGTCCAGCCCAACTGCACGGAGAAGAACAGGATGAGCAGCAGCGCCCACCAGAAGATGGGCATGGAGTAGCCGGTGAGCGAGACGCCCATGGTGGCGTAGTCGAGCACCGAACCGCGCTTCACCGCCGCCAGAATGCCCAGCGGCAGACCGATGACGATGGCGAAGACGATGGCGCAGACGGAGAGTTCGATGGTCGCCGGGAAGAGTGCGGCAAACTCGTCGAGGACCGGGGTCTTGGTGACGATCGAGCGCCCGAGGTTGCCGGACAGCACGTCGGAAATGTAGATGCCGTACTGGACCAGCAGCGGCTTGTCGAGCCCGAGCTGCGCCCGGTACATGGCATGCCGCTCCGGGCTGATCGCCCGTTCGCCGACGAGAAGTTCGATCGGATCGCCGGGAACGAGACGGATCAACGCGAACGTCAGCAAGGTCACCCCGATGAAGGTCGGGATGAGCAGGCCGACGCGGGTGAGGATGAACCGGATCATGGTATCATCGCGCTCCCGGCGGGCAGAGGCGCTTCTCCCCGCCGACCGCTCACCGCTGCTACTCGCTCAGGTCCACAGTGTCGAAGTGGTGTCCGCCGAACGGATCGATGACGAAGCCCTGGACGGCATTGCGCATGGCTTTGTAGGTCGTCGAGTGGGCGATGGTCACCCAGGGCGCCTCCTCCTTGAACACCACCTGCGCTTTCTCGTAAAGCTCGGTCCGCTTGCCCTGATCGGATATCCGCTTGGCCTCAAGAACCAGTTCGTCGAACGGCTTGTAGCACCAGCGCGCCCGGTTGATGCCGTTCTTGGACGAATCGCAACTCAACAAGGTATAGAGGAAGTTGTCGGGGTCGCCGTTGTCGCCCGTCCAGCCGAGCATGAAGGTCTGGTGCTCACCCTCCTTGGTTCGCTTGAGATACTCGCCCCACTCGAAGCTGACGATGCCGGCGTCCACCCCCACCGCCTTCCAGTCGGACTGGATCATCTCGGCCATCCGCCGGGCGTTGGGGTTGTAGGGCCGCTTCACCGGCATCGCCCAGATGTCGGTCTTGAAGCCGTTCTTGTAGCCGGCTTCGGCTAGCAGCTTCTTCGCCTGCTCCGGATCATAGGGGTAGTCCTTGATGGCGTCGTTGTAGGACCACATGATCGGCGGGATCGGGTTCTTCGCGACCTGCCCGGTGCCGATATAAACCGCCTCGATGATGGCCGGTTTGTTGATCGCCATGTTGAGGGCCTGGCGCACCCGCTTGTCCGTGAACGGCGGCTTCTCGGTATTGAACCCCAGGTAGCCGATGTTCAGCCCGGCCTTCGACATCACCTTCAGGTTTGGGTTTTTCTTCATCCCATCGAGGTCGGCGGCGTTCGGATAGGGGATCAGATGGCACTCGCCCGCCAGCAGCTTGGCGTAGGCCACCGCCGCGTCGGGCGTGATGGCGAAGACCAGGGTGTCGATCTTCGGCTTTTCGCCCCAGTAATCGGCGAAGGCCTTGTAGCGGATCACCGCGTCCTTCTGGTAGTTGACGAGCTGGAACGGCCCCGTGCCCACCGGATCCTGGTCGATCTTCTCCGGCGTACCGGCCTTGTTCATCGCGTCGGAGTATTCCTTGGACATGATGGACGCGAAGTCCATCCCGAGATCGGCCAGGAACGGTGCTTCCGGCCTGGTCAGCGTGAACTTGACCGTGTAGTCGTCGATCTTCTCGATCGACTTCAGAAGATCCGGGAAGCCCATGCTGTTGAAGTACTCATATGTGCCGCCGGAGAGGCCATGGTCCTGGGCCTCGGGCTTCCATTGCCGGTTAAACGAGTAAAGGACATCGTCGGCACTGAAGTCGCGGCTCGGCTTGAACGATTTGGTCGAATGCCACTTCACGCCTTCGCGGAGCTTGAAGGTGTATTCGAGTCCGTCGTCGGAGATCGTCCACGACGTGGCCAATCCCTGTCCGGGTGCGATCTCGGTGGTGCCAAGCTTGAACGCCACCAGCCGGTTCATGAGCGCCCGCGAGGATGCGTCGAAGGTCGTTCCGGTCGTGTAAAGCGACGGATTGAACCCCTCCGGCGAGCCTTCGGAGCAGAAGACGAAGGTCTTGGCGTTTGCGGCGGCGGAGCCTAGTGCGACGGCAATGGCGGTCGCGACAACCACGCCCAGGGTGCGGATCGACATCCATATCCTCCCAATCGACTTTATGACCGCGCACCGTTGTCCGGCGGCGGTTCTTGATCGCCCATCATAAACCGTTTTCCCTGGGAAGGTTCAACGACTTCAGGTCACCGGCTTCTTTGGCGCTTGGTCCGAAGTGGCTCATCGTGTTTGCCATTGTCCGAATTCGGACATACAATCCGGATACGTACAGAAAAGGCAGGATGTCATGGCTGGTCACGCCGACGCGGCGCGCGGGGTTGAGGTTCCGGAGCAGGGACTCGACCTGCGCGCCGTCACCCGCGGCGACCGCGCCCGGCTGAGCGGGCCGGCGTTGCGAACCTTCGTCAACATCGCCCGCGAATGGGATCTCAGCGAGCGCGACCGGCTCGTTGTGCTCGGCCAGCCCGGCCGGTCGACCTATCACGGCTGGCTGGCGAAGGCGCAGGCGGGCGACGCCATCGCCCTGCCGCTCGATACGCTGCTGCGCATCTCGGCGGTGCTCGGCATCTACAAGGCGCTGAAGCTGATCTTTCTGCGCAACGGCGAGGACCGGGCGTGGCTGCGGGCGGCAATCGACGGACCGGCCTTCGCCGGCCGGCCGCCGATGGCGCTGATCACCGCGGGCAGCCAGGACGGCATCCTCCTCGTCCGCCGTTACCTGGACGCATGGCGCGGCGGCCATGCCTCGGCGCCTGTCACAGGCGCGGCGTTCGAGCATGCGCCCATCGTCGACGACGACCTCGTCTTCGCGTGATCCTGCCGGACCCGGCCGGGCTTCCGCGAGCGGGTCCGTTCGCCGCGACTTGGCGGATGATCCCCAGCCGCTTTCCGCCGGTGCATACCTTCGAGACCGTCACCGCCGCGGACGATCTGGACGCGGTCATGGCGCTGGAAGGCTGGACCAACGACCGGCTCGTCCTCCATCGCGCAGCCCGGCTGCCGCGCGACCAATGGGTCTGCGGTCGCGCCAACGCCAGCGTTGTCATGGCGGCCTTCCTACACCCCTCGTTGCACGGCGCCCGCTTCAGCGACGCGATGATGGGGGCGTGGTATGCCGGCCTCGCCGAGGCGACCGCGCTCAAGGAGGCCGCCCATCACCTGCGCCGCGAAGTGATCCGGGCGGGCCGCGATGAGATCGTCTCCCAGTACCGGACCTACCGGGCCCGCCTGGCGGGCAACGATTATGTGGACATCCGCGGTCTTCGCGCCGCGGTTCCGCCGGGGGCGGGGCTCTATCGGCCCGACGACCACGCCGCCGGTCAGGCCTTCGGCGCCCAGGTCCGCGCCTCGGCGTACAGCGGCATCGTCTATGCCAGCATCCGCGATGCGGGCGGCGACAACGTCGTCTGCTACCGCCCGCGGTCGGTGTGTAACGTGGTTCAGGGCCGCCACTTCGAGCTGACCGTCCGCCCCGCCGGCCGGATCGTCGTCCGCCGGCTCTAGATCAACCTGGTTTCGGATGGAATCATCCGAAAGCAGAAAGTGATCGGTCACAAGAAGATCGAGCATCTTATCTGCGCCCATCCGGGCGAGAGGCATGCTCTAGCCGGCCTCAGCGGAACGCCGCCTTGCCCTTCATCGCCAGCGCGCCTCCCGCGTCGGCGATCCACAGCGCCAGGGTGTCGGCGTCTTCCGGTTCGGCATGAACCGTAAACGGCGCGGTGTCGATGATCGGCCGCTGGCCGCGGAATTTGAAGGACGTGATCGTGCGCTCGCGCCAGGACCGGACGGCGAGATCGACCATCAACGTCGCCAGCAGCGGCCCGTGAACGACCAGGCCGCCATAGCCCTCGACGTTCATCGCATAATCGCGGTCGTAGTGGATGCGGTGGCCGTTGAAGGTGAGCGCCGAATAGCGGAACAGCAGCGTCGGGTCGGGGGTGACCGTCTCCGAGAACGCGGCCTGTTGCGGCGCCGGCTCGCCCGGCCGGCCGGAGACCCCGGGACCGGTGTCTTCGCGATAGACGATGTCGTGTTCGTCGACGATGCTCCTGCCTTCGCCGCCGGTAAGTTCGTGGCGTACGGTCACGAACACGAGCCGGCCTGTCCGCCCGGTCTTCTCCGAGACGGAAGAAATGGTAGAGGTGCGCGATGCCGCCTCGCCGACGCCCAAGGGCGACAGGAACCGGATGCGATTGCCGGCCCACATCCGTCTCGCCGTGCCGACCGGCGGCATGAAGCCGCCGAGGGCAGGATGCCCGTCCCGGCCCAGACCCGAGCGCGGCGCGATGATCCAGAAGTAGAGCCAGTGCCAGAGCGGCGGCAGCGGGTCGCCGTCGGCCGGCTCAGGAGCGCCACGATCCAGGGCCGCGTGCATTGCTCGCGCCCGCTCCAGGCCGATGACATCCTCACGCGTTTCCGTTCTTCCGATCCAGTCCTGCAGGGACGGTCCGCTCTCGCCCATCGCTTTCACCCCGATCCACATGCCGTTCGGCAGCTTGTATCAGCTTCCGCGGCGGCTGACCCGCAGACCGCGCGACGGAGCGCACGGGTCGTGAGCCGCTGGAGTGGGTATTTACGCCGCGCCGAGGATCTGAGGCCGGGACTCGGTCTATTGACCAGTCTTCTTTTCTGTGGTCCTGCCGGTCTCCCTTCCGCGCCGTGGTGATCGGCGACGCGGACGGTGGTCATTATGTTCTTGGCTTGTTTGTACCCGTATGGAGCCTGCTTGGCGCCGTTTCAGCACGGACGTGACTGCGGGCCATCCTTCTGGTACTAATTTCACTTGCCTGGCGTTGGCTTGTTTTGCCGGTCACTCCGACGCGGGCGTTCCGCCGCAAGCCGCCCCTGTCACCTTCCGCCCGTGCTTACAGATGAGCCAGACAGCCTCGTGAACGGTATCTTCTTCGCCCTCGTGTGTCTCGCTTTTGCGGTCGGCGCGGGCCGCGAGCTGCTTGGCTTCGGCCTCGACGCGGACATGGCGCCAATGCAGGCATTGACCGCCGCGGCGATCGACGGCGCCGGCAGCGCGGTTCACCTGGCGATCAACCTCATAGGCGTCATGGCCTTGTTTCTCGGCGTCATGAAGGTGGCCGAGGCGGCCGGTCTGCTGGTCATCATCGCCCGGCTTGTCCGCCCGCTGATGACCAGGCTTTTCCCGGAGGTTCCGGCCGAGCACCCGGCGATGGGCGCAATGATCATGAACATCTCGGCGAATATTCTGGGCCTCGGCAATGCAGCCACGCCGTTTGGCATTCGCGCCATGCAGGAGCTCGACCGCCTCAACCCGCTCAAGGGCACGGCGAGCAACGCCATGGTCCTGTTCCTCGCCATCAACACCTCGAGCGTGACACTGCTGCCGACCGGGGTGGTCAGCCTCCGCGCCGCGGCGGGCTCGCTGGATCCGGCCGGAATCGTGCCGACGACCCTGTTTGCGACAATTTGTTCGACGACGGTCGCCATTCTCATGGCGAAGCTGACCCAGCGCTACTGGCCAAAGGTGCCCGTCAACGGTGCCGCCGCGACGGCCGCTACCCCAAGCGTCCCCCCGATCGCCCACGCCACCGCCGGGGAAGACGCCGCCGGGGAAGACACCGCCGCCGAAGCCGGCTTCGAGGGTGCGAGCACCGAGGGCGAGGCGCTGGCGGACTCAGATTGCGTCGCCGACGGTTACCATCCCGCCGTCTCTTTCGCCGTGCTCGCTGGCGTTGTCGCGCTCATCCCGCTGAGCGTGGTCTACGGCCGCGCCATTGCGCCCTGGATCATCCCCGGCCTCATCGTCGGCCTGCTCGGGTTCGGCGCCGTCCGAGGCGTGCGGATCTACGAGGTCTTTATCGAGGGCGCCCGCGACGGCTTCCAGGTCGCGATCCGGATCATCCCCTACCTGGTCGCGATCCTCGTCGCGGTCGCCATGTTCCGGGCGAGCGGGGCGCTGGCTCTGCTCATCACGCCGCTGGGCCAGCTCACCGGCCCGCTCGGCCTGCCGGCGGAGGCGCTGCCGATGGCGTTGTTGCGGCCGTTGTCGGGCTCCGGCGCCTACGGGGTGCTGGCCTCGATCATCAACGATCCGGCCATCGGCCCGGACAGCTACACCGGCTACCTCGTCAGCACCATCCAGGGCTCGACCGAGACCACCTTCTACGTGCTTGCCGTCTACTTCGGCGCCGTCGGGATCCGCCGGATCCGCCACGCCATTGTCGCCGCTCTGACCGCCGATGCCGCCGGCGTCGCCGCCGCCGTCCTTATCTGCCGGATCCTCTATGGGTAAGCGTCCAATTGCTTGGCGGCCACCTAATGTCTTGAATACCGCAGCAGGGCGGCGCCGAGGAGCGTCGTCATGGTCGAAATGATCTTCACTAGGTCCATACGCTCCTTCAGGAAGAGCACCCCAATGAGAAGCGCGAAGACAATACTTATCTCCCGCAAGGCCGCGACCAGCGCAATCGGCGCCTGCGTAAAGGCCCAGGTGACGAGCGCGTAGGCGGCAAATGACGCACTGCCGCCAATCAGAAAGGCTCTGCGCCCCTTCAGTGGGAGGTCGCCTAGAACGCGCGGCGATGCTGCGAGCAGAAACAGCACCATGACGATGCCATTGCCAATCGCAAGCCAGCAGTAGAAACCAATCGACGTGCCGGCCAGTCGGGCGCCCAGTCCATCGACAAGGGATAGGACGCGATGAAGCACCCCGTAAGAAAAGCCACAAATGCTGCGCGGCCGTTTCGCAAGCCGTCTTCGCGGCGCACCAAGCTCATGCTAAGGATACCGGCCCCGATGGTCAGGACGGCGATTATCTCAACCGGCGTTAGCAGCCCGTTGACGATGTGCCCTTCGTGATCAGGCGGGATCGGTGCTGACGATCACGACGAGGATGCCGAGGCCGGGTTCGTCGATAGCGAGAATGACGATCACCGGCGTTTCCCCCATGTGAACGACGAGCAGC
>JBBSCD010000082.1:0-12134 GCA_038250645.1 Rhodospirillales bacterium
GAACTTTCGCGACAGCGGCCACTCCGCGCCGGCGCCCGAGGTCGTGATCCGGCAGAAAACTCGGCTGCCCGGCGCGGCCGCGGCGATCTTTTCCAGCTCGCCCCACGCGTCGAAGGCGAAGAGGCGCACGCCGCGGGCGTAGGCGGCGGCAATGTCAGCCTGTTTCTTGATCGTGTTACCGAAGGAGATCCGCTCGGGACCGGCCCCCGCGGCGAGCACCAGGTCGATCTCGTTGATCGATGCGGCGTCGAACGAAGAGCCGACACGAACGAGCAGGGCCAGGACTTCCGGCGCCGGATTGGCCTTCATCGCATAGTAGATCGCGGCGTCGGGCATGGCCTGACGCAGCTTGGCGTAGTTCTGGGCGACGATGTCGAGGTCGAGGACGAGACAGGGCGTCTCCGGTCGTCGCTGGGCGAGAAACCGGCTGATCTTCCTAGTCATGGCGCGGATCGTCCTTACCCGGGGTCACGAGACACGGAAGTTGCGGAACTGCCAGGGGCAATCCTGTTCGATTTGCTCTGGGAAGAGCACGCCCCGGTCGACGAGCGGGGTCCACTCGGAGTAGACGCCGACAACGTCGCCGAGGTAGGGCATGGAGATCGCCATGATACGCTCGTGGTCGATGTCCTCCGGCTCAACGAGCCCGGCGCGTGGGTTCTCGATGGTCCAGACCATGCCGGCGAGAACGGCGACGGTGACCTGCAGGCTGGTGGCGTTGTTGTGGGGAACGAGCTGCCGCGCCTCCTCGATCGACAGCCGTGAGCCGAACCAGTAGGCGCCTTTCTGGTGGCCCATCAGCAGGACGCCGAGCTCGTCAATCCCGCTGGTGATTTCGTCCATCATCAGCCGCTGTTCATCCTGCATGCGCCAGTTCTTGCCGGCGAGCTCGTGGAGCGAGAGCACGGCGTCGTCGCATGGGTGGTAGGCGTAGTGCACCGTCGGCCGGTAGGCGACTCCGCCGCCGTTCCGCACGGTCAGATAGTCGGCGATCGAAATCGACTCGTTGTGGGTGACGAGGAAGCCGTGAAACGGACCTTCCAGCGGCGTCCAGGTTCGCACCCGCGTGCCGGCGCCCGGCCGCTCGAGGAAGATGGCTGCGCCGCTGCCGAATTCGTGACGGGCGCCGTCTTCCGGAAATACCGCTTCGTGAGATCCCCAGCCGAGCTCGGCCGGCTGGCAGCCTTCGCTGACGAAGCCGTCAATGGACCAGGTGTTGACGAATTCGCCCGGGCGCTTCGCGACGTGGGCGGCGGCCTGGGTGTCGCGCTCGGCGATGTGAATGACCTTCACGCCCAGATCGCGGGCCAGGGCACCCCAGCCGGCGCGGCCGGCGGGGGCTCCGCCGTTGCTCGCCTCGCGCCCGGTATCGCGGGCGATGTCGAGCAGAGCGACCTTGACGAAGTGGGACACCAGCCCTGGATTGGCGCCGTGGGTGATGAGCGCCGTCGGTGAGTCGCCGGCCGTCTTCAGCGCCAGGGCGCTCTCGCGCAGGGCGTAGTTGGACCGCTGCGACGGGCTCAGCGCCGGGTCGAAGTAGGCGCCGGCCCACGGCTCAATGCAGGTATCGAGGTAGAGCGCGCCGCGCTCGCGGCACATTTCGATCAGCGCGACCGAAGAGACGTCGACCGAGACGTTAACGAGGAAGTCGTCCGGCCCCAGCAGCGGTTCGAGAACGTCACGATAGTTATCGCGGGTTACCGGCTGGAGAATGAAGCGCACGCCGAACTCCTGCGCGACATCGCGGCCGCGATCCTCGGCGCTGACAATCGTGATCTGCTCGGTGTCCACGTCGAGATGACGCAGGATCAGCGGCAGCACGCCTTGGCCGATGGAGCCGAACCCGAGCATGACGATGCGGCCGGGGACCCTCGCATGTTTGGTGGCGGCAATCATGATGTCGTCGGTCCTTTGATGGGGGTGTCAGATTTCAGCGAATGCAGCGGCGGCCGCCGGCCACGTGCGTCCAGGCGAGCGCGTGATGGACTCAATCGGACCGTATCCGGGTGTCGCAAGAAGGGGCGGGTCGCTGACTTCGACCAGCCGGGCGCGGTCGAAACCGTTGAAAGCTGTCCGAAGAGCGGTGCCGTAGGCGCCGAGCTGGCCGACTTCGATCCAGTCACCTTCGGCGGCGTCTTCCGGCAGCTCGAACGGGCCATCCATCCGGTCGGCGGAGTCGCAGGTCGGGCCGAACAGGCGAAACGAGGCCCGTGGCGCTGCGTTCAGCCGGCCGTCGCGCGGGATGAGACGGACGGGAAAGCGAAACCCCGGGGTGCCGGCGTCCGACAGGCTGCCGTAGATCCCGTCGTTGACGAACAGATCCCGGTCGCGCCGATGAATGACGCGGACCACGACCGAGGCGCCGGCGGCGACGAGCGCGCGTCCAGGCTCCGCCCAAAGCTCGACGCGATCGGCAAACGACGAACCCGCCACGGCCGCGCGTATCTCATCGGTGTACGCAGTAAGCGGGCGCGGCGTCGTCTGTGCGTAGGCCACGGGAAAGCCGCCCCCGACATCGACGATATCGACGGCGACGCCGGCGCGATCGGCGGCCTGGGCCGCGGTTCGAATGGCCTCGGCGTAGGCCTCGGGGCGCAGGCACTGCGAGCCAACGTGGAAGGACACGCCCAGTCTTCTTGCGTGCGGCCGGGCGGCCGCGAGCAGCGCCGCGGCCCGGTCCGCATCGGCGCCGAACTTGCCGGAGAGATCGTAGGCCGCGCCGCTGTTGGATACGGCCAGACGGACGATGAGGCCAAGATCCGCCTCCCGCCGCCGCCGCATGGCGCTGGCGCCCGCCATCGCCAGGATCTTCTGCAGCTCGTTTTCGCTGTCGAGGGCGAAATTGCGCACCCCGTGTCTGTCATACGCTTCGGCGATCGCCGCACGTGACTTGACCGGGTGCATGAAATGGATGCCGGGGTTCGGGAACATCTGCCGGACCAGCGCGACCTCCGCCGACGAGGCGCAGTCGAAATGGCGGATCCCGGCGCTCCACAACGCGCGCAGTATCCGCGGTTCGGGATTGCACTTGACCGCATAGAGCAGCCTGCCAGGGAAAGCGGCGGCGAATGCTCGAACGGCCTCCCCGATTGTCCTCGGGCGAAGGCAGTGCAAAGGGTCGTCCGGTTGCTTGTCGGCAATGACGCGATCGACCTGACTCATCATCCCCGATACGACGCCTACTCGGCACCAGGGAAGGGTCGCGGGCCGGCGAAGAGAGACCTGGTTCATGAGAGAACCCCCTCCATACTGCAAAAGCATCGGCAACCGATGCGCAGATCCCGGAAGCTTCTGCGGATCGCGTCAGCACGATTTCGATGCTGCGCTCCGCGACCTGCTTGTCCGGGGCGGACGACGGGCGACCACCGCAACGCGACGGTCGACGCCTCGCAAAGCGAGGATCCGGTCTAGGGCAGTATGTCAGGCTTGATTGTCGCACCGTGCCGGGCGTCAACCATATCCACCTCCCTAAAGGAGCACCGGCCCACGGGATGACCGGCTCGACCTAAAAGGACGCGTTACGTCGTCGCTTACCCGCCGATGTGGGGGCATTGGCACGTGCGATTGCGTCTCCCATATTCATATACTTCATGGACGCTCATCCGCAATAAAATCCTGCGCTCGCCCGTTGCCGGAATGCCCTTCCGGCGACCTCGGACGCGCCCCGCGTCTCGCCTTGATCCACAGCGCAGTGCATGGCCGCAGTCCGATTTGGCGCCGCCCCGGGTCCAGGAGGGGACGAAATCGACGCGGAGAAAGTTGCAACAGAGCACAAGTGCAAAACTTTGAGTGAAAATTTTGCGGGATCCCCGTTGCCGCTCTCGAAAAGCAATCATTACAAGAAATAAACCTGCGGTTTCGGAGCTTAATTACAGATTGTTAAGATGCGGCGCGTACATCACAATCATTAGCATCAACTGCGCAACGTCGAACGAAGCTCCTGACCAGACTCGGCGCTGCCCGTCCCGCAGGTCGACGCGAGGTGAAAAGCTGAGGACGACGAGTCGCTGCGCCGGGCACCCGCAACGCCAGAACGCTCTTCGATGAGCGTTCGCGGGGATCGGTTTACAGGAACGACAGAAGGAGTCAGCAGATGTTGGATACCAGTGCATTCGAAATCGCCGGCTATGACGCGGTACACGCTACGCCCGCGGCAACGGGCGACGGGGTTGAGGATGGAACGATCTCACCCGCTGTCGCCGGGTGCCTGTACTGCCATCAGACCATTGGCGCTTGCGCGTTCCATCTGGCCCTGCAGGGGTGCGTGACGCCGACTACGGCGCTGAGCGTCTGCGGCGCGATGCAGCGGATGGCCCGCCGGGCGATGAGCCCGCGCGCGACATCCATTGCGGGATATCTCGCCTTTGTGTGGCTTGGCCCGTCGCGCCGGATGCTCGACCCCGAGGCGGAAGCCGAGGCGTTGGCCGAGCGGATGCTCTAGCCCGAGTGTTGCGCGGCGCCCACGATTGTCGGGGCCGATGCCATTTCGCCGAAGCCGCGCCCTTGCCGCAGGGCGCGGCTTTCTTCTCTTTGCCAGTTGTGGCACAACTGATGGGCAAGTCAGGGTCGAAGCGATCCGAGCGAGGTCGCGGTCGGCTGCGGGAGGGCCCGCTTCCGTCCTTGCCCCGCCCGGCGGGATGAATTATTTCGTGGGTAAGGTTGTTGATTTCGTCGGCGGATCTACGGCGCTGTTCCAACACCGTCGAGCGCTCGCCCCAAATCGCGATGCCTCAACCAGTCGCGTTGCACCCTGAAGGGCACCGCGCCGTACTTACGCTTCTAAGAGGATCAGTGGATGGTTACCGGGACAGTCAAGTGGTTTAACCCCGCTAAGGGCTACGGCTTTATCGCCCCCGATAATGGCTCGAAAGACGCCTTCGTGCACATCTCCGCTCTCGAGCGGGCCGGGCTGAGCACGCTTCGTGAGGGTCAGAAGGTCCAGTACGAACTTGTGCCGGGCCGAAATGGCAAGTCATCTGCCGAGAACCTCGTCGTTCTCGATTAGACGCCTGACGGCACACAACCACATCGACGCAGAGAATAGTCGATGAAATGAAACTAACGCGGCGCCGCTTTTTCAAGAAGGCGGCGCGTTTGCGTTTCTGGGCTCCGGCGGCGCCAACGTCCGCCGGAGCCCGCCCGTTCAAAATGCCCGACAAGTCCGCTGCAGGCCGCGCTCAATCGCTCTTGTGAGGCAGAAGGCTGTCGGCTATCTGCTTGACGCTCTGGGTGATGATTCCGATCTCGTTCGGGTCGCCGCTGAACAGCGCGCTCATGTAGCCCTTCGCCTGCGACCAGGTGATGTGCGGCGGGAGCGGCGGGACGTCCGGATCGGCAAGAAATTCGATCACGACCGGGCGATCGGCGGAAAAGGCCTCGGCCCAGCCGGCGGCTATGTCCTCCGGCTTCTCCACGCGAATGCCCTTGAAGCCGAGAAGCTCGCCGTACCGCGCATAGGGGAAATCGATCACATCCTGCGCCGCGGGGAACTTCGGGTCTCCCGCTAGGACACGCTGCTCCCAGGTGACCTGGTTAAGGTCGTGGTTGACCAGAACCATGACCACGAAGCGCGGATCCGACCAGCTCTTCCAGTACTGCTGGGCCGTTACCAGCTCAGCGTTGCCATTCATCTGCATCGCCCCGTCGCCGACCATCGCGAGGACTGGACGGTCCGGGTAGGCCATCTTGGCGGCGATGGCGTATGGCACGCCGCTGCCCATGGTCGCCAGCTTTCCCGATAGCGAGGCCATCATCCCGCGGCGGATCTTGATGTCGCGGGCATACCAGTTTGTGTGCGAGCCGCAGTCGCCGCACAGGATGGCGCGATCGGGCAGGTGCTGCGACAGCTCCCAGAAAATCCGCTGCGGATTGATCGGATCCGCCTTCTCCATGGCCTTTGCCTCGAGCTCAGGCCACCACTTCGCGACCTCGCTCTCGATGTGCTCGCGCCACTTCCGGTCGGTCTTGCGCTCGAGATGAGGGATGAGGCGGCGAAGCGTCTTGCTGCTGTCGCCGATCAGGTTCACCTCGGTCGGGTAGCGCATGCTGACATTGCGCGGCTGGATGTCGATCTGGACCGCGCGCGCCTGGCCGTCCTTCGGCAGGAACTCGGAATAGGGGAAGGTCGTTCCGATCATCAGCAGCGTGTCGCAGCCCTGCATCAGCTCCCAGCTCGGCTTGGTCCCGAGCAGGCCGATCGAGCCGGTGACGAACGGCAGGTCGTCGGGGAGCGCCGCCTTGCCGAGCAGCGCCTTGGCGACGCCGGCGCCGAGGATGTCGGCCACCTCTATGATCTCGTCGGTTGCGCGCAGGCCGCCGGCGCCGGTCAGGATGGCGACCCTCTTGCCGGCATTGAGGATCGCCGCCGCGTTCGTCAGTTCTTCTTCGGTCGGAATCGGGTGCGGCTGGGCGTAGCCGATGCCGGAATAGACGTTTCCGTGGGAGCGTGGCGGGCTCTCCACCGCGCTCATTTCCTGGACGTCGTTCGGCACGATGATGCAGGTGACCGTGCGCTCGGCGGCGGCGATCCGGATGGCGCGGTCGATCACGTGGCGCGCCTGCGCCGGATTGCTAATGGTCTCGACGTAGGCGCCGGCCACATCCTTGAACAGGGTATTGAGGTCGACCTCCTGCTGATAGTCGCTGCCGAGCGACGATGACGCCTGCTGGCCGACGATGGCGACGACCGGCATGTGGTCCATGCGTGCGTCATAGAGTCCGTTCAGCAGGTGAATCGCGCCGGGTCCCGACGTCGCCAGGCATACGCCGACCTGGCCGGTGAACTTGGCATGGCCGCCGGCCATGAACGCCGCCATTTCCTCGTGGCGCACGCGGACGTATGCGAACTGTTCCTTGACTCGGTCCAGGGCGCCCATGATGCCGTTGATGCCGTCGCCGGGAAATCCATAGATCCTCTGGATGCCCCACTCGTGCAGCCGCTTCAGAATGTAATCCGCAACCATCTCAGCCACGGCCGGTCCTCCTTGAAAATGATGAACGCGCGTGCTGTCGCATCAGCGCCGCCGGCTTCTCGGCTTTGCACCGCTATCGCTTGTTCTCAGCCAAAGCGCTCGAGCCGGTTCAAGCCGCTCTGGTGCAACAACCGTGGCCGGCGAAGGTTCCGGTAGCGGCGGCAATCCGTGCGGTGCGTCGGGCTGCGTGCTAGACTTTCAATGGGATCGACGGCGAAAGCGCGAAACAGTTTGTCCTGTCGCCGTCCAGCGGCGGGAGTCGCTCACATGAACGTGACTGCGCGCTGTTCGGCAGTGGTGAGGCGCGATCCGACCAACCACATCCAGCCAAGAGGAGGGTCGACGCGATCCGCGGCAGCACTTCACGGGGACCGATGGTTCTGGAACGGAATTACTTAATCGCGGCACTCTCCGCGATTGCCGGCCTGCTCGTTGTCTTGGCGGTGACCTGTGCCAGCGTACGCCCGGTAAACGCGGCGGCGACGGCGAGCACCGAGCGGGTGAAGGCGGAACTGCTTGCCGATGCGGCCGCGGTTCAGCCCGGTCAGACGTTCCGGGTCGCGCTGCGCCTCGACATTGCCGACGGCTGGCATACCTACTGGCGCAATCCCGGCGATTCCGGCGAGCCGACGCACATCGACTGGCGGCTCCCTCCCGGCGTCGAGGCGAGCGGGATCCGCTGGCCCACACCCGAACGGATCCCTTACGGCCCTCTGGTGAACTTCGGCTATCACGGCCGCGTCATGCATCTGGTCGAGATGACGCTACCCGCCGACTGGCCAATCGATCGGCCGCTCGATCTGGAAGCCACGGCGAGCTGGCTCGTCTGCAAGGATATCTGCATCCCCGAGCAGGCCGATCTCTCCCTTAGCCTGCCGGGCGGCGGCGGCGGCGGGGATCCGGCCGCCGCGGCGGAGATTGCAGCCGCCATGGCGCAACAGCCGGTCGCGTATTCCGGCGCGCGCTTTGCGGTCCGGCCGGCGGCCGCCGGCAACGACGCACTGGTCTTGCGACTTGCTGATGATGGCGATGCGTTCAGGGACGCGGCGAGCGCCTACTTCTTCCCCGACGCCTGGGGCGCGGTCGATCCGGTTGCGCCGCAGCGTCTGGAACGCACCGGCGACGGCCTGACGTTGGTGATGACCAGCGGCAGCGAGCCGCCGGGAGAGGCGCTGTCCGGTGTGCTGGTCATCGACCCGGAAGCCGCACGCGGCGATCCGGTGCGGCGCGCCTTCGCCGTCAGCGCCCAGCGCGCCGATGCCGTTGCCGGCGCGGGGCAGGCGGCCGAAGCGGCCGGCGGCGGATCCGGCGGGGTTGTCGGAGACGCCGGCACTGGCATTGCCGGAAGCGGCGGCGTCAACCTCGGGCTGTTCGCGGCGCTGGGGCTGGCTTTGTTAGGCGGGCTTGTGCTCAACGTAATGCCGTGCGTTTTCCCGATTCTGTCGATGAAGGCGATGGGCGTCATCCGCCACGCCTCCGACCGTCGCGCGTTGCGGGCCAGCGGCCTCAGCTACACGGCCGGCATTCTCGTTTTCGTCGGCCTCGTCGCCGCTCTGCTGATCGGGCTAAAGGCGGCCGGCGAGCAGATCGGCTGGGGCTTCCAGCTTCAGTCGCCGGCCTTTGTCGCCGCCATGGCGCTGGTTGTCTTCGCCCTGGGGCTGAGCCTGTCCGGCGTGTTCACCGTGGGCGCTGCGGCCATGGGCTGGGGCAGCGGGCTTGGGGAGAACCGCGCCGGGTCGCTCGGATCCTTCCTCACCGGCGCATTGGCGGCGCTTGTGGCGACTCCGTGCACCGCGCCGTTCATGGGGATCGCGCTGGGTTTCGCGCTGACCCAGCCGTGGCCGGTCGCGCTCGGCGTGTTCCTGACGCTCGGCCTCGGTCTTGCTCTGCCGTACCTCGCCCTGACGCTCGTTCCGGGGCTGGCGGCATGGCTGCCGCGTCCTGGCGCCTGGATGGATCGGATAAAGCAGCTCCTCGCTTTCCCGCTCTATCTGACGGCGGCGTGGCTGGTCTGGGTGCTGTCGCTGCAGGCCGGCGCCGACGCGGTTCTCGCCGTGCTCGTGGGCATGATTCTCGTCGCCGTTGCGGCGTGGCTGTTCGAAATTCGCCACGGCCTCGTCGGCGGCCGTCGCCATCTTGTCGGCGCAGCCTCGCTCGCTGCCGGATTGGCTGCCTTCGCCCTGGCGACGTGGCCGCAGGCCGGGGCGCTGCCGCTGAGCCACGCCGGCCCTGTCACGGCGGCTCCGACTTCGAGCGGTTCCGTCGCGCCCGCTTTCGAGGCGTTCTCGCCACAGCGGCTGGCGGCGTTGCAGGCCGCCGGCACGCCGACCTTCGTCAATTTGACCGCCGCCTGGTGCATCACCTGCCAGGTCAACGAACGCGTGGCGCTGGCGTCTCAGCGGGTTGCCGACGCCTTCCGCGCCCGCGGGATCGTCTATCTAAAGGGCGACTGGACCAATCGCGACGCCGAGATTACGCGCCTGCTCGACAGCTTCGGCCGCAGCGGTGTGCCCCTGTACCTCTTCTACCGCCCGGGAAGCGATGCGCCGGTCATCCTGCCGCAGATCTTGACCGAGACCGTCGTCATCGATGCGATCGAGGGTCTGCCTGCCGTTGCCCGGGACGAGAACCTGCAGAAAGGAAGCGGATGATGGAAAACTGCGCCGGCCGCGTAACGCGTCTTCTCTCCAGCGGAACGCGTCCACGCCACCGTCAGGCCTGGGCTGCGCTTCTGGCTGCGGCGGTGTTCCTCGTCGCCATACGTACCGCGACCGCTGCCGAGGCCGCACCCGCAATCGGCGAACCGGCGCCGTCGTTCACGGTCAGGAGCGCCGACGGCGTCGAACGGAGCCTTGCCGACTACGCCGGCAAGGTTGTCGTCCTGGAGTGGACCAACCGGGATTGCCCGTATGTCCGCAAGCACTACGGCACGGATAACATGCAGGCCCTGCAGAAACGGGCAACGGCGGATGGCGTTGTCTGGCTGACGGTGATCTCCTCGGCGCCCGGCGAGCAGGGCTACGCCAACGGCAGGCAGGCGAAGCAGATCGCTGCCGAGGTCAGCGCCGCGCCGAGCGAGATCCTGCTCGACCCGGAGGGGACCATGGGGCGCGCCTACGGAGCCAAGACGACGCCGCACATGTACGTCATCGACCGCGACGGCCGCCTCGTCTACATGGGCGGAATCGACGACCGGCCGACGACGAAGCCGGCCGATGTCGAGGGCGCCCGGAACTATGTCGCGGCGGCGCTGGCAGACCTTGGCACCGGCCGCTCCGTCGAGACTTCATCCAGCCGCCCGTATGGCTGCTCGATCAAGTACCGCTCCCCATAGACAGGTTGTAATTATGTTTTTTTTCAACTAATGAGGCATTTTCGCACAGGGCCTAGACGCGGTCCGGCTGCATATCTTCCTACAAAAATCTCTTGTTGCGTGTGCCCCGTTCGGGTATAAGAAGGGCGTCCCGCGAGCGTCCATGGTGAACCGGACGTAGGGTCGAGACCCGATCTCCGGTTTGCCTTTGACCTCCTCCCTATCCAGACTTGCGCCGCCCCCTCGGGGGCGGCCTTTTTTTTTGCGCAGCCTGCCGGGACGACGTTTACCCCCATTTCCCGCCGCTATCTCGTGCGTCGATGGCCCGTTGGACTGTGTCAGCGGCTCCTAACTGTCAAAGAGCTCGCGATTATGCCCTCGAAAACACGCGAAACGAGAATAGAACTTTTCGCTCAATTAAAAGAGATATTTCTTATAACGACTAAATCACGAATTAAACCAATTCTTCTACTTATACTTATTGTTATGCGTAACCCCTTCGGGTATAGAGGTGAGGTCCCGCGAGCGTCCATGGCGAACCGGACGTGGGGTCGAGACCCGATCTCCGGTTTGCTTTTGACCTCCTCCCTATCCAGACCGATGCCGCGCCTTCGGGGGCGGCTTTTTCTTTGGGCGCGGAGCGCACGCCTTCGCCGACGCCCCTGTTGCGCTGATCCATGACCGGCAGCCATGACGGCAGGGCTTCCATTTGGCCAGTCGTAAACCGGCCCATGGCGAGCCTTGTGGGTCTAGGGGTTGCTCGGCCTGGTCCTAGGCTGACCCGCGGTTCTGCCAGGGGTCCGGTCGGGCGCTCTTTCCCGGTCGACGGGAGTTCGCTCTATTCGCCGCCTCAGTGTCTTTTTTCACAATCCCAACATGTTCATCCATACTGAAATGCAATTTAAAAGAATTTTTCCGTTAGGGCGCGAACGCGGTATGGCTGCATATCTTCCCATACAAAACCCTTGTTGCGTGTGACCCATTCGGGTATAAGAAGGGCGTCCCGCGAGCGTCCATGGCGAACCGGACGTAGGGTCGAGACCCGATCTTCGGTTTGCCGTTGACCTCCTCCCTATCCAAACTTGCGCCGCCCCTTCGGGGGCGGCCTTTTTTTGTGCCGGCGGCAAGCTCGGCAGCTTATCCTGCACGCGTTTGGGATAAGCGGACTGGAGCGGAGCAGCCGCCGATGACGGATCTGTTCGTTGCGATGAGCCGGAGCCTGCAGACGTGGGCCGGCGATGTCGGGTTGACGAAGCACGTCTACAAGCTGGGCATCTCCGCCGAAGACGCCGACGCGGCGCTCGCCGCTCTTAACGAGGCCGGCTTCGCCGGGCGCGCCGACTGGAAGCTTGTGCGCAAGCAGCCGGTGGAGGCGCTTGACGAGCAGGCGGCGTTCGCTCGCGTCGGGGGCAAGGAGATGGCCGTCGATCCGACTTACTACCCGCAGATCAAGGGCGCCAAAGGCATCTTCAAGGTCAAGATCCCCAACGTCGAGAACCATGTGCTTGTCCGCAAGGCGCTGGCCGGCGAGCAGCCGAAGCACGTCAGCATTAAACCCGCCGACGTCGCCGACTACCTCATTCGCAACGCCGTCGGCTGACCCGGCCGGCCTTCAGCTTCCATTAAAGCCTAACCGCTAACCTTCCTCTTCAAGCCTATGGGCCGGAGAGGGCCGTTCGCGATGCCGTTACCGAGACCGATACGACCGGCATGGCGGCGTGCTTGGCTCGCCCTGGCCGCCGCCGCGCTCATCGCTGCGACCGGCGCCGCGCGGGCCGACGAGCGACGCGAGCTCGTGCTCCTGAACTGGGCGGAGTACATGGACCCGGCGTTGATAGCGGCGTTCGAGA
>JBBSCD010000083.1:0-12012 GCA_038250645.1 Rhodospirillales bacterium
ATGACGATGCCATTGCCAATCGCAAGCCAGCAGTAGAAACCAATCGACGTGCCGGCCAGTCGGGCGCCCAGTCCATCGACAAGGGAATAGGACGCGATGAAGCACCCCGTCAGAAAAGCCACAAATGCTGCGCGGCCGTTTCGCAAGCCGTCTTCGCGGCGCACCAAGCTCATGCTAAGGATACCGGCCCCGATGGTCAGGACGGCGATTATCTCAACCGGCGTTAGATGAACCCCGAGAACTACCACAGAAAAAAGGGCGACCAGAAGCGGAGCCGATCCCCTGGCAATTGGGTAAACCTGCGTCAGGTCGCCGAGCCGATAGGATTGCAGCAAGAACAGCTGGTAGCCCACGTGAAGTCCAGTACCTGCCAGAAGATAGGGATAGCTGCTAGATGTGGGCGCAGGGACGAACGGCAGAATCGCAAGAGCCAGGGGCATGTGCCCGAGGACGACCGCTGCCATGCTGAGACGCATATCCGATCCGCCCTTGACGAGCGCATTCCACACAGCGTGCAGCAGTGCGGCTCCAACGACGGCAAGGAAAATTGAGGCGTTCATGCTCTCGTCTCTGCCGGCCTGCCGCGATCCACGGCGCAAGGCCTAGCATAGTGTCCTGCAGATGCCGAGTGCCAACCATAGTTATGTACTCAGCCTGAGTATTGAGTATTGTACGTCGCTTCTGTTGTCGCTTTGGAAGCGGGCTGCAATGTTCGAGGCAGGCGACAACGCATCAACAAAAACGACGCGGGTTGATAAGGAGAGTCGATTATGAAGACGACGAAGCGTGTCTTGACGGCTTCGGCCATAGGCCTCGTTGCGGCCGTCGGACTTGGCGCATGTTCCGGCGACAAGGCGGCGAAGGAACCGCATATGCGGGCGACCGAGGCGCCGCCGACCGTCATCGAGAAGAATCTCACGCGGATGACCGCGATGGTCGAGGCCATCGATCCGGCGAAGCGGACGGTGACCTTGCGCGGCTCGCAGGGGCAGACGGTGCCGATCAAGGTCAGCCCCGACGTCGATCTCAGCAAGGTCAAGAAGGGCGACCTTGTCGACATCGCCTTCTACGATTCGGTCGCCGTGAACGTCGTCGCTCCCGGCGACGCCGTACCGGGCGTCACCGGCGCATCCGACGTCGCCCGCTCGCAGCCGGACCAGATGCCGGGCCGGGCGGCGATGGATCAGGTTACGGTGACCTCGCGGGTGACCGCCATCGATCAGGCGGCGCATACGGTCACCGTCCAGGGGCCGCAGGGCGCAACCCGGACGGTGCAGGTGAGGAACCCTGAGCTGCAGCAGAAGATGAAGGGGCTGAAGGTCGGCGATCTCATCCAGCTTACCTATACCGAAGCCGTCGCCGCGCAGCTGCAGCCGCGCACCCGGCCATAAAAGGGGCGTCTCGTCCGCAGCACTGGATCAGCCTGCTTTCGGATGGAATCATCCGAAAGCAGAAAGTTGATGCGCAGGATGCTCTGAAGGAAGCGGGCTCTGTTCAGCCCGCTTCCTCGCCGCGCCATTTGATCGAGCAGCCCATGCTGGCGTGCTGCTCGCGCGGTCCTTCGCCGGTCTCGGCGATCTGAACCATGGCCTCGAACAGTTCGCGCGGTGCGCCGCGCGGGGCCGGGGCGCGCTTCGATGCATCGAGCCGGCCGTGGTACTGCAGCTTCAGGTCCGCGTTGAAGCCGAAGAACTCCGGCGTGCAGACGGCTCCGTAGGCGCGGGCGATCTTCTGCGTCTCGTCGATGACGTACGGGAACGGGAAATGGTGCTCCATGGCGAATCGCTTCATCGCCTCGGGCGCGTCCTCCTGATAGCGTTCGTAGTCGTTGGACATGACGGCGATCACCCCGATCCCCTTCTTCTGCAAATCGAAGGCGTCCCGGCCGATGCGATCGGCGACGGCGCGGACGTACGGGCAGTGGTTGCAGATGAACATTACCACCGTTCCGTAAGGTCCCTTGACATCGTCGAGGGAAAACGGGTTGCCGTAGGCGTCCTTGAGAGTGAACCTTGGCGCTTCCCAGCCGAAGTCGCAAAGGGGCGTCTCCACAGTGGCCATTGCGCGTCATCCCTTGTTCCGCGAGCCGCGTGGCAGCGGGCCCAGCGTGCCTGATAGATCACAAGTCTAGCCGTCGTTACGCATCGTTGGAACAAGCGATGGCGGCCAAGTGCGTGGCGCGGAAAACGGGAGAGGGGCGCGCCCTCTCCCGCCGTGCCGCACCTACAGGATGAAGTCGCCGGCGATCCAGTCGCCCG
Source organism: Rhodospirillales bacterium (assembly GCA_038250645.1). GTDB lineage: Bacteria > Pseudomonadota > Alphaproteobacteria > Rhodospirillales > Defluviicoccaceae > JAEULH01. The sequence goes on from JBBSCD010000083.1 coordinate 2,259, forward strand.
GATCGGAATCGCCGTCCTTGACCAGGATTTCGAGTTCCGCCGTCGCCTTGTCGGCGTCCGTGTTTGCCTGGATCAGGGTGTCGCCCGCGCCCGATGCGATTGCGTGTACCTGTCCCGGCCCGCTGAACGCGGCGTTGCCGACGAAGGCGAACTTCTGGTTGACGTGGTCATTGGGATTGACGGTGTTGGCGTCGATGGTCGAGAGGTCGATCCGGTCGCCCACGGCCTTGCCGACGCCTGCGAAGTCGAGGATCACGTCGCGAAGCGCGCCCTCCGAGTCGGTGACGGCGTCGTAGTCGAAGATGTCGTTGCCGCCCCCGCCGCTGAGATGGTCGAGCCCGTCGCGACCCGAGAGCCGATCGCCTCCGGCCTCGCCGTAGAGCTGGTCGTCGCCGCTGCCGCCGCCGAGCTTGTCGTTGCCGACACCGCCGTACATCGAGTCATCACCGGCCTGACCGCCGAGCTCGTCATTGCCGCTTCCGCCGAACATCCGGTCGTCGCCGTACGAGCCGAAGATGCGGTCGTTGCCGTCGTCGCCGTAGAGGGTGTCGTTGCCGTCCCAGGTGTCCCTGTTGCCGCCCGACCCGTAGATCGTGTCATTGCCGGCACCGCCGTGGATAACGTCGGCATCGTCAGTGGCATCGTCGTTCGGACCGAGGGACTTGCCGTAGAGCGTATCGTTGCCGCCGCCGCCGTCGAGGCCGTCGTCCGCCGGCGTGCCGATGATCGTGTTGGCAAGGTTGTTTCCGGTGCCGTGGTAGCCGCGCGGGGCGTCGTCGTAGCCATAGTAGAGCTGCAGCCTTTCGACGTTGGCGGCGAGGGTGTAGTCGTCGCCCCAGCCGAGGACCGTGTCGTAGCCCTGGCCGGCCTTCTCGATCACCACGTCGCTTTTTTCCTGCAGCTCGTAGGTGTCGTTGCCGGTGCCGCCGTAGAGATAGTCCTTCGCCGCGCCGTAGTTGGGCCCCTCCGTCCACGGGTAGTAGTAGGTCGCCTCGAGCCGGTCGTTGCCGGCGTCGCCGTAGAGCTTGAACGTGCCCCGGTCGATGTCGAATTCGGGCCCGTCGAACAGCACATAGAGCCGGTCGTTGCCGGTTCCGCCGCGCAGGGTCGACGTCCCCGTGAAGGTGTAGGCGTCCTCGCCCCAGACATCCTGGGAGACCGTGTCGTTGCCGCCGCCGCCGTTGAGGGTATCGGCGCCGCCGCCGCCGTTTATGGTGTCAGCGCCACCGCGGCCGTTGATGGTCTCGTTGGCCAACGTTCCTGTGTATGTCCCCATCGTTATCTCCATTGCTAGTGAGGCGCACGAGTTCCCTCGACCGAGCCGCGTAATGGTCGGCGCGCGTGTCCTTCCGATGATGCAGAGTTCCTCGACCGGAAATCGTCTCATTGTTTGAAGACGACCGGTATTGCTGGCCCGCTGCACTTGTTAACCCTTACGGGCTCTTATTGTAGGCAAATAGGGTAGGCGAAAATGATCGCGCCGTAAACCATTTCTCTCCAAAAAATAGAAAAGGCACCCGCGTCGGGGTGCCTGCCGGCTTCGGCTGGCAGCGATGCCGATGCGCCATGACGATGAGACAGGCGAGGACTGCGCGCAGAGCGTGCGCCGATCGCGTGCGGAAGATCCAACGCGGGCTTCGCTGGAAGCGCGTGGCACGTGTGGCGTTCAGGACACTTCCTGTGTCGGCGGGCGCGCGCCCCGCCACTTACTGGCTGTCGGTCTGAAGAACCTTGACGCTGACCGACATCTCCTCGATGCCGCCGCCCTTGCGCACCCCGCGAATCGGGCAGGCGCCGGCGTAGTCGAACCCGACCGCGAGGCGGACGTAGGCGTCCGTCGCGCACTGGCTATTGGCGCAGTCGAAGGAGACCCAGCCCAGATCCTCGACGTACGCCTCCGCCCAGGCGTGGCTGGCGAGCGCGCCATCGTCGCTGTACAGATACCCGCTGACATAACGCGCGGGAATGCCTAGAACGCGTGTGCCGGCGATGAACAGATGCGCATAGTCCTGGCAGACGCCGCGGCCGTGCGCCAAGGCTTCCGCCGCCGTGCTGTCGATATCGGTGAAGCCGGGGCAGTAATCGACGGTCGTGTGCAGCGTCCACATAATTGCGTGCAACCCGGCAATGATGCCCTCGTCGCGGACCCGCTCGAGCAGGGGCAGGATCAGCGCGCGGATGTCGTCGTCCACCTGTGTGTATGGGGTCGGACGCAGAAACATCCGCGGCGGCAGGCCATCGTCGGAAGGCAGGACGCGGCCGGTGTCGAACGTCTCAATCTCGCCGCGAACCAGGACAGGCACCTCGCTGTGGGCGCCGTTCTGGACCGCGACGTGAGCCGTGTTGCCGAAGCCGTCGATCCACCGGTGCATCTGCCCGGGCGTGCCGACCTGCCATGCGATCACGGCCTGGCAAAGGTCAGGCCGCGGCGTCAGCCGCAGGTACTGGATCGAATGCTGCGCCGGTTTTGCGAACCGGTAGCGTGTCTCGTGCTGAATGGTCAGTCTCATAGAACGAGCATGAACTCCTTTCCGATCAGCGAATGCAGTTCGTTGTTCCGGCCGACGAAAGCATTGAGGAAGCGGGGAAGCCCGGAACGGAGGATGCTGTCGATGCGATGCCGCTGCAGGCCGTCGTGGATCTGCGTCGCCAGCCGGGTGCAGGCCGCGTTGGCGCGAATCTCGCGCAGGATGTCGTACATCTCTCCGGTGCATGCCGCCAACGACCGCGGCATGTCCTGCCGCAGGACGAGAAGCTCGGCGACGCGGCGCGGCTCGATGATCCCGGCGTAGACCTCGCGGTAGGCCTTGAACGCACTGAACGCCCGCAACAAGGCGCCCCAGCGGTTGTAGTCCTCGGCGCCGAGCGGGCGGCCGCCGGTCGAGGGCGTAAGCATCTCCCACTTGATCGCGAGAAACCGCGCGGTGTTATCGGCGCGCTCGATGAAGGTTCCGAGGCGCGAAAAGGTGAACGCATCGCCGCGGCGCATGGTCCCGTAGATGGCGCCGCGAAACAGGTGCGAGCGCTCCTTGACCCAGTCGAAGAACTCGCGAAACCCCTGGTCGACCATCTTGCTGTAGGACAGGCTCTCCATTTCGATAAAGGTCTGGTTGATGCCTTCCCAGACCTCCGTCGTGAGCTCCGGCCGCGTGGCCCGGGCGTTTTCGCGCGCCTGGCGCACCGCCGAGCGGATGCTGGCGGTATTGTCTGCGTCGAGGACCATGTACTGCAGCACGCTGCCGGGGGATACCTCGCCGTAGCGTTTGAGAAAGGCCTCGCGATCGCCCGCCAGCCTGAGCGGCGCTTCCCATTGCTGGGCGTCGTTCCCGCTGGCCACCGGCAGCAGCGACATGTGATAGGTGCTGGCGAGCAGACGCGCCATGTTTTCCGCGCGTTCGACCGAGCGGGCCATCCAGTAGACGTTGTTGGCGGTGCGCCCGAGCAACGATCAGGCCTCCAAAACCCAGGTGTCCTTCGTCCCGCCGCCCTGTGACGAATTCACCACCAGCGAGCCCTCGCGCAGCGCCACACGGGTCAGCCCGCCGGGCACGACCGTTGTCGTCTCGCCCGTCAGCACGTACGGGCGCAGATCGACGTGGCGCGGAGCGACGCCGGCATCGACGAGCGTTGGGCAAGTCGACAGGCTGAGGGTCGGCTGGGCGATGAAGTTGTCGGGATCGGCGAGGATCTTGTTGCGGAATTCGAACCGCTGCTCGGCGGTGCTGGCCGGGCCGACGAGCATGCCGTAACCGCCGGAACCGCCGACCTCCTTGATGACCAGCTCTTCGAGATGATCGAGGACGTAGCCGCGGTCGTCGGCGTCGGACAGGCGGAAGGTGGGCACGTTCTTGAGGATCGGCTTCTCGCCGAGATAAAAGTCGATCATGTCGGGGACAAAGCAGTAGATGGCCTTGTCGTCGGCAACGCCGGTGCCGATGGCGTTGGCGAGAACGACCCGGCCGTTGCGGATGACGGACAGCAGGCCCGGGATCCCGAGGACAGAGGCGGCATCGAACGCCAGGGGGTCGATGAAGTCGTCGTCGATACGGCGATAGATAACGTCGACCCGTTTTGGCCCGTCGGTGGTGCGCATGTAGACGAGGTTGTCCTCGACGAAGAGATCCTGCCCCTCGACCAGCTCGACGCCCATCTGCATGGCCAGAAACGCGTGCTCGAAGTAGGCGCTGTTGTAGAAACCGGGGGTCAGCACGACAACGGTCGGCTCGACCACGCCGGGAGGCGCCGACGAGCGGAGCGTCCGCAGCAGGATCTCCGGATAGTGGTTGACCGGCGCCACCGGATGCGAGGCGAACAGTTCGGGAAACAGGCGCATCATCGTCTCCCGGTTCTCGAGCATGTAGGAGACGCCCGAAGGCACGCGTGTATTGTCCTCGAGGACGTAGAACTCGGTTGCCGAGACCCGCACGACATCGATCCCGGCGATGTGAACATAAACGTTGCGCGGCAGATCGAGCCCGAGAACTTCAGGGCGGAAGCAGGGATTGTTCAGCACGAGATCGGCCGGGATGCGGCCGGCGCGAAGGATGTGCTGCTCGTGGTAGACGTCGTCGAGGAAGGCGTTGATGGCGCGGACGCGCTGGCAGACGCCGGCGCCGACGATCTTCCATTCTTCCGCATCAAGGATGCGCGGGATGATGTCGAAAGGGATCAGCCGCTCGGCGCCCGCATCGCTGTTGTAGACCGCGAAGGTGATGCCGAGCCGCTTGAAGATAAGGTCGGCCTGCTGGTGCTTTTCGATCAGCCGCTCGATGGGGACCGTCTCGAGCCACCGGCCGTACGCCTTGTAGGAGGCGCGCACGCCAGAACCGGCCTCGCGCATTTCGTCGAACGCCATCAGTCCCCTCGTCCCGCGACCGCTTCGGGCCATTTCTTTGTCACTCGCGCCGTTGCTTAGCAAGGTTCATGCCAAGCAGTGGCCCGCCTGGCCAGGACCGGCGGCAGGCTGGGAACTGCCGGCAAGCGCTTGTGCGCCGCGCCTTATGCGCCAAGCGGCATCGGCGCCTTTGGCCGCATTCCGCCTCTCTGCCTCAATTTTGGGCAATGTCGGATAGCCGGGCCTGACGCCTCAGTTGGGTGTCGGCCGCCTCAGATCAGACCGGCCAAAGGCGACGACGGATCAGCGTAGCGCTTCTTCGCCATGCGCCCGGCGCGGTAGGCGAGCCGCCCGGATAGAACCCCCAGCTTCATTGCCCGCGCCATCGCGACGGGATCCTTGGCCTCGGCGATGGCGGTGTTGAGCAGCACGCCATCGCAGCCAAGTTCCATGGCGATGGCCACGTCCGAGGCCGTGCCGACCCCGGCATCGACCAGCACCGGCACGCGCGCCCGCTCGACGATCAGGCGAATGTTGATGGGGTTCTGAATACCGAGGCCTGAGCCGATCGGTGCCGCGAGCGGCATGATCGCGACGCAGCCCATCTCTTCGAGCCGTTTCGCGAAGATCAGATCGTCGCTGCAGTAGACCATGACCTTGAACCCGTCCGCGATCAATGTCTCCGCCGCGGCCAGCGTCTCCGCCATGTTGGGGTAGAGGGTCTGCTGATCGCCGAGAACCTCGAGCTTGACCAGATCCCAGCCGCCGGCCTCGCGGGCGAGCCGCAGGGTGCGCACCGCGTCGTCCGCCGAGTAACAGCCGGCGGTGTTCGGCAGGTAGGTGTAGGTTTTCGGGTCGACGTAATCGACCAGCATCGGCTTGTTGCGGTCGGTGACGTTGACGCGGCGGACGGCGACGGTGACGATCTCCGCGCCCGATGCAGCGATCGCCCGCGCCGTCTCCTCGAAGTCGCGATACTTGCCGGTGCCGACGAGGAGCCGGGAGCGATACGACCGCCCGGCGATCATCAGCGGATCGGCGCCGCCGGCTTCGGCCTCGGCGCTCGCGTCCGCGTCCGGCGCGCCGCCGCCGATGAAATGGACGATCTCGACGCGATCACCGTCGCCCAACGCCGCTTCTCCGTAGCCGGATCGCGGCACGATTTCGAGGTTGCGCTCGACCGCAACCTTGCGCGGATCGAGGCCGATATCGCTGAGGAGCTGCTCGATTGTAAGCGGTGCAACGACGAGCTTGTCCTCGCCGTTGATGGTTACACGCATGTGCGTCAAAAGCGCTGTCCTGCTTGGCGTCTTCAATGAGTGCGCGGGCCTTCGCGCCTGCCCAAGAGCCGCTAACATAATCCAAAGCCGACGTTACACAAGAACCGGGCCGTGGTATAAGCGCGGCCTTTGCACCAACTTCCGCCGCGGGCTGATGACTGCGCGTATCCTCGTCCTCAACGGGCCCAATCTCAATCTCCTCGGCAGCCGCGAGCCGGAGATCTACGGTCGCGAAACGTTGGCCGACATCGAGGCGGCATGTCGGCTCCGCGGCGCGGCGCTCGGGCTTGAGGTCGACTTCCGCCAGAGCAACAGCGAAGGCGAGCTGGTCGGCTGGATCCAGGAGGCTCCCGGCCGGACCATGGCGATCATCATCAATGCCGGCGCCTACTCCCACACGTCGATTGCCATCCTTGATGCGCTGCTCGCCATCGACATCCCCGTCTTCGAGGTGCACCTGTCGAACATTTTTCGCCGCGAGGAGTTCCGCCACGTATCCTACGTGTCCCGGGCGGCGCAGGGGGTTATCTGCGGTCTGGGCGCGGCCGGCTACCAGATGGCGCTCGAAGCGGCGGCGCAAACGCGATCCGGCGCGGCGTGATGGGGGGGGACGCAGAGCATGACCGTGACGAAAGCCAAGACCGACTTTGACGCCGATCTTGTCCGCGAGCTGGCGGACCTGTTGAGCGAAACCGGGCTCAGCGAGATCGAGTACGCCAGCGGCGACCTCCGCGTTCGCGTTGCCCGCGTCCTTCAGCCTGCCGCGGTGCATGGTCCTGTCGTCGGCGGCGCCGGGGCGGCCTCGGCCCTGCCGGCCACCGCCGCGGGTGGTCCGGTGCGCGAGGCCGATGCGCTGCTCGATCATCCCGGCCTGTTGACGTCGCCGATGGTCGGCGTGGTCTATACCGGGTCCGATCCGGCAACCCCGCCGTTCGTCAAGGTCGGCGACGCGGTCGAGGCCGGCACGACACTGCTGTTGATCGAGGCGATGAAGGTCTTCAACCCGATCAAGGCGCCGCGCGCCGGCGTCGTAACCCGCATCCTGGTCAGCAACGGCGTGCCGGTCGAGTACGGCGAGCCGCTGCTGATTCTCGAATAGTTGGCCGAGCCCGTCGTGTTTCAGAAGGTTCTCATCGCCAATCGCGGGGAGATCGCGCTTCGCATCCTCCGCGCCTGTCGCGACATGGGAATCCGCTCGGTGGCGGTCCATTCCACGGCCGACGCCAGCGCCATGCACGTCCGTCTCGCCGACGAATCGATCTGCATCGGGCCGGCGGCGGCAAGCGAGAGCTATCTCAACCCCGTCGCCATCCTCTCTGCCGCGACCATCAGCAACGCCGACGCCATTCATCCCGGCTACGGCTTTCTCAGCGAAAACGCGAAGTTTGCGGCAATGGTCGAGGAGCACGGGATCACCTTCATCGGCCCCTCGCCTGAACATATCCGGCTGATGGGCGACAAGGTCGCGGCCAAGCGGTTTTGCCGCCATGCGAACATCCCCGTGGTGCCCGGCTCCGACGGACCGATCACCGGCGAAGCCGAGGCCCGCGCCATCGCCGCCGAGATCGGCTATCCCGTCCTCGTCAAGGCATCGGCCGGCGGCGGCGGGCGGGGAATGAAGGTCGTCCATGATCCGGACGGACTTGGCCAGGCCATGGAGTTCGCCTGCGCCGAGGCGACGTCCGCCTTCGGCAACGGCGAGCTTTACCTCGAGAAGTACCTGGCGCGGCCGCGGCACATCGAAGTTCAGGTTCTCGCCGATCTGCACGGCGCCGTCATCCATCTGGGCGAGCGCGACTGCTCCATGCAGCGTCGTCACCAGAAAATTCTCGAGGAGGCGCCGTCGCCCGCATTGGGTGAAGAGGAACGCAAGGCCGTCTGTGCCAGCGCCGTTCGCGTCGCGACCGCGCTCGCCTATCGCAGCGTCGGCACGGTTGAGTTTCTCTATGCCGATGGGGCGTTCTATTTTATCGAGATGAACACGCGGCTGCAGGTCGAGCATCCGGTCACCGAGATGGTCTGCGAGGTCGATCTGGTGCGCGAGATGATCCGCGTCGCGTCCGGCGCCGCCCTCGGCTACTGCCAGGACGACGTGCGCACCTCCGGACATGCGATCGAGTGTCGGATCAACGCCGAGGACCCGGTGACGTTCATCCCGATGCCGGGCCGGATCGGCGACTACCATCCGCCCGGAGGGCCCGGCGTGCGGGTCGACTCGGCGCTGTACTCCAGCTACTCGGTTCCTCCCTACTACGACAGCATGATCGCAAAGCTCATCGTTCACGGGCCGACGCGGGAGGTGTGCATGATGCGGCTCCGCCGAGCGCTGGCGGAGTATGTCATCGACGGGATCGCGACGACGATCCCGCTTCACCTGCGCGTTCTGGACGCGCCGGACTTCCGGGCCGGCGCCTATCATGTTCACTGGCTGGAAAAGTTCGTAGGAGAAGGGCAATCAGGCACAGTGCCGGTGGCGACCGATTGACCCCGGAGATGGTGATCCGGGCCTACTCCATCGGGATCTTCCCCATGGCCAGCCACCGTCATGACCCCCACGTGCACTGGGTCGCGCCCAACGCCCGGGGCATCCTGCCGCTGCACGCGTTCCACGTTCCTCGCCGGCTGGCGAAGACCGTTCGCCGCCGCCCCTTCGAGGTCGTCTGCAACCGGGACTTCTACGATGTTCTCGCAGGCTGCGCGGCGCCGCGTCCCGGCCATCCCGAAACCTGGATCAACCCGGAGATCGCCCGTGTCTTCACCCGGCTGCATGAGCTCGGCTACGCGCACAGCATCGAAGCGTGGTGCGGCCCGCGGCTGGTCGGCGGGCTTTACGGGTTGGTCCTCGGCGCGGCCTTCTTCGGCGAAAGCATGTTCTCGTTGGAGACCGATGCGAGCAAGATCGTGCTCGTCCATCTCGTCGCCCTGCTTCGCCGCGGCGGCTTCACGCTCTTCGACACGCAATTCGTGACCGACCACCTGCGCCAGTTCGGCGCGATCGAGATCCCGAGCCCCGTCTATCTCCAGCAGCTGGACGATGCGCTCCAGCGGCAGGCCACCTTCTACCGGGGCTTGTCGGCGGACGATCTTTGGGCGGACGCGGTCGAGCTGGCGACGCAATCGACGACGATGATGTCGTAGACCGGATGTTCGAGCGCCGACAGCGCCGGACTGGAGGCGAACATCCAGCCTGAGAACAGCGCCTCCGTCGGCTCGCCGCGTTTCGTCTCCGAGATCTGCAGGAATGCGGCGGCCTCGGGCGGATCTTCGGGCGGCGCCTTCTCGCAGTCGCGTACCATGATCTGCAGGGTGCCGAAGGTGACCGCTTCACCGACCGGCGCCTCGATCGTCGAGGTTCGCGCCGTGACCTTGTCAAGCCCGCGCAGCACGGCAACCGCTTGCGGCTCCGCATGGCCGAGCGCAGGTCCGGCGACGGCCGCCACTGCCGTCAAGGTGAGCAGAAACACGCGGTGGCGGAACGCGGCGGCACGTGGCAAGGCGGGACGGGGTAATCCGGGACAGGGCGGAGCGGGCAGGGCCATGATCATGCAGCGTTCCTGTTGTGGCCGGGGCTCGTCACGCGGCGACGGGTCCCGGGGAGGCAGTGTCCCGAGCGACGAGGCGCGCGGCGAAACGCAGGCGA
>JBBSCD010000084.1:0-11654 GCA_038250645.1 Rhodospirillales bacterium
AAGACGGCAATGACCGGATGTACGGCGGGATCGGCGCCGACGAGCTCGGCGGGCAGGCCGGCAACGACTATCTCGACGGCGGCGCCGGCAACGACAAGCTCGGCGGCGGCACCGGCAACGACAAGCTCTACGGTGAAGAGGGAGCCGACGCGCTCTCGGGGCGCGACGGGTTCGACCAGCTCACCGGCGGCCCCGGCAACGACATCTTCGATTACGATGCCGTCACCGACTCGAAGGGCGCGCTTCGCGACGTGATCCTCGACTTCATCGGCGTCGGCAAGGCTGTCGGAGACCGGATCGACCTCTCGACCATCGACGCCAACACCGTCAATTCCAACGACCATCTCAACCAGAAGTTCGCCTTCGTCGGCAAGGCGGCGTTCAGCAAGCCGGCGCAGGTGCACGTGGTCAAGTCGGGCGCCGCGGATACGCTCGTCCAGGCCAACACGGACGCTGACAAGTCGACGGCGGAGCTGGAGATCCTGGTCAAGGACGGCACGGCGCTGCACACCCAGTGGGTTGGCGGCGACTTCATCCTGTAAACGCGGGATAACGGGAGAGGGCGCAACGCCTCCTCCCGCGCGCGCGCCCTGTCGACCTATTCGTTTGGCTCGTCCGATCAACCGGCTTGCGGCGCGCTCAGCGCCAGCCATTCCGCCTCGTTGAGAATGGCGACGCCGAGCGCCTCCGCCTTCGCGGCCTTGCTGCCGGCGTCCGCGCCGATGACGACATAGTCGGTGGAACGCGATACCGAACCGGCGACCTTGGCCCCCAGCGCCTCGGCCCGGGCCTTGGCCTCGTTGCGGGTCATCGTCTGCAGGCTGCCGGTGAAGACGACGGTCTTGCCGCTCAGTGGCGAGTCCGAGCTTTCCGGAGCGACGAAGGGGTCGACCGTCACCTCACGGGCGAGATCGTCGAGGACGGCCTGGTTGTGCGGCTCGGCGAAGAAGGCTGCAAGATCGCCGGCGACCGAAGGGCCAATACCGTCGATGTTGACGAGGTCGCGGTAGGCTTCGCTCTCGGCCGCCGCCGCGGTCATGGCGTCGCGCCAGCCTCCGAGCGAGCCGTAGTGGCGGGCAAGCAGGCGGGCCGTCGCCTCGCCCACCTGGCGGATGCCAAGCGCGTGAATGAACCGGTCCAGAGCAATGGTCCGCCGCGCTTCGATGCTGGCGATCAGGTTGGCGGCGGAACGCGCGCCCCAGCCGGGCCGCACGGCAATGTCGGTTTCTCGCGCGTGCAGGCGGAAAATGTCGGCGGGCCCGCCGATGAGCCCGTCGGCGCGGAATGCCGCGAGATGGCGAGCGCCGAGGCCGTCGATGTCGAAGGCCCCGCGCGAGACGAAGTGCTTCAGCCGCTCGAGCGACTGGGCCGGGCAGATCAGCCCGCCGGTACAGCGTCGCGCCGCCGCGCCGGCTTCGCGCACCGCCATGCTGCCACACTCCGGGCAGTGGTCGGGGAAGTGGTAGGGCTCGGCGTCGGCAGGCCTTTCCTCGGCGACGACGGCTGCGACCTGAGGGATGACGTCGCCGGCGCGCTGAACGATGACGGTGTCGCCCTCGCGGATGTCCTTGCGCGCGATCTCGTCTTCGTTATGCAGGGTCGCCCGGGCAACCACGACCCCGCCGACCGTGACCGGCTCAAGATGCGCGACCGGGGTCAGCGTGCCGGTGCGGCCGACCTGGACGCGGATCTCGCGGAGCATCGTCCGCGCCCTCTCCGCCTCGAACTTCTGGGCAATGGCCCAGCGCGGCGCCCGGCTGACGAAGCCGAGCCGCTGCTGCCAGTCGAGGCGGTCGACCTTGAAGACAACGCCGTCGATGTCGTAGTCCAGCCCCGCGCGCCGATCAGCGAGCTCGTGGTAGAAGGCGAGCATCTCGCTCTCGTCGCGGCAGAGCCGGGCGAGCGGATTGACCGGGAACCCGAACGCCTTGAGCCGGTCGAGAAACGCGCTGTGGGTTTCGCCCAGAGGTTCCGAGAGCTCGCCCGCGGCATAGGCGAAGAAGCGCAACGTCCGCGCGGCGGTGACGGCGGGGTCGATCTGGCGCAGCGAGCCGGCGGCGGCGTTGCGCGGATTGGCGAAGACCTTGGCGTCGGCCTCGCGCTGACGCGCGTTGAGGGCGGCGAAATCGGCCTTGCGCATGTAGACCTCGCCGCGGATCTCGACGACGCCGGGCGCACCGGGGAGCTCATTTGGAATGTCGGCGAGGGTTCTGAGGTTGGCGGTGACGTCTTCGCCGATGCTGCCGTCGCCCCGCGTCGCGCCGCGGACGAAGCGGCCCTCCTCGTAGCGCAGCGATATTGACAGGCCGTCGATCTTGGGCTCCGCCATCATTGCCAGCGGCCGGCCCGGATTGTCGCTGAGCTCCTTCAAGAAGCGGCGGATCTGGGCGACGAACTCGATCAGCTCGGCATCGGTGAAAGCGTTGTTGAGCGAGAGCATCGGCCGGCTGTGCGCGACCTTGGCAAAGCCCTCGGCCGGCGGCGCGCCGACGCGCTTCGACGGGCTGTCAGCGCGGACGAGCTCGGGAAAGCGCGCTTCGATGGCTGCATTGCGACGGGCCAGCATGTCATAGTTGGCGTCGCTGACGACCGGTGCGTCCTTGACGTAATAGGCCTGATCGTAGGCGGCGAGCTCCCCGGCGAGGGCATGCAGCTCCGCCGCCGCCTGTTCGCGGCTTAGATCCTCGGGCGGGATCTCCCGCGCGGGCGCGCTCATGCGCTCTTGCGCAGCAGAAGGCTGTCGGCGGCGGCACGGGCTTCGTCGGTGATCCGGGCCCCGGCCAGCATCCGCGCCAGCTCCTCGCGGCGTTCATCGCCGACAAGGATGTCGATGCGCGTGCGCGCGTCGCCCTCGCCGACGGACTTGTGAACCCGCCAGTGGTGCGCGCCGCGGGCCGCCACCTGCGGCGAATGGGTGAGAGCGAGAACCTGAACATCCTTGCCCAGCCGCGCGAGTCGTTCACCGACCGCGTCCGCCACCGCGCCGCCGACGCCGGCGTCAACCTCGTCGAAGATCAGCGTCGGCACCGGATCGGCCTGGGCCAGCACCACCTTCAGCGCCAGCATGAACCGCGCCAGCTCCCCGCCCGAGGCGATCCGGCTTAAGGGTCCGGTCGGACTGCCCGGGTTGGTCGCAACCTCGAACACAACCTGATCCTTGCCGTGCGCGCCCCACTCGGCCGGCGCAAGAGCCCGCACCATCGTCCGGAACACCGCCCGGCCGAGGTTGAGGGGTGCGAGCTCGGCCGTGACCTGGGCATCGAGACGCGCCGCGGCGTCGCGCCGACCCGCGCCGATCTCGTCGGCAGCGATGCCGTAGTGGGCATGAGCCGCCGCGGCCGCCTGACGCAGACGATCGATCTGGGCGGCGCTGTCATCGAGACCGGCGAGACGCTCGGCCAGCTCGTCCCGCAGCGCCGGCAGGTCGCCGACTGCGCAATCGTGCTTTCGCGCCGTTGCACGCAGCGTGAACAGCCGCTCTTCCGCCTCCTCCAGCCGACGCGGATCCAGATCCAGCTCCGCCATGGCGCGATCAAGCTGCGCCTGGGCCTCGATGACCTCGGCGAGGGCGCGGGTCAGCGCATCGACCGCTGCGTCGAGTCCGCCCCCGGCAAGAGCGGCTACGCGTTCAAGTTGGCGCAGCGCCGCCTGAATTGCAGCCTCGGCTCCGGGCAGGGGCTCCTCGCCGGCCAGTGCCCTGATCGCTTCGGCCATGGCCTGGACGATCTTCTCCCCGCTCATCAGCCTCGTGCGGGTGTCCGCCAGCGCCCCCTCCTCGTCGGGCCGGGGAGCGAGTCGATCAAGCTCGTCCAGGGCGTGGCGAAGGTAATCTTCGTCGCGGCGCGCCGCCGCCATATCTGCCTCGGCTGCCGCCAGTGCCGCATCCGCCGCCAACGCCGCCTCCCAGGCCTCCGCGGTGGCGGCGAGGTCGGTCTGGAGCCCGGCATAAGCGTCGAGCAGAGCCCGGTGGGTAACCGGACTGAGGAGACGCTGGTTGTCGAACTGGCCGTGAATCTCGACCAGAGCATCGCCGATCTGGCGCATCAGGCCGACGGCGACCGGCTGATCGTTGATGAAGGCGCGCGAACGGCCATCGGCACCGACGACCCGCCGCAGCACCAGGTCCTCGTCATCTCCGGCAATGCCTTGTTCGGTGAGGAGAGCGACAAGCGGATGGTGCGAGGGAAGAAGGAAGGCAGCCGTTACGGAGCCCTGCGCGGCGCCGTGACGAAGCAGCCGCGCGTCCGCCCGGCCGCCGAGAGCGAGACCGAGCGCGTCGAGGAGGATCGATTTGCCGGCGCCGCTCTCGCCCGTCAGCGCCGAAAGCCCCGGCTTGAACTCGAGGTCGAGGCGATCGATAAGGACGATGTCACGGATGGAAAGAGCGGCGAGCATCGGCGACAAAGGCCGCAACAGGAGCCGGACGGAGATCTGCCGAGGTCATCCGCCCCTGCTTTCGACCAGCGCGTAGGCGTCGGCGTACCACTCGCTCCCGGGATAGTTATAGCCCAGGATCGCCGCGGTCTTGCGCGCCTCATCCTTAAGGCCGAGCGCGGTGTAGGCCTCGGTCAGACGCAGCAGCGCTTCGGGAACATGGGTCGTTGTCTGATATTTCTGCAGCACCGTCCGGAACCGGTTGATCGCGGCGACGTAGTATCCGCGGCGCAGATAGTAGCGGCCGACGACCATCTCCCGGCCCGACAAATGGTCGTTGGCAAGGTCGATCTTGACCTTGGCGTCACGGGAATAGGCGCTCTCGGGATAGCGGTTGATGAGCTCCTGGAAGACGCGCTTGGCGTCCTCGGTCATTTTCTGGTCGCGCGCCGCGTCGGAAATCCGCTCGTAGTAGGACAGGCCTTTGAGGTAGTAGGCGTAGGGCACATCCTTGTCGGCGGGGTGGAGATCGATAAAGCGATCGAGCGCGGCAACGGCGTCGTCATACTCGTTGGCTTCGTAGTAGGCATAGGCCGCCTGCAGTTGGGCATGGGTCGCCCACGGCGAATACGGGTGCTGGCGTTCGACCTCATCGTAAAGCTTCGCCGCCTTCTTGAATTCGCCATCGGTCATCGCCGCTGTGGCGCGGCCGTAGAGCTCCTCCACAGGCCGCTCGACGTACTGCTCCTCATCCTTCGATGAGGCACAGGCGCCGATGAAGAGAACACCGAGGACAACTGCCGGCCACACCCGCCGGCCCAGGTTCACAATCATTCCCGTGCTCTTCCGCTCAACAGATACACCGTAATGTACAAAGACTGTATCACGGCCCGGTCCTCGTGATCCAAAGCAAACGCGATTGCAGCACGCGTCCCAGCCCGCCAGCGGCCCCGTGGGCGGCGGGGCCGGGACGAGTCCCTTGGCACGTCTGAACCACTTATCGCCATCGCGAGCCCGCAAGGGCGTGGCACCTCCCTCACCCGCCCGCTTCGCGGGCCGCCCTCTCCCTGACGGAGAGGGCCGGGGTGAGGGGGGACGGTCCCGTCAGCTCAAGTGCCGCTTCAGTTGGCCTGCCGGCGGAGGAACGCCGGAATGTCGAGCAGCTCGTCCTCCGGCTTCGACTGCGGCAACCGCTCCTCTGGGCTGACATTGCCGAAGCGCGGCGGCTTGAGCGTCGGCGCGGCCGCTGCCGGCGGGGCGTCGGCAACTTCGCCATCGCCGGCCCGGCCCTGGCGGACGCCGGTGCGGCCGGCGCCGGTGACCCGGGCGAGCAGGCTCGTCATCCGCTCCATTGCCCCGTGCCCGTCATGCGCGCCGCCGAAGACATCGTCGCCGCGCCGGTCTTCGCCGCGGGCGCGCAGTTCGGACGCTCCCGCCTCGCCCTGCCTGGACCGCCCGTCGCCGTGGGCCGGTTGGCCGTGACCGTGGCCGTCGCCGCCGAGAGCGTACGGCGCGCCGTCGGTGCCGGTGCCGAGCAGTGCCGCGGCCGCCTCCTCGTCGATCTCATCCTCGATGCCGCCGAAGGACGGCGTCGCGTCGTCTTCGTTCTGGACCAGGCTGAGCTTCGTCGGCGCCAGACGGGCGGCGGCGCTGTCCATTCCGGTGGCGACGACGGACACGCGGATCTTGCCCTGCAGGCTCTCATCGAAGGTCGAGCCAAAGATGATGAAGGCGTCGGGGTCGACTTCGGAGCGGACCCGGTTGGCCGCCTCGTCGACCTCGAACAGGGTCATGTCCGGACCGCCGGTGATGTTGATGAGCACGCCGCGCGCGCCCTTCATCGAGACGTCGTCGAGCAGCGGGTTGGAAATGGCCGCCTCCGCCGAGTCGAGCGCCCGCCGGTCGCCCTCGGCCTCGCCGGTGCCCATCATCGCCTTGCCCATCTCGCTCATCACCGCACGAATGTCGGCGAAGTCGAGATTGATCAGGCCGGGCATGACCATCAGGTCGGTGACGCCGCGCACGCCCGAATGGAGAACATCGTCGGCCATCTTGAAGGCGTCGGCGAAGGTCGTCCGCTCGTTGGCGACGCGGAACAGGTTCTGGTTCGGGATGATGATCAGGGTGTCGACGAACTGTTCGAGCTCCTCGATCCCCTGCTCGGCGAGCCGCATGCGGTGGGCGCCCTCGAAGTGGAACGGCTTGGTGACGACGCCGACCGTGAGGATCCCGGCCTCGCGCGCCGCGCGGGCAATGACCGGAGCCGCGCCGGTGCCGGTGCCGCCCCCCATGCCGGCGGCGATGAAGACCATGTTCGAGCCGCGCAGCTCGTCGATGATCTCCTCCAGGGCCTCCTCGGCGGCAATGCGGCCGATATCCGGCCGCGATCCGGCGCCGAGACCCTGAGTGACGGTCACGCCAAGCTGGATCCGCCGGTCGGAGGTGGATTGCGCAATGGCCTGGGCGTCGGTGTTGGCAACGACAAACTCAACTCCTTCCAGGTGCGAGCGGATCATGTTGTTGACGGCATTGCCGCCCGCGCCGCCGACGCCGATAACCGTTATCCGCGGCTTGAGCTCGGGGGTCGCGTTGGCGACGGGTATGCTGAGATTGATGGTCATGGCTGCCTCCGTATCTTCCATAGTTTGCTTGGAGCTTAAAAATTCTCTCGGAGCCATTGCCCCAGACGGCTCAGGCGACTGGCCGGCGGATCGACCGGCCGATAGGTGGTCGAGTCTCCGTGGTGAGGGTGATTGACCGCGTAACGCAAAAGTCCCGCGCAAGTTGAAAAGCCGGGTCCGTAGGCTGCTTCGGGCACACCTTTCATCGGCCGCGGACGGCCGATGCGGACCTGTTTATCGAGGATCATGCTGGCGAGCTCTGGCGCGCCGGGCACCTGGCTGGCGCCGCCGGTCAGGACCACGCGGCGGCCGGCCATCTTGTCGAGGCCGGCGTCCTCCAGCCGCGCGCGCAGCATCTCGAAAATTTCCTCGAGCCGCGAGCGAATGACGCTGACCAGGAGCGACCGCGGCACCTGGCTCAGTTCGCCGGCGCCTTCCTCGCCCATCGGCGGGATCTCAATGACCTGACGGTCATCGGACAACGACGGCAGGCAGCTCCCGAACAGGGTCTTCATCCGCTCGGCCTGGGCGAGAGGCGTCGACAGGACCCGGGCGATATCCTTGGTCACATGGATGCCGCCGATGGCGATGCTATCGGTGTGGATCAGCTCGCCGTCGAAAAAGACGGCAAGCGATGTCGTCCCGCCGCCCATGTCGATAAGCGTCGTGCCCAGCGCGGTCTCGTCGTCGACGAGGCAGCCGAGCGCGGCGGCGTAGGACGAAACGACCTTGTCGGCAATCTCCAGGTGACAGCGATCGATGCAGGCGGACAGGTTGCGCAGCGCCCCGCGGGCGGCGGTGATCAGGTGCAGGCTGACGCCGAGGCGCTGGCCGAACATGCCGCGCGGGTCGCGCACGCCGCGACAGCCGTCGATGCTGTAGCCGACCGGGATCGCGTGCACGACCTCGCGGCCCTGGGCATCGGGCTGGCCGATCTTCGCCTGCTCGAGGATCCGGCGCAGGTCGGCATCGTCAATCTCGTGGCCACCGACGGCGACATCGTAGGCGACCAGCCGCGAATGCGGACTGCCGGCGGAGACGTTGACGATCACCTGGCGGATATTCTCGCGGGCCATGCGCTCGGCGGCTTCGACGGTGGCGCGCACCGCGGTTTCCGCGGCGTCCAGATCGACGAAGGTGCCGGAACGCAGGCCGCGGGAGGCCTGATGGCCGACGCCGACGACGACGATCCCGTCGCCGACCACACGGGCGATAAGGCAGCTCACCTTCGTCGTGCCGACATCGAGCGCGGCGATGAACCCGTTCTTGGCCCAGCCGGGCGGCGACGACCGCCTGCTCCGCAGGGCGGTGGCCTCGACGCGTTCGGCGATACTGTCCCGGTCAGGCATTCTTTCTGTGATCTTTCCTTATGGAGTCAGCGTTCGGTACCGGGCGGACGACGACCCGGTCGGGCAGACGGAGGTCGATGCTGCGCAGGCCAAGACCGACGAGGCCGTAGCGGCGCTCGTAGGCGGCAAGCCTGCGCCACCCGCCGGCGAGGTCGGCCTCCGGCATCCGCACGTCGAGGCCGTCGCTGAACCGCAGGTTCCAGCGCCGGTCGGAAATGCGGACCGCGGCCTTGACTTGCGCCATCAGCGCCGTCTCGGTGGAAAGGACGGCAAGCAGATCGGAAGCTTCGGCCGCCGCGGCCTCGTCGCCGACAATGATCGGCAGCCCGGAGAAGGCGCCGAGACCCTCGCGCTGGATGACGTGTCCGGACCCGTCGATAAGGGCGAACCGGCCATCCTGCTGCCACAGCGCTACCGGCCGGCGTTCCGTCAGATGGATAACGACGGTGTCGGGCAGAACCCGCTCGACCGAGGCGTCGCTGACCCACGGCAGCGCGAGCAGGCGCTCGCGCGCGGCGGCGAGATCGACGAAAAGGATCGGTGCGCCCCGCTCGACGGCCAGGGCCTTGCGCAGGGCCACGACCGGCGTGTGCTTGCGGCCCTCTACGTAGACCTCGTTGACGCGCAGGCCGAGGTCCAGCGAGCGGTCCATCAGCGCAACCCGGGCGTCCTCGGCAAGACCCTGCGGGATGCCGGACCGCCATGCCCACCAGCCGTAGCCGACAGCGCCGGCAACCACCGCGGCCGCGCAGCCGAGCAGGATCGAGCGCCGGCGCCAGACAGGAACCACCCGTTTGCGCGGCTGACCCCGCTTGCGCGTGGGCGGCTGTTTCCTTGCACCTATCAGTCGCACGCTGCGTTCTCCACCATCCAGGCAACCAAGGTTTCGAAGGCGATGCCGCAGGCCGCGGCCTGCTCAGGGACGAGCGAGGTCGGCGTCATTCCGGGCTGTGTGTTGACCTCGAGAGCGTACAGGCGCCGGCCGTCGTAACGAAAATCGGCCCGGGACACGCCGCGACAGCCGAGCGTCCGGTGCGCGAGCAGCGCCAGTCGCAGCGTCTCGGCGTAGACCGCCTGATCGAGCTCGGCGGGAACGACATGGCGCGAGCCGCCCGGCGCATACTTGGCGTCGTAGTCGTAGAAGCCGCGATGGGTCGCGATCTCCGTCACCGCCAGCGCACGATCCCCCATGACCGCGACGGTGAGCTCGCGCCCGGCGATGAACCGTTCGACCATAACCTGCTCGCCGTACGGCCAGTCTGCGGCGGACATCAGGCCATGGTTGTCGCCCTCGCGCACGATCAGGACGCCAACGCTCGAGCCCTCGTTCAGCGGCTTGATCACGTACGGCCGGGCCATGACCTCGCCGGCGAGAACGTCGGCGCGCGCAGCGATCACGTGTTCGGCCACGGGAATTCCGGCGTCGCCGAACAGCCGCTTGGCGGTCGGCTTGTCCATGGCCAGGGCCGAAGCGAGTAGGCCGGAGTGCGTGTACGGCACGGCGAGGATGTCGAGCAGCCCCTGAATGCAGCCGTCCTCGCCGTAGCGGCCGTGCAGCGCGTTGAAAACGACATCCGGGCGCGGGGTCAGGGCCGAAAGCAGGTCGCCCACGTCCCGGGTCACGTCGATCGCCGTGGCGTCGTAGTTGGCGGCCTTAAGGGCGGCGGTCACGGCGGCGCCGCTGACCAGGGAGACCTCGCGCTCGACCGACCAGCCGCCCATCAGCACCGCAACCCGCCTGTTCACCGACGCGCTCATGGCCGCACCTCCGTCGCGTCCCTGAGGCCGCACCCGCCAACGCCGATCCGGTCTATCTCCCAGTCGAGGCGGACACCGGTGGCGGCGAAGACCCGCCGGCGCACCTCCTCTCCCAAGGTCTCAAGGTCGGCCGCGCTCGCGCTCCCGGTGTTGATCAGGAAGTTGCAGTGCTGCTCGGAGACCTTCGCGCCGCCGATCGCGAGCCCGCGACAGCCGGCGCGGTCGATCAGCTGCCAGGCCTTGGCCCCTGCGGGGTTGGCAAAGGTGCTGCCCCCGGTTCGGGTGCGGATCGGCTGGGTGTTGGCGCGCCGGCGGCGGATCTCGTCGATCCGCGCGGCGATCGCGTTCCTGGCCTCGGCCCGCCCGCGCAGGCGCGCGGAGACGAAGACCCGGTCGCGAGGCAAATCGCAGGCGCGATAACGAAGGCCGAGTTCATCGCCGTCCAGCTCGGCAATGGCGCCGTCCGGCGTCAGCACCCGGGCGCTGACAAGGACGTCCTTCATCTCGCCGCCGTAGGCGCCGGCGTTCATCCTGAGCGCCCCGCCGACGGTTCCCGGCACGCCGCTGAGGAACTCCAGCCCGCCGATCCCCGCGTGCATCGCCGTGCGCGCCACCGTGGCGTCCAGCGCGCCGGCGCCGACTTCGATCGTCTCGCCGACGATGTCGATGGCGGCGAAGGCGCGACCGAGGCGGATGACGACGCCGGGGACGCCGCCGTCGCGCACGAGCAGGTTCGACCCGACCCCCAGGACCGTCACCGGGACATCGGCCGGCCGCCGGGCGAGGAAGGCGGCGAGATCGTCCGCGTCGGCCGGACGGAACAGCACTTCGGCCGGGCCGCCGACGCGAAACCAGGTGATCGGCGCGAGCGGGACGTTCTTTGCGTAGCGACCCCGCACCGGCGGCAGCCGGTCGATCAGGTCGCGGTCGGCGCGACGGGCGGCCATCATCGTTGCGCCCCCGGCCCCGGCCCCTGCCCCTGCCCCTGCTCCGGGGCGCGCAGCCCGGCGAGCGCGTCCGGCAAGGCGTGCGCCCATTGGGTGACGCTACCGGCGCCGAGGCAGACGACCATGTCGCCGGACTCGGCCAACCCATCGACCACCGCGGCGAGCTGCTCCGGGTCGCGAAGCCGAAGGGCGCGGCGATGACCGTGGGTACGCAGGCCTTCGACCAGGGCGTCGCGGTCGATGCCCGGCAGCGGCGCTTCTCCCGCGGGATAAACATCGGCGACGATCACCGCGTCGGCGTCGTTGAAGCAGGCGCAGAAGCCTTCGAACAGATCGCGCAGGCGGCTGAAGCGGTGGGGTTGCACCACGGCTATCACCTGACCGGGCGCGATGCTCCGGGCGGCGCCAAGCACCGCGGCGATTTCGACCGGATGATGCGCATAGTCGTCGATGATGGTGATGCCGGCGACCTCGCCCGTTTTGGTGAACCGGCGGTTGACCCCGGCGAAGCCGGCCAGGGCGCGGCGTACGATCGCGTCATCGATGCCCATCTCGCCGGCGATGGCGATGGCGGCCAGGGCGTTCAGGACGTTGTGCTGGCCGAA
>JBBSCD010000085.1:0-11307 GCA_038250645.1 Rhodospirillales bacterium
GCTGAGCGTATCGGCGTCGTAGCGGCCGGTCAGCACGTCGATCCCGTCTTCGCCGTGAAGCGTATCGTTGCCGGTGCCGCCGCCGAGATGGTCGTTACCGGCGCCGCCCCAGAGCGTGTCGTTGCCCTCCTGACCGGCGAGGCTGTCATTGCCGCCGTCGCCGTAGAGCTGATCGGCACCGCCATCGCCGTAGAGCAAATCTTTGCCGGTGCCGCCGTGGATGATCTCATCACGCGCGGAAAAGTCATCGTTACCGTTACCGTAGATCGTGTCGTTTCCGCCCCGCCCATCGAGGTCATCGGCATAGGAGGTGCCGTTGATGACATTGTCCAGGTCGTTGCCAATGCCCCGATACCCCTCGCCGTAGTAACCGCTCGCAGTGAGCTCGAGCTTCTCGACGTTGGCGGGCAGCGTAAAGTCGCGATCCAGCACAACGACGGTGTCATAGCCCTCGCCCGCCTTCTCCACGATGGTGGCGCCTCCGTAAAGGCGATAGGTGTCGTTGCCCGGGCCGCCGAAGAGGAAATCGGCGTTGCCGCCAGAGAAGGTTCCGTCGGAGTTGCTGTCGTATTTCGTACCCTGGATCGTATCGTCGCCCGGCCCCCCGTACATGTAGGTCGGGACGGTATGGTAACGGATGTCTTCCGCAAAAACGATCGGTGCATCAACGGCCAGGACGTCATTGCCCGCGCCGCCGTGCAAGGATAACGTCCCGCTCGGGAGGTATCCTTCAGTGCCGAGCCCTTGACCATACTCCACCCCGAGAGTGTCGTCGCCCTTGGCCCCGTAGAGGCTGTTGGTGGCGTCAGTGCCGCCCATCCCGGAGCTGTCGGAAATGGTCACGTTCACGTGGATCGTGTCATTACCAGCGTTGCCTTGCAGGACATTGCCGCCGTTCAAGGCTGCGATGTTGTCGTTGCCGGCGCCGCCGCTGATTGTATCGGCGCCGCCGCCGCCGTCCAGGTTATCGTTGCCGCCCAGGGCGTTAATGACGTCGGCGTCATCGGACGGCATGCTTCCGACCGGAACAGCCTTCACGTTCTCCGAGACAGTCGAAGGCGTGATCGTGTCGGCTTTGTTCGTGCCTGTGTAGGTACCCATTTCGATCCCCTCCATGTGGACGCATCCGCGTCACTGCCCCGGCACCTGAACGAGGCGCGCCCCGCCGCCGGGTGTGCGGGGCGTCCGCTCGCATGCCGGCTACAGAATGAAGTCGCCCGCGATCCAGTCGCCGGGCTTGCTCGCGCCGTCATCGACCTGGATTTCGAAGTCGACGCCCGCCTTGCCGTCGACCTCGCCCTGGACGAGGCTGTTGGTTCCGGCGCCGGCTATGACGTGGAGCTGGCCGGCCTTCAGCGCCGCCGTTGTGCTCACGAAGGTGAAGGCCTGGTTGCCGTCTTTGGTCGCATCGGCGTCGATCTGCGCCAGATCGATGACGTCACCGCGGTCGTTTCCGGGCCTGTCGAAGGTCAGGACATCGTGGACGCCGGCGCCCGGCAAGGAGTCTGAGACGGATTCGTACACGTAGCGGTCGTTGCCGGCGCCGCCGGTGAGCGTATCGGCGCCCTCGCGGCCAGTGAGAACGTCGATCCCGGCTTCGCCGAAGAGCAGGTCATCGCCGGTGCCGCCGCCGAGGTGGTCGTTGCCGGCGCCGCCGTGCAACTCGTCGTTTCCGCTCTGACCGGCGAGCGAGTCGTTGCCGGCGCCGCCGATAATAGCGTCATCGCCGAACTGGCCGAAGATCCGGTCGTTGCCGGCATCGCCGTAGAGGGTGTCGGCGCCGTCCCAGTAGTCAGTCTCCTTGCCGCCCGCCCCATAAATAAGATCGTTGCCGTCGCCGCCGAAGATCGTATCCGCGTCACCTCCATGGACGTCAGGCCAATAAGGCGCGCTGCTGCCGAAAATGGTGTCGTTGCCGGCGCGGCCGTCGAGGACGTTATCCTGCGTGTTGCCGATCAGCACGTTGTTCAGCTCGTTGCCGGAGCCTGAAATAACAGCCTGTCGGGTGCTTTCGACGAGTTGCAGGTCCTCAACGTTAGGGCCCAGGGTCGCATCGTAGTACGCCGTGACGGCGTCGCGACCCTGGTTCGGCTTTTCAATGATGGCATCACCGGCCTCGAACACGGAATACGTGTCATCCCCTGTTCCTCCCACGAGAACGTCCGTCGCTGTCGCATGCAACGTCAGGTATTTATCGAGAAAGAAAGAGGATGCGGTTAAGGTGTCATTTCCTTCTTCGCCATAAGCAAAGAACTTTGCATCAGGATAGCCCCTGTTCGACTCAGCGGATGCATACAAGTTGTCGTTTCCGCTTCCGCCGTAAAAGTGCGTTGTCGACCTGTCGTCCGTATAGCGGTAATGCATCGTAAGATAGTCGTCTCCGTTTCCACCGAACACGGTGCTTCCACCACCGTCAGACGATATGACGCCATCGTCGCCGTCGCCGGCATCGATCCGGTCACGACCTCCGCCACCATTTATAAAATCGTCGCCACCCCCGCCCTCGATGACGTCAGCTTTCGCGGACGGGCTGCTGCCCAACGGATCCGCGCTTACGCCCGGCGAAAGTGTATACGGCGCGATCAAGTCATCTTTCGGCGTGCCGATATATGTACCCATGGTCGCCCCCAATCCATGCCGGTGGCCGACCGTAGGGCCAAGCGCGCCGGCTTAAGCCGCAATGTTGCCGTCTCGAAGGTGAAGCGCCTGTCGCAATGGGCTTGGCGGTTGTACCGCCGCCAACCTGCTCGCTTCTATGTCCCGCTGGGACTAGCGTAGCGTTCTTATCTAAAGCATACACCATAGCAAGAAATGTACAAGTAGTAGAGGCAATCCACTGCTTACGGTGTGCCTCAAAAACCACGGCCGACTACATGGCCGCCTTTTCGGCAAAACCCGGCCCTCGCCCCGCTTGTCTACGGCGTAGGCCCACCTGAAGAAAAGGAAATCGTGGCATTTTCGCGGCGGCAAGCGGGCGATCGTGGCGACAACGGCCTCCCGCCGGTTCGGCCTGCGCGTGGGGCGGTTGTCGCGCACCTTGCGGCGGAGCGCCGGTACCCGCTACTTAACGCCGCAGGAGCAATGGGAGAACGGGATCGGTGCGGTGATCGGAGCGTTCGGCAAAGCCATCGGCCAGTTGGGCGATCCCGCAATCCGCCGGGTGGTCTGGCTCAGCATCGCGGTGTCGCTGGGG
Source organism: Rhodospirillales bacterium (assembly GCA_038250645.1). Taxonomy (GTDB): domain Bacteria; phylum Pseudomonadota; class Alphaproteobacteria; order Rhodospirillales; family Defluviicoccaceae; genus JAEULH01. Next base: position 3,194 of record JBBSCD010000085.1, read on the forward strand.
GTGCTCGTTGCGCTCTGGGCGGGCGTCGGGTTCCTGCTGACCGAAACCACGCTGTTCCAGACCGGCTGGCTCGATAACGCCATCGACATTCTCGGCGGCGTCGCCACCCTGGCGATCAGCTGGTTTCTCTTTCCCGTCGTCATCAGCGCCTTTATCGGCCTGGTCCTCGAACGGGTCGCCGAAGCGGTCGAACGGCGCTACTATCCGGCGCTCCCGCCGGCGCGCGAAATCCCCACCGGCGAGGCCATCGGCGGCAGCCTCCGTTTCCTCGCCATCACCGTCGCGCTGAACCTGGTGGTGCTGGTCTTTCTCGTCGTCCCGCCGGTCTTTCCCTTCGTCTTCTACGCCGTCAACGGCTACCTGCTCAGCCGCGAGTACTTCGAGGTCGTCGCGGCGCGGCGAATGATTGGGCCGGCCGTGAACGAACTTCGACGCCGGCACATGGGCCGGCTGTTCGTTGCTGGGGTGGCCGTCGCCTTCCTTCTGACCGTGCCGATCGTCAACCTGCTGGCGCCGATCATCGGCACCGCGGCGATGGTCCACATCTTCCAGAACCTCCGGTCCTCGCGCTGAACGCCTTGGCGTCGGCTCAGGCGGCGCCGCCGGTCATGGTCTTGGCCTCGTAGAGGCAAAGGTCGCGAACGACGCAGCTGGGACACATTGGCGCGCGCGCCTTGCACACGTAGCGGCCGTGGAGGATCAGCCAGTGGTGGGCGTGGCTCAGCCAGCGCTGCGGCGTACGCCGGAGGAGCTGGAGCTCGACCGCCTCGGGCGTCTTGCCGTAGGCGAGGCCGGTGCGGTTGGCGACGCGGAAGACGTGGGTGTCGACCGCGATCGTCGGTTCGCCGAAGGCGACATTGAGGACGACGTTGGCGGTCTTGCGCCCCACGCCGGGCAGGGCCTCCAGCGCGGCCCGGTCGCGCGGAACCGCGCCGCCGTGGCGCTCGACCAGCGCCCGGCTCAGGGCGATGACGTTCCTGGCCTTGGTGTTGAACAGGCCGATGGTCTTGATCGCCTCGCGCAGGGCGTCCTCGCCCAGCGCCAGCATCTTCTCCGGCGCATCCGCCAACGGGAACAGCCGCTGGGTCGCCCTGTTCACACCCGCGTCGGTCGCCTGCGCCGACAGCACGACGGCAACCAGCAGGGTGTACGGGTTGAGGTAGGTCAGCTCCGCCTTCGGCTCCGGATTGACCGCGGCGAGGCGGGCGAAGACGGTGTCGACCTCGGCGTCGTCAAGGAGCGGCCGGGGCTCGGCAGGGGGCTTAGCCATCGCGCTTGGCGCGCTGCAAGCGGATTGTTACACTCATTCGCGTTTTCCTTCCTGCAGCCGGAAAACAATGGCTTCTTCGTCGACCACGAACGCGCCGGTGCTCTATAGCGCCATCATTCGGCCGCATCGCAGCGCGGGCGTCGCCGGGACGCGGACGGTCATCCTGCTCGTCGCCATGGCCTGGCTGGTCATCGGCACGGTGTTCGTCATCGCCGGGGCTTGGCCGGTGGTTCCGTTCATGGGCATCGAGATCGCCCTGCTCGCCGGCGCCTTCGCGCTGAACAACAAGGCCGCAAGCGCTGAAGAGGCGATCAACCTCACCGCTGTGGCGCTCACCGTGCGTCGCGTCGATCACTGGGGCAAGCAAACCATTTTCTCCTTCGCGCCCCACTGGCTGCAGGTGAACACCGACATTTCGGGCCCGACCGGCCCGCGGCTGGAACTGCGCTCCCAGGGCCGGTCGCTGTTCATCGGCAGCTTCCTCCTTCCCGACGAGCGGCTGGCGCTGGCACGCGTTCTGCGCCGCGAGCTGGCCCGGCTGACCGCCGCCTCGCGATAGCCCGCGTCCTCGGGTGTGCGGCGATGCTCCGGCGGCTCAGGCCAGGCCGAGAACCTCGCGCATGCCGTAGCGTCCGGGTGCGCGTCCGGCGGTCCACTGCGCGGCCCGGATCGCGCCGCGGGCGAAGATCAGCCGTGACGTCGCTTTGTGGGTCAGCTCGATGCGCTCGCCCTCGCCGGCGAAGATCACCGTGTGTTCGCCGACCACGTCGCCGCCGCGCAAGGTGGCGAAGCCGATGCGCCCCGACCCGCGCGGGCCGATGACGCCGTCGCGGACCCGCTCGGATGCCGTGGCGAGGTCCACGCCGCGGCCGTCCGCGGCGGCCCTTCCGAGCGCCAGCGCCGTCCCCGACGGCGCGTCGACCTTGTGGCGATGGTGCATCTCGACGATCTCGATGTCGAACGTCTCGTCGAGGATCGCCGCGACCTGCCGGGCAAGACCGAGAAGCAGGTTGACGCCGACGCTCATGTTCGCCGCCTGAACCACGGCGACGTGGCGGGCGGCCTCGTCGAGCGCCGCCTCGTCGCCCGCGCCCAGCCCGGTCGTGCCGACGACCAGCGCGGTGCGATGCGCGACCGCAAGGCGAACGTGGTCTTCGATCAGCGCCGGCGAGGTGAAATCGATGACGACATCGGCGGCCGCAAAAATCGCCTCGGCGTCGGCCTGAACGATCAATCCTGCCGGCCCTGCCCCGGCCAGCGCTCCGAGGTCCGCCCCGAGGTCTGGATGACCCGCGCGCTCCGTGCCGCCGGCGAGCTCAAGCCCGTCCGTCTCGATCACCGTGCGGACCAGCATCCGACCCATCCGCCCGGCGCAACCGGCGATGCCGATGTTCATACTCTCGCCCCCTCCTGCGTTCGCGCCGGCTATTCCTTCAGATCCTCCCACAGTTCCCTGACCTTGGCGAAGAAGCCATGGGACTCGGGGCTCTGCTTTTCGCTGGTGCCGTTCGCCTCGAACTCCTCGAGCAGCTTGCGCTGCTTTTCGTTCAGCCGTACGGGCGTCTCGACGAACGCTTCGACGAACATGTCGCCGCGCGCCTGCGAGCGCAGCACCGACATGCCCTTGCCGCGGAGGCGGAACTGCTCGCCGGTCTGGGCGCCGGCGGGAATGGTGATCCGCGCCCGCTGGCCGTCGATCGTCGGCACCTCGACCGAGCCGCCGAGCGAGGCGGTGGTCATCGGGGTCGGCATGCGGCAGTAGATATTGGCGCCGTCGCGCTTGAACAGTCGATGCGGCGCGACGCTGACGAAGATGTAGAGATCGCCGGCCGGGCCGCCGCGCAGGCCGGCTTCGCCTTCGCCGGCGAGGCGGATCCGGGTTCCGTCCTCGACCCCGGCGGGGATCGTCACCTGCAGCGTCTTTTCCTTGCGCACCCGCCCGGCGCCGCCGCAGACCCGGCACGGATCCTTGATCACCTGGGCGGTGCCGCCGCAGGTCGGACATGTGCGCTCGACGGTGAAAAAACCGGACTGGCTGCGGATCCGGCCCGTTCCCCGGCAGGTCGAACAGCTTTCCGGGGCGCCGCCGCCGACGCTGCCGCTACCCTGGCAGGCGTCGCAACCGGCGACCGCCGGGATCTCGACGTCTTCCTTCTTGCCCCTGAACGCGTCCTCCAGCGTGATCCGGAGATCGAAGCGGAAGTCGGAGCCCCGGCCGGCGCCGCGGCCGCCGCGCCGGCTGCCGGTCATGAACTCGCCGAACATCTCCTCGAAGATGTCGGCGAAACCGGCGCCGCCGCCGCCGAAGCCGCCCGGCCCCGCGCCCTGCTCGAAGGCCGCATGGCCGAAGCGATCGTAGGCGCTGCGCTTCTGATCGTCCTGGAGAACCTCGTAGGCCTCGTTCAGCTCCTTGAAGCGGCGCTCGGCCTCGTGATCGCCCGGGTTGCGATCCGGGTGACACTTCATGGCCTGCTTGCGAAATGCTTTCTTGATGTCTTCTTTCGAGGCGTTTCGTTCGACGCCCAGCAACCTGTAGTAATCTTCTTTCGCCATCGATCATCCCATATAAACAAAACCCCGCCGCGGCGCGATCAGGCGCCGGCGGCGGGATGGTGGGTGCGTTATGGCTGCACCGGCCGAGCCGGGATCAGCTCGCCTTTTTCTCCTTCTCGGGATCGACTTCCTCAAATTCGGCGTCGACCACGTTCTCTCCCGACGCACCGCCCGAGGCCGGCTCATCGCCGCCCCCGGCGCCACCGGCCGCCTGGGACTCCTTGTACATGGCCTCGCCGAGCTTCATCGACGCCTGCGCGAGCGCGTCGGTCTTCGACGTGATGGCGGCGGTATCCTCGCCGTCCATCACCCCGCGCAGATCGGCGATGGCGCTCTCGATCGCCTGCTTGTCGGCGGCGCCGACCTTGTCGCCATAGTCCTTCAGCGACTTCTCGGTGGTGTGGATCATGGCGTCGGCGTGGTTGCGCGCCTCGACCCGCTCCCGGCGATCCTTGTCGTCGGCGGCGTGCTGCTCGGCGTCCTTGACCATCCGGTCGATGTCGGTATCCGACAGACCGCCAGAGGCCTGGATGCGGATCTGCTGCTCCTTGGCCGTCGCCTTGTCCTTGGCCGAGACGTTGACGATGCCGTTGGCGTCGATATCGAAGGTGACCTCGATCTGCGGCATGCCGCGTGGCGCCGGCGGGATCCCGACCAGATCGAACTGGCCGAGCAGCTTGTTGTTCGCCGCCATCTCGCGTTCGCCCTGGAACACGCGGATCGTCACCGCCGTCTGGCCGTCCTCGGCCGTCGAAAACACCTGGCTCTTGCGGGTCGGGATGGTGGTGTTGCGATCGATCAGACGGGTGAAGACACCGCCAAGCGTCTCGATCCCGAGCGACAGCGGGGTGACATCGAGGAGCAGAACGTCCTTGACCTCGCCCTTGAGCACGCCCGCCTGGATGGCGGCACCGATGGCGACGACCTCATCCGGGTTGACGCCCTTGTGCGGCTCGCGGCCGAAGAACTGCTTCACGGCCTCGGCAACCTTCGGCATCCGGGTCATGCCGCCGACGAGGATCACCTCGTTGATCTCACCGGCCGAAAGCCCGGCGTCCTTCAGCGCCGAACGGCACGGCGTGATCGTGCGTTCGATCAGATCCTCGACCAGCGCTTCGAGCTTGGCCCGGGTGAGCTTGATGTTGAGGTGCTTCGGCCCCGCTTGATCGGCGGTGATGAACGGCAGGTTGATTTCGGTCTGCATCGTGCTCGACAGCTCGATCTTGGCCTTCTCCGCGGCTTCCTTCAGCCGTTGCAGGGCCAGCCGATCCTGGCGCAGGTCGATGCCCTGGTCCTTCCTGAACTCATCGGCGAGGTAGTCGAGAATTCGCTGGTCGAAATCCTCGCCGCCGAGGAACGTATCGCCGTTGGTGGACTTCACCTCGAACACGCCGTCGCCGATCTCGAGGATGGAGACGTCAAAGGTGCCGCCGCCGAGGTCGTAGACCGCGATCGTCCCCGCGTGCTTCTTGTCCATGCCGTAGGCGAGCGCCGCCGCGGTGGGCTCGTTGATGATGCGCAGAACTTCCAGCCCGGCGATCTTGCCGGCATCCTTGGTCGCCTGCCGTTGCGAATCGTTGAAGTAGGCCGGGACCGTGATGACGGCCTGTTCGACTTTCTCGCCGAGGAAGCTTTCCGCGGTTTCCTTCATCTTCTGCAGGATGAAGGCGCTTACCTGGCTGGGGCTGTACTTCTTGCCCTGGGCCTCGACCCAGGCGTCGCCATTCCCCCCTTCGACGATCTTGTAGGAGACGAGAGCCTTGTCCTTTTCCGTCACCGGATCGTTGTAGCGACGGCCGATCAGCCGTTTGATGGCGAAAAGCGTGTTCTCCGGATTAGTCACCGCCTGACGCTTCGCCGGCTGCCCGACCAGCCGCTCGCCGGAGTCGGTAAAGGCGACCATCGACGGAGTCGTCCGCGCGCCTTCGCTGTTCTCGATGACGCGAACGTCTTTGCCTTCCATGATGGCGACACACGAGTTCGTGGTCCCTAGATCGATGCCGATTACTTTGCTCATGACTTCCCTCGCTAGTGGCGGAGCCCCGCGGCCCGACGCGGCGCCGCGCGGATCCCCTGGATTACCCTAAAGTTCTGGCCCGGCAGGAAACTGTCCGGGCGATATATGCGGCTGCCGGAACCACCGCAACTGGCCTAAGGCCAATTCCCTGGCGCGTCGACGACGCTGGAACCGGCCGCGTAACCGCCGCCCGCGCCGCGGTATCGGGTGTCCTGAGCAACCCTAGAGCTGCTCGTCGAACCGTTCACCCGCGCTGCCGCCGGCCGGTTCCGGCGCGCCATCGTCATCGCTGGTCGGCATCGCCCCCGGCCGCGGGCCGCCCTTGGAGACGCCGACCCGGGCCGGGCGCAGCGGCCGATCGTGGATCATGTAGCCCGGCTCGAGGACATGGACGACAGTGCCATGGGGTACGCTCTGGTCCGGCACCTCGAACAGCGCCTCATGGACATGCGGGTCGAACGTTTCGGACGCGGCCGCGATGGGGGTTATGCCGTGACGCGCGAGCGTCGCCAGCAATTCGCGCTCGGTCAGCTCGACCCCGCTGGCGAGGGCGTCGAGGCCAGCGTCGGTTGGGCGCGCGTCCTGGTCCATGCTGTCCAAAGCCCGGCGCAGGTTGTCGGCCACCGACAGCACGTCACGGGCGAAGCGGGTGACGGCGTATTTGCTGGCGTCCTCGCGATCGCGCGCGGCAATCCGGCGCACGTTCTCGGTCTCCGCCAGCGCCCGCTTCCACTTCTCGGTAACCTCGGCGAGCTCGGCCTCGACCGCCGCCAGCCGCTCGGCCAGCGCCGGGTTCGCATCCGTGTTCGCGTCGCCGGCGTCGCTTCCGACCCCGGCCCCGGTCTGCGCCGGCGTCTCCTTCAGCTGTTCGTCCTCGTTCTGGGTCATCCTGGCCATCCTCATCCAATAATCCGGCCGACCAGCTTTGCCGTGTAATCGACCATGGGAATAATCCGTGCATAGTTCATCCGGTTTGGCCCGATCACGCCAATCGCGCCGACAATCCGTTTCCGGCTGTCACGGTAGGAGCTGACGATCATCGAGCAGCCCGCGACGTTGAACAGGGCGTTGCCGGCGCCGATGAAGATCTGCACACCCTGCGCCGTGTCAACCATCGACAGCACCTTCAGCATCATCTCCTTGGTTTCGAGCGCGGCGAACAGCGAGCGGATGTGCTCCAGCTCGCCGATCGCATGAATGTCCTCCAGCAAATTGGCCTGGCCGCGGAGGATCAGCGCGCCGCCTTCGTCGCCGCTCCAGATCGCCAGCCCGGACTCCACGACTTTGCTGGTCAATGCATCGAGCTGGGCCTCGTGGCGCGCCAGTTCGTCGGCAATTTCCTGGCGGGCCTCCGCGATCGTTCGTCCGACGACCCGGGCGCTGAGAAAGTTCGACGCCTCCACCAGCGCCGACGGCGGCACGCCGGCCGGAATCTCGATAATCCGGTTCTCGACAAGTCCGGACTCGGTCACCATGACGACGAGCGCCCGCCCGGGGTTGAGATTGACGAGCTCGATGTGCTTCAGCGCCGCCTCCGACTTCGGCGCCATGACCATCCCGGCGCAGCGCGACAGCCCCGACAGGGCTGCCGTCGCCTGCTCAAGCAGGCCCTCGATGCTGACGCCTGAGCCGGCGCAGCGCTCGCTGAGGGTCCGGCGGTCGTTGTCGGGGAGGTGGCCGACTTCGAGTAGGCCGTCGACGAACAGGCGCAGACCGGCATCGGTCGGCAGACGCCCGGCCGAGGTGTGCGGGGCGAAGAGCAGGCCGGTGTCTTCCAGGTCGGCCATGACGTTTCGGATCGTCGCCGGGGACAGCGCCAGCGACAGACGCCTGGACAACGTCCGTGAGCCGACCGGTTCGCCGGTTTCGAGGTAGGCGTCGACGAGCTCGCGAAAGACCTCGCGCGAGCGCGCGCTCAACTCAGAGATGCTCATGGGCGGTCATTCGCAGGTCGCGTCGGGTTCGCTCACAATACCGGATTGGCACGGTAGATCTAGGCGCGGCGCGGAAGCGCGTCAACGCAAGCGCTTTACCTCGGGCGGAGGCCGGGCTAGCTTCCGGCGCCCAATCATCAGCCCGGCAGGGTGCCATGAGACCTTCGGCCCGGTCCGCAGACCAGCTGCGCGACATCCAGCTTCAACCCGGCTACAGCAAGTATGCGGAAGGGTCGTGCCTCGCCTGCTTCGGCGACACCCAGGTGCTGTGCGCGGCGACCGTCGAGCAGCGCCTGCCGGCCTGGCTGCGCGACAGCGGCCGGGGCTGGGTCACCGCGGA
>JBBSCD010000086.1:0-11243 GCA_038250645.1 Rhodospirillales bacterium
AGGGTGCGGCGGCAAGTCAAGGGCTCCGAGACTGCGGCGACATGTCGGAGCGCGGCAGCCGGGCGGGCAGGCAGATAGGATCAAAAGCGGAAGCCGGTGACGACCTTGGCGACGTACTCGGACTGCCAGCCTGTCGGGTCCGCAGCGAAGTGGCTCTCCAGCCGGCCGAGCGCGAAAACGTCCTCGCCCCAGCCGGCAAACGTATCCTCGCCGAGCAGTTCGACCGCATCGAGTTCGGCGGCAAGCCCCCAGCGTAGCGCCGGGGCGTAGGTGTAGGTCGCGGTGCGGCCATACGCGACGGAGCCTTCCAGACGCTGGCCGAACAGCGTCGCAGCCAGGGCGCCGCCGTAGTCCATCGCCGCGTCCGCATCCACGGTGTCTGCGACGTTTTGCCGCTCCGAGTAGAGGCGCCCGAACAGGCGAACGCCGCCGGCATCGGTATCGAGCGAGAGACCGACGCGCTGCGACGGCAGGAGACCCGAATTCTCAAGCGCGCTCGTGTCCGCCATGCGCCCGCTGACGTCGATCCCGGCGGATGTGACGTCTTCACGCCACAGCATGTTGATGCCCCAGCCCGCCGTTGCGTTGTGCAGCCGGTTCGACGCGAGTCCGTCGTCATAGTCCTCAAGGTCGCTGCGGACGCTGCCGCGCAAGGTGATCAGGTCGGGAACGAAGACACCGCCGACCGGCGCGTCGAGCGAAACTCGCCCGGTGTACTCGTCATAATGCCGGGTCGCCTGCCGCTCATCCTCATTGAGATTGTCGCGGCCCCGCCGATAATCCAAACGCACACCGACGATATTGGAGCGCACGCCGGCGCCCAGGTTCCACGCTCGCGCGTCCGGCTGGAGCTCCGTACCCGAGCCGGCCGCAAAGTCCGCGTCGGCGTCGGCATAGCTGAGGCTGGCGAAGACCGAGCCGTCCTCGCCGAAGCGGAGCGGCGCGACCTCGACTTCGTGCTGCTGCGCCATTGGTGCGGTGCCTTCGGCGCTCGGCGCATCCATTCCCAGCGACGACTTGACCTTGATCCGATCGTCGAGACCGCTCAGCCAGAAGGACGACCCCGTCACGCTGCGCGTCGTCCGCCGGCCATCGTACGGCGAAGCCGGCGCTTCCGCCGCGTACATGTTCAAGGCAGTGCCGGCCTTGACCGGGCCGCCGTCCGCAGCCTCGACTTCGGCATCGAAAAAATGTTCGGCCGCGAAAGGATCGCCGTCCAACCGCCGCCACGGGTTCCAGTCCTCAGAACGGGCATAGGACAGTCGGGCGCGGCTTTCGCTGCCGCCCACACCGACCTGCTCGCCGCAGCCGGCATAGCCCCCATGCACCGCCGGGTTCCTGCCGCCAAGCGACAGCGCGCCGGCGGTCCGCTCGACCGAAAGCGAGCCGGGATGAGGCGTGCGCCTGCCTCCGCCGCCACCGGACGGCCGCCGGGGCAGCCGGAGGCTGACATCAGACTCCAGCAACCGCGAGCCGGCGTCGAGATTCTCGACACACAACGACGACTGGCCGCGCGCCGCTTGCGGAACCGCGCCCACCAGGGCCAGCGCAACGATGGCCCATGTTCCCCTGTGCACCCTGCTTCACGCCCCTCAAGTACCTCGAAACGACAGATACCCGCGGGGCGTCTTTTTCTTTTACCGTACGCAAAATCGCGGTCGGCGTCCAGATGAGGATAACTCATGGTGCATGCTGCACATCCGATTTCTCTGCATGCGTGTCATAAATGCGGCCAGCTCGCGCCGCTGCAACGGCTATGGTACCGGCCGCGCCTCCGGTGCTACGGTCCGCGGCGGCATCGGTAGGCTATCGGCATCCATGGGCATCGGAGCGCGCATGAACGAGGACGACATCGCGCCGCCGCGCCAGCTTGTCCGTGAGGACGGAGCGACCGTCGCCTACCACCGTACCGCCGGCGCCAGCCCCGGCGTTGTCTTTCTCACCGGTTACATGTCCGACATGACCGGCGGCAAGGCGACCCGACTCGAGGCCTTTTGCCGGAGCCACGGCCGGGCGTTCGTCCGCTTCGACTACCTCGGCCATGGCGCTTCGTCGGGGCAGTTCGTCGACGGCACGATCGGCCGCTGGGCGGAAGACGCGGTCGCCGTGCTCGACGCAGTGACCGATGGTCCGCAGATCCTCGTCGGCTCAAGCCTCGGCGGCTGGATCATGCTGCTTGCGGCGCTGCGCCGCCCGGAGCGCATCGCCGGGCTGGTCGGCACCGCCGCCGCGCCCGATTTCACCGAAGACCTGATCATCCCATCGCTCAGCGCCGAGCAGCACGCGCAGCTCGATATCGACGGCGTCGTGCCGGTCTACAGCCCGTACGACCCCGAGCCGACCCCGGTGACCCGGCTGATCCTCGAAGACGGCCGCGACCATCTGGTGCTGCGCAAGGAGATCGCCATCGACTGCCCGGTGCGCCTGATCCACGGCATGCAGGATCCGGACGTGCCATGGCCGACGGCGCTGCGCCTGGCGGACCAACTCCGCTCGACGGATGTCGAAGTCCTGCTGGTCAAGGCCGGCGACCACCGCCTGTCCGAGGCGCGCGACCTGGACAGGCTCTGTGGCACGCTCGCAGCCCTGCTCCGGCGGCTGGAGGGGGGTGTTTAACCGGCTGAGGCCTCATCCTCCTTGGCTTTGCCATCGCCGCGCGCCTTGGCGCCGCCGCGGCCGAAGGCGTCGATGAATTCGAGCGGCAGCGGGAACAGGATCAGCGAGGTTCGGTCGCTGGCCAAAGACTGCATCGTCGTCAGAAAGCGGAGCTGAAGGGCCTGGGGCTGCGAGGACAGGGTCTCGGCGGCCTTGCGGAAGCGCTCCGACGCCTGCACCTCGCCCTCGGCGTCGATGACCTTGGCCCGCCGCCCGCGCTCGGCTTCCGCCTGACGGGCAATGGCGCGGATCATGCTTTCGTCGAGATCGACCCGCTTGAGCTCGACGTTGGCGACCTTGATCCCCCAGGCCTCGGTCTGAACGTCGAGAATCCGGGCGATGTCGGCGTTCAGCTTGTCGCGCTCGGCCAGCATTTCGTCGAGGTCGTGCTGACCGAGAACCGAACGCAGCGTCGTCTGGGCGAGCTGGCTGGTCGCGGCTTCGTAATTTTCGACCTGGATCACCGCCTTCTCCGCGCCGATCACCCGGTAGTAGACGACGGCATTGACCCGCACCGAGACGTTGTCGCGGGAGATGACGTCCTGCTGCGGCACGTCGAGAACGCGGGTGCGCAGGTCCATCCGGACCATCTGCTGGATGACCGGAAAGATCAGGATCAGGCCCGGTCCCTTCACCTTCCAGAAGCGGCCGAGCATGAAGGCGACCCCCCGCTCGTACTCGCGCAGGATCTTGATCGAGGAGATCAGGATGAAGACGAGGATGAAGAGCGGAACGATCCAGGCCTGGCTGAGAATGGTCGACATTACTGCGCCTCCTTGTGTTTTCCGGCCGGTTCGACCACGACCGTCAGGCCGTCGAGTTCGACCACCCGGATCTGCTGGCCGGGGCTCAGCGCCCGGCGCGCCCGCGCGCTCCAGACTTCGCCGTGAACACGCACCGTGCCGTCAAGGCCGTTCCAGGTCAGAACCGGCCCGGTCATGCCGATCATGCCTTCCTCGCCGGAGACGACGGCGCGCCGGCGCGCGCGCATGGCGGCGGTGAGCATAACGGTGAACAGGCCGCCGCTGACAAGGGCGACGACGGCGATCAGTTCCCAGGCGACGGTAAAGCCCGGAACCTCCTCCTCCATCAGCATGATCGAGCCGACGACGAGGGCGACGATGCCGCCGAACCCGAGGGCGCCGAAGGCGGGAACGAAGGCTTCGGCAACCAGCATGGCGACGCCGAGCAGGGCCAGCGCGACGCCAGCATAGTTGACCGGGAGGGCCTGGAAGGCATAGAGCGCGAGCAGCAGGCTGATCGCGCCGACCACGCCCGGGCCGACCATTACGGGGCTGAAGAACTCGAACAGCAGCCCGTAGATGCCGATCAGCATCAGGATGTAGGCGACGTTCGGGTTGGTGATGACGCCGAGAAGCTCGGTGCGCCAGTCCGGCTCGACCGTGACCACCGTGGCGCCGGCGGTTTCCAGACGCACCTCGCGGCCCTCGACGGTGACCGTGCGGCCGTCGATCCGGTCGAGGAGATCCGGCACGTTGGCGGCGATGAGGTCGATGACGTTGAGCTTGAGCGCCTCTTCGGCGGAGAGGCTGGCCGCCTCGCGCACCGCCTTCTCGGCCCACTCGACATTGCGCCCGCGCATCTGCGCCAGACTACGGATGTAAGCGATCGCGTCGCTGCGCGTCTTGACGCCGATATCGGGCGGCTTTATCGGCTTCTCGCCCCGCTTCGCGCTGTCGTCGGCGTTGTTGCCGCCACCGTCTTTATCGCCGGCAGGCGACGGCTGTTCGTCGCCGCCGGATGGCGCACCGGGAGCGCCGATCTGCACCGGCGTCGCCGCACCGAGGTTGGTTCCGGGCGCCATTGCCGCAATGTGGCTGGCGTAGGTGATATAGGTCCCGGCGCTGGCGGCGCGCGCCCCGCTCGGCGCGACGAAAGCGGCTACAGGCAGCGGCGAGGCGAGGATAGCGCGGATGATCTCGCGCATGGCGCTGTCGAGCCCGCCGGGCGTATCGATCCGCAGGACGACGAGGCGGGCGCCGTTTTCAGCCGCCTTTTTCAGACCGCGAACGACGTAGTCGCTGGTCGCCGGTCCGATGGGCCCGTCGATGGGCAGGACGATCGCCGTATCCGGACCTGACGTCTCTTCAGCCATGGCGAATACGGCAAGGAGCGCCAGCAGGACAACGATGAGCGCCGGCAGGCGCCAGCGCAACTGAGCTGCAGCCATCCGTCCTCCTCGCGACGCGCGCACCCGCGCTGTTAAGCCGCCCGATGCATGCCCGCGCACCAGGTGCGAACCGCCCTGCGGTTGGCCTTCAACGCATAATCGCATAAGCCCGCGTGCTCCGACACCATCTCGCCGACCATCGAGGCGGGCGTCGCCGGCGGCAGCTCCACGGCGCCTTCGCTATCGCCGGCGCTGGTGCTGATGGTCATGCGAGCCTTGCGGGCGAGGCTGCGCATCTGCCGATTTTCGGCCAGGCAGTAGATGACGGCGGATGCAACGCCGCGATTGCGCGCGAAATCGACAGCCCGGGCGAATAGCGCAGCGCCGATACCGCAGCGGCGATGGTCCGCATCGACGCTGAAGGCGAACTCGGCGACATTGCGCGCACACAAGGCGACGTGGACGGCGCCGATCACCTCCATTCCGGCGCCGAAATGGGCGAGAACCGCATCGCGCGACGGCTGCAAGCCGTCGACATAATTCCGCACGGCATCGTCGTCGCGAGGATAGCCGAACCGGAGCCGCCGGTCCTCGGAGCCGAGGCAAAGCAGATGGTCGCGATAGAGCGCCAGCTCGCCTGGCATGAGGATGCGGATTGGATGCATGGCATCTCCGACTTATGTTGCAGCGCACAACACTACAAGTCGAAACGTTCGAATGTGGTTAACAGATCCGCGGTCGCGAGCATGCGGCGCGCGGGGTCTGCGGCAGGCGAAACCCCGTGGTGCACTGCAGCGCCAGATCAATCTGCAACGGCAACTGGCAATGGCATCGGAGTGGAGTGCCCCCAGACGTGCTAACGTTGCGCATCTTCGAAGAAGGGCGGGAGGAGCGAAATCATGGCACTGCATTCGAAGGATGACGTGCGAGCAGGTCTCCTGGATGACATTTACGCGTCGGCTGATCTATCGGTCAGCCTGCCGAAGTACAGGTTTCCGGACCGGGAGCACGCGCCGCGCCATGCCTATAGCGTCATCCACGACGAGCTGATGCTCGACGGCAACTCGCGCCAGAACCTCGCGACGTTCTGCCAGACCTGGGCTGAGCCCGAAGTGCACCAGCTGATGGACGAGTGCCTCGACAAGAACATGATCGACAAGGACGAGTATCCGCAGACGGCGGAGATCGAAGCGCGCTGCGTCCACATGCTGGCGGATCTGTGGAACGCGCCCGACGCCGCGAACACCCTGGGATGCTCGACGACCGGCTCCAGCGAGGCGGCGATGCTCGGTGGCATGGCGATGAAATGGCGATGGCGGGAGAGAATGAGGGCGCAAGGCAAGCCAACCAACAAACCGAACCTGATCACCGGGCCGGTGCAAATCTGCTGGCACAAGTTCGCCCGCTACTGGGACGTCGAGCACCGGGAGATTCCGATGGAGCACGGTCGGCTGCTGATGACGCCGGAGGAAGTGCTGAAGCGGTGCGACGAGAATACGATCGGCGTCGTCCCCACCCTCGGGGTGACCTTCACCTGCGACTACGAACCGGTTGCGGCCGTCGCCGATGCCCTTGACCAACTGCAACGCGACCGAGGACTCGACATTCCGGTTCACGTCGACGGCGCCAGCGGCGGTTTCCTCGCACCGTTCTGTGCGCCCGGAATGCAGTGGGATTTCCGCGTACCCCGCGTCAAGTCGATCAACACCTCGGGGCACAAGTTCGGGCTGTCGCCGCTGGGCGTCGGCTGGGTGGTCTGGCGCGAAGCCCGCGACCTCCCGCGGGACCTGATCTTCGATGTCAATTACCTGGGCGGCAACATGCCCACCTTCGCCCTCAACTTCTCGCGGCCAGGCGGCCAGATCGTATGCCAGTATTACAACTTCCTCAGGCTCGGCAAGGAAGGCTACCGCAAGATCCACATGGCGTGCTACGACACGGCGCGATACATGGCGGATGAGATCGCCAAGCTCGGGCCGTTCGAGATCATCTACGGCGGCGATCCCGAGCAGGGCATCCCGGCGGTGTCCTGGAAAATCAAGGATGGCAGCGACCCGGGGTTCACCCTCTACGACCTGGCGGACCGTCTCGCCCGCCACGGCTGGCAGGTTCCCGCCTATCCGCTCGAGCCCGACTGCCAGGATCTGGTGATCCAGCGCATTCTGGTTCGCCACGGCGTGAGCAGAGACCTGGGGGCACTGCTGGTCGAGGATTTCAAGCTTTGCCTCGCCCATTTCGATGCCCATCCGATCACCTCGCCGATGACCGCCGATAAGGCGGGCGGCTTCCACCACTAGGCCCGGCGACACCAGGCCCACCCGGACGATGGTCGTCCCGCATCCGTCCATCTCGACGCTGCGCTTCGAGGGTGCGGCATATGCGCTAAAACAGGGCAGTGAACCAAGTACGTAGGTAACGAAGACGCCGCTTACGTCATAAGCCAACGAACGGCGGTGCTTGTCTAGCATAGCGGCTGAGCAGGTCTTGACGACAGTGGGTGTCAAGGTCGACCGGGTCTGATGTATTGGAGTAAGCACCTGATGTCTTCCAGCGGACATTCCAAGCTCGGTACGTTATCCACACTGTCGATCGGCATCGGCGGTATGGTGGGCGGCGGTATTTTCGCGGTGACCGGGCTGACGGTGGAGGTCACCAAAGGTGCCGCGCCCATCGCTTTCCTGGTTGCAGGGGTCGTGGCCCTGCTGACCAGCTACTCCTATCTGAAACTGACGCTCCGTTTTCCCGGAGAGGGCGGCACGGTGGCGTTCCTCAACCAGGCGTTTGGCGGCGGCATCTTTACTGGAGCAGCGAACATCCTGCTGCTGCTCAGTTACGTGGTGCTTGTCGCGGTATACGCCTATGCCTTCGGCAGCTACGGAGCCACCTTCTTCCCGGAGCAGGACCGGGGTATCTGGCTTCACCTATTGATGAGCGCGGTGATCGTCGGCATGGTCGTCGTCAATGTCTTCGGCGATCGTCTGGTCGTCCGCTCCGAGAACCTTTTCAATGTGGTCAAGATGGTTCTATTGGCCGTGTTTGTGGTCGTGGGCCTCCTCACGCCCATGGAGTGGAGCCGCCTCGGATCCGATAACTTCGTGACCCCGCTGGGTCTCGTCGCCGGCGCCATGCTCATTTTCCTCAACTACGAGGGTTTCGAGCTCATCGCCAACGCCTCTGGGGATGTCGCCGATCCGAAACGATCGCTGCCAATCGCCTATGTCGGCGGCGTGCTAATCGTCATCGCATGCTATGTGCTGATCGTCACGGTCGTGGTCGGACACCTGAGCTTTACGGAGGTCGCGCAGTCCAGGGACTACGCCTTGTCCGTGGCGGCGCAGGATTTCATGGGCAGGACCGGCTATGTCGCGATCGCCGTTGCAGCGCTGGCGGCTGCGACATCTGCGATCAACGCCACCTTTTACAGCACCGGACGCCTAGCTTACATCATCGCCAAGAGCGGTGAGCTACCCACCGAACTCGAGCGGTCGATTCGCCGCCAGCATCTCGAGGGGACCCTGATAACTGCCGCGCTTGCCCTCTTCATCGCCAATCTGGTGCCGCTGGAAGCGATCGCAACCATGGGCAGCGCCGGTTTCCTCCTGCTGTTCATGGCGGTCAATGTCGCCAACTTCCGCCTCGCACGGGACACGGGGAGTCGCGCCTGGATCTCCGGGTTGGCCGCGCTGAGCACGGGCTTCGCGCTCGTCATTCTCTGCGTCGAGGTCGACGAAAACCCGGCGACCCGGAAGCATCTGTGGATTCTTGCAGGCATGGTCTTGGTGTCGTTGGGGATAGAGGTGGCCTATCGCCGGATCACGGGACGAAGAGTACGCCTGATCCAGAGCACGGATGGAGAGGTCACCGGGCCGGCGGCGCGCCGGCGGCGGTGACGTCGCTAACCAGGTCTCCTGTCCTGGCCACAACACGGCAATTACGGAAGGATCAGACCGCCGCGATCTCGCGCAGCTTCGACAGGCGGTCGGCGCGACGCGTTGTCTCGGGAAGGCGGAAGCGGGTCGTACACTGAAGGACGAGCGCGATGGCGGTGGCAAGCGAGACCCGGTGGCCGGTCGAGACGAAGATCGGTTGGACATGGGCGCGGGTGCGAAGCGCCGCGCCGATGACCTCGCCTTTGTCGATGAGCGGCGACCAGTCGCCTTTCAGCGGCCCGGGCTCGGCGTAGGCGCCGACGAGCACCGACTTAGCCACGCCCACCGAAGGCATGTCGAGGAACAGCCCCAAATGGCTGGCGAACCCAAGCCGCCGGGGGTGGGCCAGACCCTGGCCGTCGCAGAGCAGGACATCGGGCCGGTGATCCAGGCGCGCGAGCGCCGCGATGGCCGCCGGAGCCTCGCGGAACGTGAGCAGGCCCGGCACATAAGGAAAATCGACCGGCAGCGTGATCGCGACCGTCTCGACGACGGAGAGTTCCGGCAGGGCAAGAACAACAACCGCGGCCTGGGCGATACCGCAGCGGCCGCGGCGATCGTAGGCGACATCGACGCCGGCGACCCGCCGTATCACCGGCTCCAGGCGGTCGTCGCGAACGACCCGCGCCGCCAGCCGCCGTTGCAGATCGATCGCTTCGCGGGGTGTCAGCGCCCAGTCGTGGAGTTCGCCTTCGCTCACTGCCGGCGGGACGGTGCCCGGTCAAGCAGCATGGGCGCAAGAACCCAGGCAATCGTCCACTTGCCCACCATCTGGCGCTCCAGGCAGGCGATCGTTCCGGGGGTAAAGCCAACGATGTCGTCGTCTTCCCTCCCGGTCACGAGGCGCCCGACCATCCTGCCCAAAAACGGCATGTGCCCGACGACCAGGCTGTCATCGCGCCACTGCTCGACGACGTCGGCCAGCCAATCGGTCGAGTCGCCGGGCCGCAGCCCCGTTGTCGTCTCTGAAACCGCTCCGCCTGGCGTAAGCAGGCCGGCGAAAGCATCCGCCGTCTGCCGGGCGCGAAGCTTGCCGCTGGCGATGATGCGTCCGACCGTGACCCCGGCGTTGCCGAGAAACGCCGCCAGCCGGTCAACGTCGATCCGGCCCGCGCCGCTTAGCGGCCGTTCCGGATCGTCGGCTTCGGCGATCGCTTCGCCATGCTGGGCAAGATAGAGCTTCACATCGGCCTCCGGTGCCGTCAGGAGCCGCCGCGGTCCTTCAGCTCTTTTCGTAGGCGTCGAGCGCTTCGAGCATCGCCTCCGCGGCGCGCAATTCGCGCTCGGCGCCGCGCCGGATGCCGGCGGTGTCGGCGGCCATCAGCGCGTTGTGGGCACGACTGAGCCGGGCTTCGGCCTCGTCGCGGGTGATGTCCCTGACCGCAATGGCTTCCTCGGCCAGCACCGTGCAGCGTTCGGTAGTGACCTCGGCGAAGCCCTCCTCGACAAAGATCTGGTCGCGGATCTTCAGGTTGTACTCGCGGATTTCCACGGTCCCCGGGCGCAGCGTCGAGAGCATCGGCGCGTGGCCGGGAAGGACGCCGAAGTTGCCGGCTTCGCCCGGGATGACGACCATTTCCGCGGGCTGCGACAGCAGCATCCGCCCCGGCGTTACGATCTCGAAGGTGAAGGTGTCCGCCATGATGCGCCTCGCCCGTTCCCGCCGCCTCGCTCGCGGCCCCTAGATCAACCTGCTTTCGGATGGAATCTCATCTATCTACGCCCATCCGGGCGAGAGGCATGCTCTATGCTGCTTCCGCGGCCATCCGTTTGGCCTTGGCGACGGCCTCATCGATGGTGCCGACCATGTAAAAGGCCGCTTCCGGCAGGTGGTCGTACTCGCCGTCGCAGATCGCCTTGAAGCCCGTAATCGTGTCCTCGAGGTTGACGAACACACCGGGCGTCCCGGTGAACACCTCGGCGACGTGGAACGGCTGGCTGAGGAAGCGCTGGATCTTGCGCGCACGCGCCACGGTGAGCTTGTCTTCTTCCGAAAGCTCATCCATGCCGAGAATGGCGATGATGTCCTGCAGCGACTTGTAGGTCTGCAGGATCCTCTGAACCTCGCGGGCAACGGTATAGTGCTCTTCGCCGACGATCCGCGGATCCAGCACCCGCGATGTGGAGTCGAGTGGATCGACCGCGGGGTAGATGCCGAGTTCGGCGATGGAGCGGCTCAGCACCGAGGTTGCATCAAGGTGCGCGAACGCGGTCGCCGGCGCTGGATCGGTCAGGTCGTCGGCCGGAACGTAGATGGCCTGGACCGAGGTGATCGAGCCCTTCTTGGTCGACGTGATCCGCTCCTGCAGGGCGCCCATGTCGGTCGACAGGGTCGGCTGATAGCCCACGGCCGACGGGATGCGGCCGAGCAGCGCCGACACTTCCGAGCCGGCCTGGGTGAAGCGGAAGATGTTGTCGACGAACAGCAGGACGTCCTTGCCCTCTTCGTCACGGAAATACTCGGCCTGGGCCAGGCCGGTCAGGGCCACGCGGGCGCGGGCACCGGGAGGCTCGTTCATCTGGCCGTA
>JBBSCD010000087.1:0-11108 GCA_038250645.1 Rhodospirillales bacterium
AGAGTGGACCCCCTCCCGCGCCGCGGCCAAGCCCCCGCCCCACACGCCGACGTACTGGGCCGCGCCCGCGCCCGAGGCGATCAAGACGATCGAGAAGACGAAGGGCATCACGGTCGACGAGTACCGTCAGATCGGCGAGGCGGCGCGGAAGGATCCCGCTCTTGCGGCGCGGCTCGACAAAATGTATCAGGCGCGGTAACTGGATCCTGGGACCGGCCGCCCGCGCACCTGCGCCGTGACGGCTTTGAGGTCGGGACCGCATCGGCCTCGGCAAGGAGAAGGGAGCGTCGGACAATGATGGTCGCACGCAGCCTCGTCGTGGCGTTGCTGCTCGGTTGCTCGGCCAGCGCCTTCGCCGCCGGCCACGACGACGTTCTCCTTGCATGGCAGATGGAGACCGTCGAGCCGGGCCAGGGCCAGGGTATTGCCGGAGATGAAACCGGCGCATCCGGCCTCGGGAGCGGGCTCGGTGATGGACGGCGCGGCGGCGGGGATGTCGGCATCGAGCCGGTCCGCCCCGGCGGTCCCGGCCCGCTACGCGGTGACGACTCGCGCCGGCCGACGGTGTTCGGCGAAGGGCGCGAGCCGTTCTACCGGCCCGGCCCAGGGCGCAACTGTTCCGGCGTCGGCCCTGGTCGCGTCTGCTTCTAGGCCCTCATTGCGGATCGGAGAGAAGCGGCAGCCGGGTTGCCGGGGACGGGCATGACACTCAGCGACAAAGGGAAGATGCTGGCCGGCGAGCTGTACGATCCGGCGGATGCCGAGATCCAAGCCGATCAGGCGGCGGCGAAGGCGTGGATGGTCCGCTACAACGCCGCCCTAGGCGCCCCGCCGGCGCAACGGCGGGACCTCCTGATCGAGCGCTTCGCGGACGTCGGTGAAGGCGCGGTCGTCCGGCCGCCTTTTCATTGCGACTTTGGCTTCAACATCAGCCTCGGCGCTCACGTCTTCCTTAACTTCAACTGCGTCATCCTCGACGTCGTTGCCGTGTCCATTGGCGAGCGCACCCAGATCGGCCCGGGTGTGCACATCTATGCCGCCGATCATCCGCGCGATGCGGCGACGCGCGCCGGGGGGCTGGAGTTCGGCCGCCCGGTTCGGATCGGCGCCAACGTCTGGATCGGCGGCGGCGCGATCATCCTGCCCGGCGTCACCATCGGCGATGACGCCATCATCGGCGCCGGCAGCGTCGTCACCCGGGATGTTCCGTCAGGGGCCACCGCTCGCGGCAACCCGGCGCGGATCGGGTCCTGAACCGTGGGCGCAGCCCGCTCAGTCGAAAGCCGGGCCGGGCTCGTTTTCCGGCGCCTGACAGCCTTCGGCGCAACAACGGTCCGGCTGTTTCGAAAGCCGCCGATCCCTTGCGACAATTCCACGATCGAGTAGGCGGCTGACAAGTTCGACCCGGTCGGCAACCGGGTAGTTGCGCCAAATCTCCCGGCGCATGGCTTCGGGCGAGCCGCCGCCGTGAAGCGAGATCAGCGAATACCAGCCGCCCTGGTGCGAGGCGGTCAGATCCTCGATCAGCCTTGCCACTTCGAGCCGATGTTCGGCCGGAATGTCCGGGCGCCCGCCGAGAACAGCAAGCAGCGACGCCCGCGTCTCGGGATTGTGATCCTCTTCAGGTCCTGGGAGGGCGACGATCAGGCCGCCGGAGACGTCGTGGGCGAGCCGATGCATGTCGTAGATCTTGCTCGCGAGCAGGAGCTTGCCGATGTTGGCGAACACGGGGTCGGGCATCACGCACCCGGCCGGGTCCGGCTTGGCGTAGACCGAGGCCGCGACACCGCAGGCGTAAACGCTCTCGGTGATCGTGATCAGCTCGACCATGTCGTCGCGGATGTGGTGGTGCCGGTCCGGATCAAGCCCGTTGGCCTCGATCATCATTGCGCAGGCGCCGATGAGCAGATCGCCGAAGCCGGCGCGGGCGGCGATACAGGAATGGCGGTGGTGGGTGGCGTAGGCCGTCGTCAGAAAGCCCGCCTCCTCGTGCTCGCCGGCGAGAAACACCCGCTCGTGCGGGACGAAGACATCGTCCAGCAATACGACGCCGGTGGACTGGCCGTAGCGCGCGGAGAATCTGGCCGCCGACTCGCCGGGCCGCCCCGCCGGGCGGGTGACGATCGTCACCCCCGGCGCATCGACGGGCACGGCGCAGCAGACCGCAAAGGCGGCGTCTTCCGCGGTGTGGCTGCGACAGGGCATGACCAGCAGCGCATGCATGTAGGGCGCGCCGGTTACGATGGCCTTGGCGCCACGAATGACGATGCCGTCCGGCCGCCGCTCTTTGATGTGAACGTACACGTCGGGGTTCTGTTGCTGGCCGGGCCGCCTCGAGCGGTCGCCCTTGGCGTCGGTCATGGCGATGCCCAGCGTCAGATCCTCTTCCTGGATCGCGTGCAGGTAGGCAAGGAAGCGGGCGTGGTAGTCGGTGCCGTGGGCCGAGTCGGCCCGACGCGTGGCCTGGAATAGGGCGGTGAAGGCGTCATGATTCAGATAGCGCTGAGCACATCCGGCCGTCGCGCAGACGAGACGGACGGCTTCGAGCTTGGCGAGCAGATCCTGCGTCGTCTCGTCGACATGGAGCATTCGGTTGACGATTTTGCCGGATGTCCCCTGCCGGGCGGTCATGAGCGCCGCATGCGCGGGCTCGTGGGCCAGATCGTAGGTGACGCCGACGGCATTGACGCCGGGGGCGAGCAGCGGCTCGTCGGCGACGCTTTCGACTGCGCGGCCGTTCAAGAACACACGCGGGCTAAGGCGGCGCAGGGACTCGCGGTAATCGTCAGCGGTCATCAGCATGGGCGGCGCTCCTTGGCGAGACCGACCCATTTCAGCAGCTTGAACGGCCGGCCGCGATGGTTTTGTCGAACTGCCGGCCCGGCCGCAGCTTTCAACGAGAGGCGTGCGACGGATCGTCGACCGGCCCGGCGAGCACACGCGCGACATAAGCCTCAAGCGGCCTAACGAGCAGGTCTTCGGGCACGCCTCTGCTGCCCACTGCCCCGTTTCGAGCGTCCCGGCCGGCGATGACCACAATATCGGCGGCGTCACCGCTGCGCGTCTCGATCAGCGCGATCCTGATTTCCGCCGCGTCAGCCATGCCCGACCAGGCGCCGGCGCGATCCTCCCAACGAAGAAGGCGAGAAGCGGCGAGGTAGGTGAAGCCACCGTCCCGAGCGCTGGCCAGCGCCGCCTCCTCGTTCTCGGCCTCGGCGGCCACTTTGACCGCACGCACATGGGGAGCGAAGGCGCGGACGATGAGCCGAGCGAGGCGCCGGCCGGACTCCGGATAGATGTGACCGGCAAATCGGCCGTCCGGAGGTATTGCAACGTAGACGCTGGCTGAAGGCGAAAGCTCCGCCGCCGCGGCCGCCGTCTGCTCCAGCCCATTCGGCGCACACGCGCCCAGAGCGGATAGGGCGAAGCCGATCAGAACCATGAGCGCTCCGCTCCGCCGCAAGAAGTGCGGCCGCGACATGGCATTTGAATGCTCGATAGACACGGTCTGGATCTGCCCGGGCAGGTCTGTAAATCGACAAACTAGCGCCCGGAGGTGGTAGCATCAATATATTTGAACCCACATGGGTTATTTATGACCGCGGACAGGCCGGCGGGAGCCGGTTTCGCGACTGACGGTGTTGCTGAATTAAAACACCTCATGTGCCTTCGCAACATCATCACGAGGCCGCTCTTCGTCGTGTACCGAAAATCGGCTAAAGTTCGTTCCTAGGGAGCGACGGAGGTCAGCGACCTCCGACCACTTCAGGGGCTCCGGAAACAGGTTGGGAGCAGATTGCGCCGGGTGGTGCCCCGGCGGTTACCGTTGCGGCGACGCCGCAGAGCGTCCTCCAGCATGACCGATCCGTCTTCACGAAACGATCATGCACATGGGAGTCAAGTCCGCTGAATCTAACGTAATTAATTTTGCTCGCGGGGGAGGTCAGCCGTACACGAGGTGACAACAATGAATAAAACCGTAGCACGTAATCTGGCCTTCAAGATGATCGTCAAGGAGTTCGCAGCTCCACTGATTATCGCTACAGCGACCCTCGTCGTTCTTCTTTACGGGCGCGTGCCGTTGTAGACACCTTCGCCGGCGGGGGGCGGTTCTGCACCCTCCGCCCCGCCTGACGCTGTCGTCGCGTCCCTCTTGGCACGCTTTGTGGCTCGGCGGTCCCTGATCCGGTATCAGGTGTACTCAGAAGCGCAAGGCCTTGGCTCGAATAACGTCGGGAATGGCCCGGATCTCATCGAGAACCGCTTCGCTCGGCGCATCGTCCACCTCGATCAGGGCGATGGCGTCGCCGCCGGCGCGGTTGCGGCCCAGATTGAAGGTGGCGATGTTGATCCCCGCATCGCCCAGCACCGTACCAAGCCGTCCGATGAAGCCGGGGCGGTCCTTGTTGGTGATGAACAGCATGTGCGGGCTCAGCCTGGCGTCGATGGGGATCCCCTTGACCTCGACGATACGCGGCTGGTCGCCGTTGAACAGCGTCCCGGCGATGGTCCGGGTCTGAGCCTCGGTGGTGACGGTGAGCTTGATCATCGTCTGGTAGGCGCCGCCGCGCTCGTGCTTGACCTCGGCAACATCGATCCCCCGCGCCTGGGCAATCGACGGCGCGTTGACCATGTTGACCGATTCCATCTGCGGCGACAGCAGGCCCTCCAGCACCAGCGCCGTCAGCGGCCTGGAATTCAGCCGCGCAGCGTGGCCGTCGAATTCGATGGCGACCGCGGTGAGCGCGCTTTCGACGAGCTGGCCGGCGAAGCTCCCGATCTGACCGGCCAGCCTCATGTAGGGCCGCAGCTTCGGCATCTCCTCGGCGCTGACCGAGGGCAGGTTGAGCGCATTGACGACAGCGCCGGTCAGCAGGAAGTCGGCCATCTGTTCGGCAACCTGCATCGCCACCTTCTCCTGGGCCTCCGTGGTCGACGCGCCGAGGTGCGGCGTCGCGACCACCTGCTCCATCCCGAACAGGGTGCTTTCGCGCGCCGGCTCCTTTGCAAACACGTCGAGGGCCGCGCCGGCGACCTGGCCCGACTCCAGGGCAGCCCTGAGATCGTCCTCGACGACCAGCGCGCCGCGGGCACAGTTGATGATCCGCACGCCCGGCTTCATCCTGGCGATGTTCGCCGCATTGATGATGCCGCGGGTCGCATCCGTGGCCGGCGCGTGCAGGCTGATGAAATCTGCTCGCGCGAACAGGGCGTCAAGATCGACCTTCTCGACGGCCAGGTCTTCCGCGCGCTCCGGCGAGAGGTAGGGGTCGTAGGCGATCACCTTCATCTTCAGGCCCTGCGCGCGATCGGCCGCAATCGAGCCGATGTTGCCGCAGCCGATGATGCCCAGCGTCTTGCCGGCAATCTCGACTCCCATGAACCGGGATTTCTCCCACTTGCCGGCGTGGGTCGAGGCGTTGGCCTGGGGGATCTGCCGGGCCAGCGCCATCATCATCGCCATGGCGTGCTCGGCGGTGGTGATCGAATTGCCGAAAGGCGTGTTCATCACCACGATCCCGCGCGCGGTGGCCGCGGCAAGGTCGACGTTGTCGACGCCGATGCCGGCGCGACCGATGACCTTGAGCCGGTCGGCGGCGGCGACGATCTCGGGCGTCACTTTCGTCGCCGAGCGGATCGCAAGCCCGTCGTAACTGCCGATGGACGCGGCGAGTTCGCCCGCGCTCATCTTGGTCTTCACATCGACGTCGAGCCCACGGTCGCGGAAGATCTGCGCGGCCTGCGGTCCCATGCTGTCGGAAATCAGCACCTTGGGCATGGCTTCATGGTCTCTTCTTCGAGAGGGAAAGGTCCGGGAGCGGAAGCGAATGACGGGTCGGCCGGAGCGCGCTCAGGCGACCGCGGTCGGGGCGGCGGCGTGCTCCGAAAGCACCGCCGCGTAGGCCCAGTCGAGCCACGGGAACAGCGCCTCGATGTCGGCCGTCTCGACCGTCGCGCCGGCCCAGATGCGCAGGCCCGGCGGCGCGTCGCGGTACGCGCCGATGTCGTAGGCGACGCCTTCCGACTCCAGCACAGCGGCCATCTTCTTGGCCACCGCCGCCTGCGCCGCGGCATCGAGCGAAGGCTCGACCAGCTTCAGGCACACCGACGTTCGCGACCGGATCTCAGGCTCGGCGGCAAGGAAATCGACCCACGCCGTGCGCCCCACCCAGCCGGCAATGGCACCCGAGTTGGCCTTCGCCCGGCCGATCAGCGCGTCGAGACCGCCGACCTCGTCGGCCCACTTCAGCGCGTCTAGCGCGTCCTCCACCGCCAGCATCGACGGCGTGTTGATCGTCTCGCCGGCAAAGATCCCCTCGATCAGCTTGCCGCCCTTGGTCAGGCGGAAGATCTTCGGCAGCGGCCAAGCCGGCGTGTAGCTCTCGAGCCTGTCGGTGGCCCGGGGCGAAAGGATGATCATCCCGTGCTGAGCCTCGCCGCCCATCACCTTCTGCCAGGAATAGGTCGTGACGTCGAGCCTGTCCCACGGCAGGTCCCAGGCGAGGACCGCCGAGGTCGCGTCGCAGATGGTCAGGCCGTCGCGATCGGCCGCGATCCAGTCGCCGTTCGGCACGGCGACTCCGGAGGTGGTTCCGTTCCAGGTGAAGACCACGTCGCGGGCGAAGTCGACCTCGGCCAGATCCGGCAGCGCGCCGTAGTCGGCCTTGAGGATGCGGGCGTCGGCGAGCCTGAGCTGCTTGACGGTGTCCGTGGCCCAGCCTTGGCCGAAGCTTTCCCACGCCAGCACGTCGACGCCGCGCCCCCCCAGCAGCGACCACATCGCCATCTCGACCGCGCCGGTGTCCGACGCCGGGACGATGCCGATGCGGTAGTCGGCCGGCACCCGGAGCAGCGCCCGGCTGCTCTCGATGACATTCTTGAGCTTGGCCTTGCCGGGCCTGGAGCGGTGCGAGCGCCCCACCAGCGCGCCCGTGAGCGCACCCGTCGACCAGCCGGGGCGCTTGGCGCAGGGACCTGAAGAAAAGCAGGGGTTGGCCGGCCGGACATCCGGCCGCGGAGGAGTCGTCATCAAGATTTACTCCCATCCTTGCAGATGGGTCGCGACCCGTTGGGAGGCCGTGGCCCGCGCGCCTTATAGGCGCGGCGGGCTCAGGCGTCAATCACACGCTGCGAGGTTGTAGCGAGCACACGATCTGTCCGGCGCAGGTCTGTTCCTGGCGCCGAAGCGCCGCCTTGCGCTGGAGGCGGCAACGGAGCAGGCTCAAAGAGCCGAATAGCCGAAATACATCGGAGTATCCGCATGAGGGAGATCATCATGAGCCTGGCCCTGTTGAGCGCCGCCTTCAGCGCGGGCGAGCGGATCCCGCCGGCACACACCTGCGACGGCGCCGATGCCTCGCCCCCGCTCGCCTGGCAGGGCGCCCCGCCCGAAACGCGCAGCTTCGCCCTCGTCCTCACAGACCCCGATGCGCCGGTCGGGACGTGGTATCACTGGGTGGTCTTCGACATACCGGCAAACATCACCGAACTTGGCGCCGGCTACGCCGCGGACGCCCATGTGGGCTCGATCCGTCAGGCGACAAACGACTTCAAGCGCAGCGGCTACGGCGGCCCCTGTCCGCCGCGCGGGCATGGAGTCCACCACTACCACTTTCGCCTGATGGCCCTCTCGGTCGACCGTCTCGAGATCGACGAGCCGGCTGATGGCCGCGAGGTCGAACGGGCGGCCGAACGCCATCTGCTCGCCGACGCTGTGCTGATCGGCACCTACGGCCGTTAGCGTTTCTGCGTCCCCAGAGGCGCAGGCTGATCCACGCGGCGGCGCCGGACGCACTTGCGGGCCGGCCCGCTTCACGACATATCACGGCGCAGCAATGAGTTACAAAATGAGGGGATTGATCCGCCGCCATGGCTCGTGAAACCTTTACCTTTCAGACTGAAGTCGGCCGACTTCTCGATATCGTCGCGCATTCGCTGTATACGCATAAGGAGATTTTTCTCCGCGAACTCATCTCCAACGCCTCGGACGCCTGTGACCGGCTGCGCTATGCGGCGCTGACGGAACCGGCGCTGTGCGACGGCGACAGCGACTTCAAGATCAAGCTGGACATCGACAAGGCGGCGCGAACGCTGAGCGTCAGCGATAACGGTATCGGCATGAACCACGACGAGCTGGTCGAGACCCTGGGCACGATCGCGCGTTCGGGAACGCAGTCTTTCGTGACCCAGCTCACCGGCGATGCAAGGAAGGACGTGGCGCTGATCGGCCAGTTCGGCGTCGGCTTCTACTCGGCGTTCATGGTTGCCGACAGCGTCGATGTCATCACGCGGCGCGCCGGAGAGGACAAGGCCTGGAGCTGGTCATCCGACGGCAAGGGCGCCTTCACAATCGACGACGCCCAGCGCGACCAGCGGGGGACGACCGTCATCCTCCACCTCAAGCCCGACGAGGACGGATTCCTCGAGCCGGAGCGCATTCGCCGGATCGTCAAGACCTACTCCGACCACATCGGCTTTCCCATCGTCCTCGTTGAGCCGGCGCCGGCGGACAGTGCAAAGGACGCAGCGGGTGAAGGCGAGGGGCAAGCCGAAGGCGGTTCTGGAGATGGCGGCGGTGAAGAGACGCTGAATGCGGCTTCGTCGCTTTGGACCCGGCCGAAGAAGGACATCACGGAAGATCAGTACAAGGAGTTCTACCATCACGTCAGCCATGCCTATGACGACCCGTGGCTGGTGATTCACAACACGGTGGAAGGGGTGGTCTCCTACACCAGCCTCCTTTTCGTGCCGTCGAGCGCGCCGTTCGACCTGTTCGACTCGGAGCGCAAGCCGAAGGTCAAGCTGTTCGTCAAGCGGGTCTTCATTACCGACGACTGCACCGGGCTGCTGCCCTCCTACCTGCGCTTTCTGCGCGGAATCGTCGACTCCGAAGATCTGCCGCTCAACATCAGCCGCGAGACGTTCCAGCATGATCCGCGTCTGGCGAAGATGAAGAGCGGGATCGTCAAGCGCGTGCTCGACGAACTTGGCCGCAAGGCGGAGACTGCCGAAGAGTACGACACCTTCTGGGACGCTTTCGGCGCGGTGCTCAAGGAGGGCATCTACGAGGACTTCGAGAACCGTGAACGCATTCTCGATCTCTCCCGGTTCTACAGCACCGCCGGCGACGGGCTGACCTCACTGGCGGTCTATGTCGAGCGGATGAAGCCGGGACAGGACGCCATCTACACCATCAGCGGCGCCGACATCGAGGCGCTCAGGCGCAGCCCGCAGCTTGAGGGTTTTCGCGCCAAGGGCGTCGAGGTGCTGCTGTTGACCGACCCGATCGACGAGTTCTGGCTGCCGGTGATGCGAACCTACAAGGACAAGCCGTTCCGCTCGGCGGCGGCTGCCGGCACCGATCTGAGCACGATTGCGGACGCCGACGAAGGCAGGGCGGCGACGGAAGACGCGGGCGAGGCCGAGCCGCAGGAGAGCCTGGACCGGCTGATCGCCGGGCTGAAGGAAGCGCTCGGGGACGCCATCAAGGATGTCCGCCGGTCCCAGCGACTGACCGAGAGCGCGGTCTGTCTGGTCGCCGGAGAAGGCGACATCAACATGAACATCGAACGTCTGCTTCGCCAGCATCGCCAGTTGGACGAGTCGGTCCAGCGCATCCTCGAGATCAACCCGAAGCACCCGCTGATCCACCGCCTGGCGGCGCGGGCCGGCGTCGGAGAGGCGGCAAAGGCGGAGATGGCCGACGCCGCGTTCCTGCTCCTCGATCAGGCGCGCATCCTTGAAGGCGAACCGGTCGTCGATCCGGGCGCCTTCGCCCGGCGGATGACGGCGATGATGGAGCGCGGCATCACGGGCGCTGCCGGCGCTGCCGGCGCACCCGAGACATTGGGCGCCGGCAAAGCGGACGCGGCGGCCGAATAGACGGACTGGGGCCGGAGACCGAGTCGCCGAAGGACCTCCGTGCGGTCGCTTCTCCCTCACCTTCCCGCTGTCGCGGGCCCCGTCCTCCCCCTTGCGGACCCGGAGGGAGAGTGCAGGGGTGAGGGGCGGGGGGGGGGATGAACCGAATAGAGTCCGGACAGAATAGACCGGATAAATGGTTGACACGGTTTCCTTGCTGAGCAGGGAGGCGTGCAGGGGAGGGGTTCTTCGGCGGAGCAGTCGAAGCTGGTGCGTAGCGGACTGGAAGCGGGTGGAGTGTCGACGCTTTGCTGTACTTGGCCCACGGGGCGAGCGGCGAGATGGGCAAATAAAAGCCGGAACGCGGCGGCTTGCCGGTCCCGGCTATGATCGCTTTATCATCCGGTCACGCCCCGTCCCAGCCCAGACCTCCTTGGACGAGAACCGGCGCTGCAGCCGGTGATGGGCTAGATCAACTTCCCTTCGACGGAAACCCGTCGAAGGCGCCGAAGCTGATCGCTATCACAGTGTTGGCGCATCTCGTCTGCGCCCGCCCGGCGCGCGGGATGCTCTACTCCGGTACCGGCGAGCGCGACCTGAGGGTCTCGCGGGCCGACATGACGACTGCCTTTAAGGTTTCGGGACTCACCCCGTCTCGACGCATGACCGCCGCGGTGAGTGGATCGCTCATCAGATCGTCAAGCGTGGGCTCGATGCCGCCATCCGCATAGGGCTCGTGACGTGGTTGCCGCCGGCGTGGCGGCCGTCCAACCGCCGACAGCTTGCTTCCGGGTCGCTGTTCGAATGTATATCCGAGCATAGATCCCTCCCAGGACATTGATGTTATCCAGCCGTACACGCCCTGCTCCCGCCGACGCACAACCGTCAGCCGGCATTTACAGTCTGAACTTCAGCCTGAAAGCCGTTCTATTGGTGTAATCCGTTCTTTTTGTGGTTGCGAAAACCGCGCACCCTCGTGCAGAACAAGGTTACGACCCTACAAGTCAACGACTATTCAGCTCCTGACTTTCCAAACGCGCACGACAGGCTATTTCCTCCAGTGTATCCGCTTTTAGGTTCAGGAACAAGCCGTTGGTAGAGCGCCTCCAGGGTAATTGGGTGAAGAAGTTGGTGACAAACGGGTAAAGGACTGAATCGATAGGTGGCCTCTGATTCGGTGTCGGGAGGTCACGATGGAGCGCGCGGGCTGTTTCAGCGAAGCGGTTGTTTTTCTGGATCATTTTGCG
>JBBSCD010000088.1:0-10994 GCA_038250645.1 Rhodospirillales bacterium
GCCCGTAAACGATGTAGCTGTGGCCGGTGACCCAGCCGATGTCGGCCGTGCACCAGTAGATATCGCCGTCCTTGTAGTCGAAGACGTACTGGTGGGTCATGGCGACGTATACCAGAAAGCCGCCGGTCGTATGCAGCACGCCCTTCGGCTTTCCGGTTGAGCCCGATGTGTAGAGAATGAACAGCGGGTCTTCGGCGTTCATCTCTTCGGGTGGGCAGTCGGCCGAAGCGCCCGCCATAAGCTCGCCGTAGCTGACATCGCGGCCGTTGCTCCACTGGACGTCGCCGCCGGTGTGCTTGACCACAACGCAGGTTTTGACCGTCGGGCAGGACTTCAGCGCCTGGTCGACATTGGCCTTCAGCGGCACCTTGCGGCCGCCGCGCAGGCCCTCGTCGGCGGTGATCACCAGCGAGGAGTCGCAGTCCTGAATGCGCCCGGCGAGCGCGTCCGGCGAGAACCCGCCGAAGACAATGGAGTGGATCGCGCCGATGCGGGCACAGGCGAGCATGGTGACCGGCAGCTCAGGGATCATCGGCAGGTAGATCGTGACCCGATCGCCCTTCTTGACACCCTGGTCCTTCAGCACGTTGGCGAACTTGCACACCTGCTCGTGGAGCTCGCGGTAGGTGATGTGCCGGCTTACCGAGGGATCGTCGCCCTCGAAGATCAGGGCGGTCTGCTCGCCCCGCTTGGCCAGGTGACGGTCGAGGCAGTTGACTGAGGCGTTCAGGGTGCCGTCGTAATACCAGCGGATGTGGACATCGGGCGCATCGAAGCTGGTGTCCTTGACGTGCGTGTAGGGCTTCATCCAGTCGATGCGCGTGCCGTGCTCGCCCCAGAACCCTTCGGGATCCGAGACGCTCTTCTGGTACATCCGCGTATAGGTGTCTTCGTCGCACCACGCCGACTTGGCGATGGTGTCGAATACCGGGATCACGTGATCTTCGCTCATGGGTCGATGGCCCTCCCTGGGATGATACGTCGTTCTCGTTGGGCACAGTCGCGCACCGCCGGCCAAAGACGCTCCGCGCCCGGCGGTGCTGGTTTATCGCGAATCGCGTTGCGGAGACAAGGGGCGCGGGCTGTTCGCATACGCAAAGACTTCGATCAGACCGATCAGACCGGCGCGCCGCCCATGACGCAGAGCACACGCCAGGCGCGATCATCGATCGGCATCACCGACAGCCGCCCCTGCCGGACCAGGGCGATGTCGGCAAGCTCGGCCGTTTCCTTGATCTCCGCCAGCGTGACCGGACGCGGCAGCGCCTCGACAACGCGCAGATCGACCATGCCGAAGCGGCCGGACGGATCGCCCGGATCCGGATAATTGGGTCGGACCACCTCGACAATCCCGACGATCCGCCGCTCGCTGCCGGAGTGGTAGAAGAAGGCCCGGTCGCCGACGGCCATCGCCTTCAGGTTGTTCGCCGCCTGATGGTTGCGCACGCCGTCCCAGTGCGTGGTCCGGGCTTCAAGCTGCTGTTGCCACGACCAGCTGTTCGGCTCGGTCTTGACCAGCCAGAACGCCATGTCGCCCCTCGCGCCTATTCGGCCGGGTCCGCCGGCAGAACTTTCTTCCACCGGCGGATGACGACGCTTTCGAACAGCCCGGCGAGGTTGTACGGATCCCCGGCGGTGAAGGCTTCGACGGCGGCGCGATCGGGGAAGTCCATGATCAGCAGGCTGCCGCTCATGTGTGCGCCGTCGTCGGTCTGTAGCGGCCCCGCGGCGAAAAGGCGGTCTTTGTATTCTTCCAGAAAGGCAAGATGCGCCGACCGGTTCTGCAACCGGACATGCTCGCGATCCGGCCGGTCTGAACAAAGGATAACGAACAGCATCGACGTCTCCTCTCCCCGCAATTTGTCTTATTGACGTTCATATACATTTCGGCCCGGAACCGGGCCCTTACGTTCGGACGCCTCAGGTTTCGCCGGCCGCGCCAGGAGGTTTGCGATCGTCTCGCCGATGTCGGCCTCGCGATTAAGAACGGCGTCCACCCCGTTGCAGATCGGCATATCGGTTGCGTGGCGTTCGGCGAGCGCGCAGACCGCCGCGGCGCTGTCGACGCCCTCCGCGACCGAGGTGCGCGCGGCGATAATATCCGCAAGGGGCGTGCCGCGCCCCAGCGCGACGCCGAGGGAGAAATTGCGCGAACGCATGGCCGTGCAGGTCAGCACCAGATCGCCGATGCCCGATAAACCCATCAGGGTCTCGGCACGGGCGCCTTTGGCTGCGGCAAGGCGAACGGTTTCGGCCAGGCCGCGGGTGATCAGCGCGGCGCGGGCGTTGTCGCCCATGTCGCGGCCGTGAACAATGCCGCAGGCGATGGCGAGCACGTTCTTGACCGCCCCGCCAACCTGGGCGCCGATGACATCGTCTGTCGAGTAGATCCGGAAATGCGCCGTCGCCAGCACCGCCGGCAGGTCGGCGCGCAGGGCCGGGGCGTGCGAAGCGAGGGCCACCGCCGTCGGCAGGTCTTGGGCGACCTCGGCGGCGAAGCTGGGCCCGCTGAGAATGGCGAGCGGCGCTTCGGCCAGCGTTTCGGCGACGACCTCGCTCATCAGGGCGCACGTACCCCGTTCGATGCCCTTGGCGCAGATTATGGCCGGCACACCCGCGCGCCACAGCCCGGCGAGACCGGCGAGGGTGGGGCGAAGGTGCTGCGCCGGCGCCGCGACGATCACCGCATCGGCGTCAATGGCCTCGCCCACGTCAGCGGTGGCGCGCAGCTCCGGATCGAGCGCAATGCCGGGAAGAAACGCCTCGTTGCGATGGTCGCGGTTGATGGCGTCGACGACATCGGGCTCGCGCGCCCACAGCACGACGGTGCGACCCGCCCGCCGGGCGAGCATCGCCAGACTAGTCCCCCAGGCCCCACCACCGATGACGCCGACCCGCTGCATCGGCTTCATATGCCCTGCCCCGGCAGCCGGAGCAACGTGCACCTTCCGGTCGGTGTCCTGAGGCACATGATGGCTCAGGCCTTGACCCCGGCAAAGGCCGCCGCCGGCGCCTCCGGATCCAGCGGCCAGCGCGGCCGCGGGGCGAAATCCAGGCCGTCGGTCAAGCGTAAGCGGAGTCGCTCCACGCCGGCCCAGGCGATCATCGCGCCGTTGTCGGTGCACAGCCCCTGGGGCGGTGCGACCAGCCGCACCCCTGCAGCCTCGGCCAGCGCCGCCAGCCGGCCGCGCAGGCACGCATTTGCCGCAACACCGCCGGCGACGACGAGCGTTCTTTCGCGCCCCGCGGGCACGGCGAATTCCTCAAGGGCGTTGGTTGTCCGGTCGACGAGAACGTCGGCCGCCGCCTGCTGGAAGGAGGCGCTCAGGTCGGCTGCGGCCTGAGCATTGCGGGCCTCATCGGGCAAACCCTCCCACGCGTGCTTGACCGCCGTCTTCAGCCCGGAGAACGAGAAGTGACAGCCTTCGCGGCCCTTCATCGGCCGCGGCAGGGCGAAACGGCGCGCATCTCCGCCCAGTGCCGCCGCCTCGACCGCCGGACCGCCGGGATAGCCAAGGCCCAGAAGTTTGGCGACCTTGTCGAACGCCTCGCCCGGCGCGTCGTCCAGCGTCGTCCCCAGCCGGCGGTAGGCGCCGACGCCGCCCGCGATCAGAAGCTGGCAGTGGCCTCCAGAGACCAGCAGGAGGAGGTAGGGGAAGTCGATGCCGTCGCTGAGCCGGGCGCTCAGCGCATGCCCTTCGAGATGATTGACGGCGATGAACGGCAGGCTGTGGACCGCCGCAATGGCCTTGGCCATCGTCACCCCGACGAGAACACCGCCGATCAGGCCAGGGCCCGCCGTCGCCGCTACTGCGTCGAGCCCGGCAAAGCCGAGGCCGGCCTGTTCCATCGCTTCGGCAATCAGTCTGTCGAGGTGCTGCAGGTGCGCCCGGGCCGCGACCTCCGGAACGACGCCGCCGAACGGGCGATGGTCGTCGATCTGCGACAGGATGCGCTGGGCGACAATGCGCCGCTCGCCGCTGACCACGGCGACGGCGGTTTCGTCGCAGCTTGTCTCGATCCCGAGGACGTACATGGTGATAGGCCTTTCGGCGGCGGCCCGCAGGCCGCTACTCTACGTCCTTTAGCGTGGAATGGGAGCTTCCGTTGCCATCGTCGGCTCGACCTTCGGCCGTTTCCTTGCGCATCGGCACTCGTGGCAGCCCGCTGGCGCTGGCCCAGGCCGAGGAGGCGTGGGCGCGGCTGGTGCAGACGCAGCCGGCGCTGGGCGAGCCGGGCGCGGCGGAGATCGTCGTCATCAAGACCACCGGCGACCGGATCCTCGATCGCCCGCTCGCCGAGGTCGGCGGCAAGGGCCTGTTCACCAAGGAGATCGATGAGGCGCTGCTCGATCGCCGCATCGACCTTGCGGTCCATTCGGTGAAGGATCTGCCGACCTGGCTGCCGGCACCGATCGTCCTCGCCGCGACCCTGGCCCGCGAGGACCCGCGCGACGCACTGATCGCGTCCGGCGTCGAGACGATCGCCGCTCTGCCCCGAGGCTGTGTCGTCGGCACGTCGTCGCTCCGCCGCCAGGCGCAGCTTCTCCACCACCGCCCCGACTTACGCGTCGTGCCGCTGCGCGGCAACGTCGCGACCCGATTGCGCAAGGTCGCCGACGGCGCGCTTGGTGCGACAATGCTGGCGGTGGCTGGGCTCAACCGGCTGGGGAGGCTGAAGGTCGCCGCCGACGCAGGCGCGGGTGTACCGCGCGGAGCGATCCGGCCCGTCGCCACCGAGGTGATGTTGCCCGCTGTGGGCCAGGCGGCGATCGGGATCACCTGTCGCGAGGACAACGAAGCCGTTCGGATGCTGCTGGCGGCCGTCGATGACCGGCGCGCCCATGTCTGCATCAGCGCAGAGCGGGCCATGCTCACGGTGCTGGACGGCTCGTGCCGGACGCCGATCGCGGGGCTTGCGCTGGCCGATGACACCCTTGCGACGCTCCGCGTCTCCGGCCTGATCGCGCGCCCCGACGGCAGCCAACTCATCACCGGCCGGCGCAGCGGCGGCATCGACGACGCGCTGCGCCTGGGTCGCGAGCTGGGCCTGGAGCTGCGCGCCGAAGGCGGTCCCGGCTTTTTCGCGCCTGCCCCATGAGCGCGCCCGCGGGCGCAACCGCGCGCCGGTGCATTCTGATCACCCGCCCGCGCATCGACGCCGAGCCGCTCGCGGCGATCCTTTCCGAACACGGGATCGACAGCCTGATCGAACCGCTGATGCAGGCTGTCTTCATCTCCGACGCGGCGGGTGATCTGTTCGGCGCGCTGTCCGGCGTCCAGGCTCTGGTCGCGACCAGCGCCAATGGCGTGCGCGCCTTCGCCGCGATGGAGTCTCGCCGCGATCTGCCGGTCTGCACCGTCGGCGAGGCGACCGCGGCCGCCGCCCGCGACGCCGGCTTCGCGATTGTGGAAGCGGCCGGCGGCGACGT
Organism: Rhodospirillales bacterium; assembly: GCA_038250645.1. Taxonomy (GTDB): domain Bacteria; phylum Pseudomonadota; class Alphaproteobacteria; order Rhodospirillales; family Defluviicoccaceae; genus JAEULH01. Next base: position 5,432 of record JBBSCD010000088.1, read on the forward strand.
CGACGCTCTGGCGGCCATGATCATCGCCACGCGCGAACCGGACAAAGGCGCGCTGCTGCACATTGCCGGCACGGTCAGTGCCGGCGATCTCGGAGGCGCACTTGCAGGCGCCGGTTTCGCGTGCCGTCGCGCGGTGCTTTATCGGATGGAACCGGCGCGGACGCTATCGGCCGCGGCCCGGCGGGCGCTCGCCCGGTCGACAGTGTCCGGAATCGTCCTGTACTCGCCGCGAACGGCGAGGATCTTCGCCGAACTCCTCGCCGCAGCCGACTCTACGCCCGCATGCCGGCACCTGGTCGCCTATTGTCTCAGCGCCAATGTGGCATCCGAGGTCGCCCACCTTCCCTGGGCTGCAAGCATCATCGCCGCCCGCCCCGACCAGGCGGCCATGGTCGCCGCCATCCGTACAGAATAACGCCGAGCCCGGTAACGGCGCGGCGCGACGGCAGGTTTTGTCTCCCCAAGTGCAGAAGATCCCTGCTAGTCTCTCGCCCAAGCCGGTCGGGGAACCTGATGAGGGACGGGTATGGCGGACGAGAACAAGAAGAACGATGTGGGTCAGGCCAAGCCGGGCCCGAGTGCAGATGCGGAGCCCGCAACGGAGGCGGCGGTCGACGCGGAAACTGGCACAGTGGACACGAGGCCCGAAGAGCGCGACATGGACGCCGGGCACGGGGCCGCCGCGGGGGAAGTGCCGGCGGGCGTGGAACCGTACGAACAGCCCCGCCGCGACCGAACGGATGCATCCTTCGAGGGGGTTTCCTCAGCGACCACAGACCTTTCAGACGACGGTTATGACGCCGGTCGCGATGATATGGAGACGGCTCGGGCTGCGCCGCCGCCCGCCGCCGCATCGCGCGGCAGTGGCAGTGGCCGTGGCGGCGGGTTCATTGCCGGCATTCTCGGCGGCGTTCTTGTCCTCGCGCTGGCCACGGCCGCGGCGTACCTCACTCGTGACCGATGGATTCCGCCGCTCGCCGGGATGCTCGCCCAGCATCTGCCGCCGTCGCCGGGACAGAACGAGGATCGCGTGCGCGTTGCCGAGTCGGTCAACACGCTGAAGTCCGAGACGGCCGACGTCCGCTCCCAGGTTTCCGCCTCGACCAATCGCCTCGCCAGTCTGCAGCAGGAGCTTGAAAGCCTGAGGCAGGAGGTCGATCAGGCCGCTGCAAAAGCGCGCGAGCCGCAACAGGCGGCCCAGGCGCCACAGCCGGCGCAACCCGACATTTCACAGCCGCTCGAGGACATCGACCAGAGGCTCTCCCAGCTCGAGGTCGGCAGCGGCCGACTGAGCGCGGTCGAGCAGCAGCTGGACACTCTGCAGTCGTCCCTGTCGCAGGTCCGCTCGTCGGTCAGCGACGCCGGCGAGCAGGCGCGCCGGCCGGCGGCGACGGTCCTCGCCGTCAACCAGCTGGCCGAGGCGCTGGACCGCACCGGCGGCTACGCCCAGCAGCTCGAGACGGTGCGCGCCATCGCCGGTGACGACGCCGCCCTGACCGGGCCCATCGATCAACTCGGGCAGTGGGCGGACACCGGGCTCGCGGGCTTCGGCGAGTTGCGCGCACGGTTTCCCGAGATGGCCCGCAGCGTCGCCCAGACCGACTATCAGCGCGAAGGCGGCAGCTGGTTCGACAGCGTGACCAACCGGCTGACCTCGCTGGTCACGGTGCGCAAGGTCGGCGATGCGGCGCTTGCCGCCGGCGGAACCGACGCGGCCCTGACGCAGGCGGAAGACGCGCTGCAGGCGGGCAACCTCGGCGGCGCGGTCAAGGCGCTGGAGGGCCTGCAGGGTGCGTCCGCCGACGCCGCCTCCGCCTGGCTGAAACAGGCCCAAGACCGGCTGGCGGCTGAGAAGGCGCTTGCCGATCTGCGCATGGCCGCCATCGCTCAACTCAATGCGGCGCGAGGCTGAGCCATGCTGCGCTGGGGTTTCATCATTGTCCTTCTCGGCGCCGCCGCCGCCCTCGCGGGCTGGCTGGCGCAGCGGCCGGGCATGGTCGCGCTGGAGTGGGCCGGCTATCATGTCGACACTTCGGTGCCTGTGCTCCTCATCCTCATCGGTGCCCTCGTCGTCGTCTGTGCCCTGCTCTACCGCCTCTGGTGGTCGCTTCGCCGGGTGCCGAAGACGGTCGGCCGGGCGCGGCAGGATCGCCAGCAGCGGCGGGGTTACGCTGCGCTGAGTCGCGGTCTCGTCGCCGTCGCCGCCGGCGATCCCGGTTCGGCGCGAAAGAACGCCCGCCGTGCGGAGACGCTGGTCGACGATCGGCCGCTGGTGACGCTTCTTTCGGCTCAGGCGGCGCAGCTCGATGGCGACGAGCAGGCCGCGGCGCGATTCTTCCAGTCCATGAGCGAGCGCCCGGAGACGGCGTTCCTCGGCGTCCGCGGGCTGCTGGTACAGGCCATGAAGCGCGAAGACTGGGATCAGGCTCTGACGCTGGCGCGGCGCGCCTACCGCCTCAACCCGAAGAGCGAGTGGGTGGTGCAGACGCTTTACGACCTGCAGAAGCGCACCGGCCAGTGGGCCGACGCCGAAGCCACGCTCGGCGAGACCGCCAAGCTGCGGCTGATGCCGCCCGACGAGCTGCCGCACGAGCGCGCCGAACTTCTCTACAAGCAGAGCCTCGAGTTCGACGACGAGCGGGCGCTGGATTGGGCCCGCAAGGCGCACAAGGCCGATCCCGGCTTCGTCCCGGCGGCGATCCGCTACGCCGTCCTGCTGACCTCCGCCGGCAAGAACCGCCGGGCGACCGCCGTCATTGAGCGCGCCTGGGAGCGGACCCCCGATCCCGGGCTCGCGGAGGCCTATTGGGCGGCGCGCCAGGCCGACGACGGGTTGAAGAAGGTCCAGGCGGCGCAGCGTCTGGCCAAGCGCAATCCCGGCCACATCGAAAGCCGGATCGCCGTCGCGGTCGCGGCGCTGGAGGCGCGACTGTGGGGGGAGGCGCGCACCAACCTCGAGTCGATCGCCGGCCCGGACGCGCCGCCGCGGGTCTGCCTGCTGATGGCCGAGCTCGAGGAAGCCGAGCACGGCGACCTGGCCCGGGCACGGACCTGGCTGATGCGTGCCGCCGCCGACGAGCATTCACCGGGAATGTCGTCACAGGTTCCGCAGATGATCGCCCGCCCGGCCGACTGAGTCCGGAAAGCCTCCGTGCCTGAAGTCCAACCGGTTGCCCTTCGGTGGATTGCGACGGTCCGAAGGTTGACGGCATCGGGCGGGCAGGGGTAAAGACAGCCCATCGTGGCCGGCTCCGCCCGCGCCATGTTCAATGCAGGCCTGCGTCACCGCCACCGAACCGGCGCATCCGTCTGCCCTCTTGCTTCGGAGCCGCCTTAGCTCAGTGGTAGAGCAACTGATTCGTAACCCGCTCCCGGCCCTCCCCATAGCACCCCACGGCACATACAACGTTATATTTATCAGTAAGTTGATGTACCCTCCACGACCATAGCTTCTCGTGGATGCGCCGCCCTCGCGGTGCCAAATCGGTGCCAAAAGATGCTGACCGATACATTCATACGGAATGTCGAGGAAGCCGGCGCGTCGGGATTGCTGGCACATCTGAGGGCCGGTCGGGCGAGCGCCGACGAGCGCGGCAACACTTGAACCGGATCAGGAGGTCAGCATCATGGAAGATTTCATAAATCTTGCGATCTCCGCCCAAGGCGAAGTAACTGCACTGGCAACGGTGGTGATCGCTGTGATGGCCGTCGTAACTGGCGTGCTTACATACGCGCTTATCCGGGAAAACCGCCTTCTTCGCAAGGCGGGCACAGAGCCGAACGTGGTCGCCTATCTAACCACACATTCCCGCCGTCCAACGATGACTATATTCGTGCTGGCAAACATTGGTGAGGGTGCTGCGTGCAACGTGCGTTTCAGGTTCCAGGCCGACGAGCAGGATTTCACCTCTCACAAGGTTCGGCTGAATAACAGTTGCAACCGCGCAGCGATTGGCATGCTGCCTCAAGGCGAGAAAATCGAGGCCTTTTTTGGTGGACACGAACTCTACCAGAACGACAAGCTCAGGCCTTTCATTGTTGTTGTCGAATATGAAGACATAAAGGGCAGGCGACGGATCAGCACACATTCACTGGACGTGTCGCAATTTGATGGGTTCTCCATTCTTGGCGAGCCGGCCGAGCATGAAATCGCGGAAGCGCTTAAGAAGATTGAGAAACATCTTAATCGATTCGCTACTGGCACCACTCGGTTAAAAGTCGAAATCGACGCTGCTCGAGTAACAGAAATCAACGACACAAATCGAAACAACCGTGTTGACTGATGCGTTTATCCGTGGTGCCGTCGAGGGCACGTACTGGGACGACAGCCTGAAAGGCTTCGGCATCCGCGTTGGCAAGCAGGCCAAGACCTTCGTCGTGCTCGTAGGCTCCGGCCGGCGCCACAAGCTCGGCCGCTACCCGCTCCTGTCGCTCTCTGACGCCCGCAAGGAGGCCCGGCGGATACTGGCGGAAAAACAGCTTGGCAAGGTTCGCCCGACGCATGTGGCGTTCGATGACGCGAAGAACGACTTCCTCGCCGACTGTGCCAATGAGAACAAGCCGAGGACGGTGCAGGACTACACCCGACTCCTGAACCGGCATTTCCCGTTCGAACGACAGTCGGTAGCAGATATCCAGCCCCGGCAGCTCTTGCAGATCTTCAACAGGCTTCGCAGCACCCCTGCCGAACGGCACTACGCGTTTGCCGTGGCGCGCGCTTTCTTCAAGTGGTGCGTCCGGCAGCACATCATCGAGCGGTCACCGATGGAGAACATACAGGCGCCCCCAGTCGGCAAGCCACGGGAGCGCATTCTCAGCGACGAAGAGCTTGTCGCACTGTGGCGGGCGACCGAGCCAACCGCCACCTTCCATGCGATCGTGCGCTTGTGCATCCTCACGAGGCAGAGAAGGGGAGAGGTCGCTCGCTTCGAATGGTCATGGATCACGGACGATCTCTGCACCATTCCCTCGAGCGTCACGAAGAACGGCAGGACGCACACCTTCCCGCTCTCGCCGAAGGCGCAGGTGCTGATCGCCGGGGTGCCGAGGCTCAAGGACAACCCGTTCCTGTTTCCGGCGCACCGGCAGATGACGGCGACGACGAGCGTCTTCAACGGGTGGAGCAAGGGGAAGGCAGACCTCGACCGCCGCCTGTCGATCGAGCCGTGGACGATCCATGATCTCCGGCGCACCTTCGCCTCCGGCATGGCGTCGATTGGCGTGCCGCAGATCGTCGTCGAGAAACTCCTGAACCACGTCTCCGGCGGAACGCAGTCGCCGATCGCGCAGGTCTATAACCGCTACAGCTACCTCGCTGAGATGCGCGCGGCCGTATTGCAGTGGGATGACCACCTCGATACGCTGATTGCGCCCAGGGCTTTGTCGTAACCCCGGGGCGTCATGACGCTCCCTTCATCGGGAGTGTTCATGATGCGGTTCTTATCGAAGCGGCAGGTGCGTGATCTCGTGCTCTACTCACCGCAGCACATCGACCGTCTCGAGGCGGCGGGCAAGTTTCCCAAACGGGTTCAGCTTGGCCCGTGCCGGGTCGGGTGGGTCGAGA
>JBBSCD010000089.1:0-10633 GCA_038250645.1 Rhodospirillales bacterium
CCGGCATTGTCATTCTCTCGAGCGCGGCGGCGTTCGCTCCGGTTCCATACTTCGCAACCTACGCCGCGACCAAAGTATTCAGCCTCCATTACGGCGAGGGGCTTGCCGAAGAGCTTCGCGGCCAGCCGGTTTCCGTGCTCGTTGTCTGCCCCGGCGCGACGAGGACTGCGTTCGGCGGCCGCGCCGGCTATGAGGGAAAGATGGCAGGCGCGGCGGAGCCGCGCGACGTTGCGCGCAAAGCTTTGGCTGCGCTGGGCCGGCAGACGGTCGTCGTCACCGGCACCGTGGGCCCGGCCGCTCTCAATCCGCTGCTGGGGCCGCGACGGCTGTTCACCAGCGCGCTCGGTGCCGGCATGCGTGTAGTCGCCGGCCGCGCGCAGCGATGAGCGGCACGGCATCGGCGCCCGGCGGTCGCGGTGCGGCCGCTGCCGATGAGCCCCCAGCCGGCCCGGACGTTGTGACGCCGCGCAGCTACCTGGAAAGCGTCGGTGCGCTCCCGGATAACGCCATCGACCTCGCTCAGGCCGCACTTGCTCTTTCCGCCCTCGATCATCCCGAACGGTCGCTCTTTGCATATGTCGATCATCTTGCGGCCCTGGGGGCTTCGGCGGCCGCGGCGACATCCGCATCCGCCAGTGTCGACATGCAGGCTGCCGCTCTTCTCGAGGTGATGACGAAAACCCACGGTTATGCCGGCGACAGCGAAACCTATGAGGACATGCGCAACGCCGACCTGATGGCGGTCATCGATCGCCGCCGCGGGCTGCCGGTGGCGCTGGGCATTCTTTACATGCACGCGGTCGCCGGCTACGGCGGCCATATCGTCGGGCTCGCCTTCCCCGCACACTTCTGCATTCGCCTTGAAGCGCGCGGGCAGCGGCTGATCCTGGATCCCTTCGAAGCGTCCGTTCTCAGCGCCAGCGACCTTCGAACCCGGCTGAAGGAGCGGTTGCACCGGGATGCCGAGATGGTACCGGCCCATCATCAACCGGTAGGTGCGCGCGACATCCTTCTCCGCCTGCAGAACAACATCCGCTTCCGCGCCCTGCGTTCCGGCAATCTTGACCGGGCCAGGGAGATCATCGAGAGGATGACACTGATCGCGCCCGCGCGCGCCGACCTGCGGCGGGAGCTGGCGCTGATCTTCGCCCGCCGGGGCGAGATCGGCAGGGCCGTTGCGGTGCTGGATGACTTTCTTGCTGCGTCGCAAGCGTCCGCGGACGATATTAACGAGCTGAAGGAATTGATCCAGCGCCTGTGTTCGGCGCCGCCGGGTGCATGAGGCCGCTTTACGAGGGATGCAGATAGAACGCACGCGGCGCAGGGCCACGACTGCTGCCGGTGCGGCGAGGGAGAGCGGGAGCCATGGAAAGTGTCTTTTCGCGCTGCACGATAGGGGTCGGCGTTCTTGCGGCGCTCGGCTTTGCGGCCTTGAGCGGATGCACGGAGGTCTACCAGGGGCCGCGCGTCGTCAGCTATACCGACACCAGCTTTTACATCCGCCACATACCGATGCTCGACAGTGCCGCGACGGCCAACGAAATCGCTGCCGACCTCTGCACCGGCGGCGATCGCAAGGCCGTGCTGACGGACGCGTATCAGGACGTGCCGCTGGATATTCGTTATGCGGTCTATAAGTGCATCTGATCCATTCTATGCATGCGATTTGCGAGTGCCGCCGCGCAGTGTGATTGGAAAGCGTCAGTGCGGGCGCAAGTTGGACACGCCGGGGTTTTTTCCGACTCCATATTTGTGACATCCGCGCTATGCTTGAGATGATGAATGCCGGGTTGACCGTAGATAATAATGGCGCCTAAAGGCGAACCGAACATGAGAGCGGGTTCCCTGGCGGGAGCAATCACAGGTATCTGGGTTTCGGTCCTGCTCGCGGGCGGGCCGGCTTACGCGCAGGGCGTGCCTGCGGATCCCGGACTGGACACCTACCTGCTGATGGAGAACGGCGCGGCTGCGCGGGTGAGCGAAGAGCCGGCGGGCATGCTCGATCTGTCTGGGGATCAGCGGCTCAGTGTTCGCACCTATCAGTTCCGTGACTTCGGAGGCGGCGCGGCACGCCGGCCGAATGCCGCGCTGGGCTATCGTCCCCACCGCGACGGCGATCTCGACGCCACGCAGCTCAGCGGCATCGACGATCTGAGCAAGGCCTGGGACTACGGCGGGATCCTGGAATACGGCTACAGCGACCCCGAAGATCCGCGCAACAGCGCCGGCATCAACATCCGGATCGCGCCGGGCGAAGGGACCGCGAGCGAGGGCTGGCTGTTGCAGCCGGGAGCGAGCTACTCGCGCCCGTTTCTCGATCGCTGGCAGTTCAACGCGCGGGTTTATTCGACGATCATGGCGCCGAGCCCGTCCGGAAACGCGCTGCAGTCCGATCGGCAGGCCTCCGGCGGCAGTGGCTGGATGAGTGGTGACAACACCTATCAGGATGTCGGCGTCAATCTCGGCCTGAACTACGACGTTAACGAGAACTGGCGGCTCGGCACGGGCGCCGGCGTGTCGCGGATGATCGGCAAGCCCGGCGAGGCGGCCGCGATCAACGACGAGGCTTCGGCAACGCAGTTCTTCGGCGGAGTCGTCCTCAAGTACAAGTTCTAGCGGTCGACGCTGACGGATAAGTGCCCCGGATCGCGGCTTTGCCTGATCCGGCGCAAGCCGTTTGGGGATCCCCTCTGTCCCGATCCGGTCAGGCGCACGTAGCGGTAACAGGCGCCGGCGTGTCGTGGATGATCGGCAATCGGTAAGCCCGGCGAGGCGGCCGCGACGGCGCATCATAACGGTGAAACGGCCCCGGGGGATGTTTGTCCCCGAGGCCGTTGTCGTGACGGGTTAAGCGGCCGCGCGGTAGAGGCGCGGATGGAATACCCGGCTGTCCTGGAGCCGGCGCAGGCCCTTGGCCGCGGCAAGAACGGCCAGATCGACAAGCGGCTCGACGACGATGACCAGCGCGTAGGCGGCGCCGAACGACGCGATCTGGGCAAGGTTCTCCGCGCCGAAGCCGTGGCCGTATAGCGACCAGAACGCGACCCAGGCGATCACGCCGCCCTGATATGCCGTCGACAGGGTAAGCGCCTGCCGGTACTTGACGTCCGTGTACGGAATGTTATCGGGAACGACACGGCGCGCCAGCTCATGGACGGCGAAGATCGGAACAAGCAGGGTCGTCACGTTCATGCCGTACTGGGGCAGGTCGAACGGGGCGAAGAACAACCCCTGTATCAGCAGGCCCAGAGTGAGACCGATGGCGGCGGGCCCGGTTCCGAAGATCAGAAACAGGGTCGACCCGAGAATGAGGTGAACCTCCGACACCCCGACCGGATAATGCGGCAGTATCTCGAAGAAGCTGAAGACAAGGGCCGCAGTGATAACGCTGCGGATGCCGAGCGAGACGACACCGTCGTGCTTCGTCGTATCGAAGGCAAGCTTGGCCGTGTAGCCTAGCGAGCCGGCGGCGGTCGCGTAGCTCAGGATTAGTTTTGCGCCGTCGACGACGCCGGGTTCCATATGCATAGGTCTTTCCTTTCGCACCCACCGTGCGGTTGAAGCCTCCATCCGCGGGATGGCGGCGGTTCCCTTACATCCATGGGCAGGTCTCCTGACTCGCGGATCGTCGCCTGACTTCCGCCTTCCCGGGCCTCTTGTTCTCAACTCTTGGCCCAGTGGCGTATCGGAAGCGGCTACCGCTTACAGTTGCGGGGGCAGCCACGGCTTGGGTCCCGTCGAGGTCGACCCTTCCGTGTTCCCTTTTGATCCCGCGGGCTTGGCCCGCACGGAACCCATGAGCGGACGACAATTGTCCAAGTTGGCGATGCTGGCAAGCCGCTTCTTACCCTCACCGACGATAAGCCTCGCGTGCGCCACCCATCTCATTGTTCCTCGTTGTCAGAATTCCATCCCGACCGTGAACACGACCTTCGAATTGCACTGGTTGTTGCCGCACTCGCCGGCGCGGTAATCGGTGTCGGTGTAGGCGACGGACAGGTCGACGCCCTTGACGGTTACCGTCGCGCCGAGGCGCCAGTCGATGCCGTTGTAGTCGTCCTCGACATACTGGTAGCCGACGCCGCCGAAGAGCTGCAATCCGACGTACGGCACGGGGATGTCGTAGTAGACATTGCCGGTGACGTAGTTGGCGAGCCCGGTATCGAACTGGTTGTCCCAGGCGAACAGGTTGACCAGATCGAAGCCGACCTGGTCGGTGGCCTGGTACGCCAGGACCACCGGGATCTCCCAGTAGTCGAAATTGTCGGCGCTGCGGGTTCCGGGATAGACATAGTAGGCGCCGCCGACATCCCAGCCGACATCGCCGATCTCACCACGGACCCCAAACAAGGCGTCGATCTCGACGTGCGCCGTACTGCTGTCGCCCTCGATGTCGACGTTCGAGGACCAGAACCCGACGTAGCCTTGCGTGTTGCCGATGCCCGCCGGAACAGCATAAGCGAGCGAGCCTTGAATCGCCGGGTCGTTCGACGAGTTGGTGATGCCCCGATCGATGTAGTTCGAAGTTAGCGCGACGCTGCCGCTGACTTCGCCCGGCAGCCAGTCATCTTCGGCTGCAGGCTTCTGCGGCTCCAAGGCATCGGCTGCGTTCGGCGCCGGCGCCGGGCTCTGCAGCTTCGTGTCCTGGGCGGAAACGGCCGCGGGAAGCAGAAGCGCCGCGAGCACGGCGGCAGCGCCTGGGAAGAGCCTCTTGCACGCTTCTGGACTGATCGCTCCCTCATTGACGATCCGTCTTCCGCTTTCTTCTTTGTTCATTGCATACCTCCTTTCTGTGAACGATGCCTTGTTCATGGAAGAAACCGGGACCCGCCAGGAAGCCGGATCCTCCCGTACGTCGCGCGGCGACGGACGGTACGTTCCGTCCGGCCGCGAGCCCTCGACGGACGACCGTGCCTGGAGGGAGCTCTGGTCCGGCCGCTCGGCGGCCAGCGGACAAGTCACGTGCTACCTAAATCGGACAACTTGACGCGCTATCGACAGGCGCCGGCTAGGCTGTATACCTGCCCTGCCGCATTGAGCGCTGCCCCTGACCCGCCGGCCCCACGGAGAGCGCCATGAAACTGACACCCGAACAGCGCGCGGAGATCGAGGCGCTGCGCGCCCATCGCGCGACGACGCTGCGTGCCAGCGTGCCGGCGCTCGAGGACATCCTGTTCACGCCCATTCCGGTTCTCGATCACGGGTTTGTCCGCGTCATCGACTACATGGGCAATGACGCCGCTATCGTTCAGGCCGCCCGGGTCTCCTACGGCGCCGGCACCCGCCGAGTGCAGGACGACACCGGGCTGATCAACTACCTGATGCGCCACCGGCACACGACGCCGTTCGAGATGTGCGAGATCAAGTTTCACGTCAAGCTGCCGATTTTCGTCGCCCGCCAGTGGATCCGTCATCGCACGGCCAACGTCAACGAGTACTCCGCGCGCTACTCGATCCTGGATCGTGAGTACTACGTGCCGGACGCGGGCCAACTCGCCGCGCAGGCGCACAGCAACCGCCAGGGCCGCGGCGCGGTTCTCGCCGGGGCCGAGGCCGCGCGGATCCTGGATATTCTGCGCACCGACGCGGCGCGCTGCTACGACCATTACGAGGAAATGCTGAACGAGGGCAGCGGCGGGAACAGCCGCGATCCCGATCGCCTCGGCCTCGCCCGCGAACTCGCCCGGATGAACCTGACGCTCGCCACCTACACCCAGTGGTACTGGAAGATCGACCTGCACAACCTGCTCAATTTCCTCAGTCTGCGCGCCGATCCGCATGCGCAATACGAGATCCGCGTCTACGCCGAGACGATGTTGGAAACGGTCCGCCGCTGGGTGCCGATTGCCTGCGAGGCCTTCGCCGAGCACCGCCTGGGCGCGGTTCAGCTGTCGGCGAGGGCGTTAACGGTGGTCCGCAAGATGATCGCCGGAGAGGCGCCGACTCAGGCCGACAGCGGGCTCAGCAAGCGCGAATGGAGCGAGCTGATGGCAGCACTCGATCGACCGGACGGCCCTTCGCCTCGCCCTCCCGCTCCGGAGTTTATGAGCGATACGGGATGATCCCGGGATGCACCGGATGCACGAGCCTTGGCTCGGGCCGGCCGATCAGCTTTCGCGCGTCCGCACGCTGACGTGGACGTTGTGGCCGCCGTTCACGGCAAGGATATCGCCGGCGCGCTGACACTGCTCGTCGCTGTCGGCGCGAACCCAGAGGATAACCCCGCCGGCTTCCAGCGAGCGGGCGAAGTCCTCAGTGTGCGGCTGCACCGTCACCTCTTCGAGGAACTCCTTGGCCGCCATGCCGCCGACCGTCGCGCCGGCGACCGCGGCCAAAGTGGCCGCGACCGGTCCGCCGGCCAGGAAGATCAGCCCGGAGGCCACCAGCGGGCCTTCATATTTGACTTCGCCGACGAGCGCCGTAAGAACGTCGCGCCAGGGCTTTCCCGGCTTGCCGGCAGCGTCCAGCGACTCGTGCGAGGCGAGGACGCTGAGTTCGGTGCGTTCGAAACCGCCCGCCAGCAGGGCCGCGACCGCGGCCTCGAACGTCGGTCGATCGCGAAACAGCCCGACCACTTCCCTGATTCTACCCGCCGTTGCGCTGCCCACTGCCGTCTCCGCCACTTAACGCCACCCTCTCCGCGCCCGCAGGCCCCGGAGAGGGTGTAGTCATAGCCTTAAGCGTCCGCGCGATGCTAAGGTTTCTCGCCTGAGTTCACAACAGACCCACAACAGACCCTGGGGCCGGGGCGCGCGTGCGCGACCATCGACACCTTCACCTCTCGGCAGCGACCGCACCGGCGTCGCCGTCAGCAACAGCCGAAACGGCCGAAACAGCTGCGTCCGCACCGCCTGCGGCGGGAATGGGCCCGGATCCAGGCGCCGACGTCGGCGTGACGCCGCTGATGAGCCAGTTTCTGGCGATCAAGCAGACCTGCCCCGACTGCCTGCTGTTCTACCGGATGGGCGACTTCTACGAGCTGTTCTTCGACGACGCGGTCAAGGCCGCCGCCGCCCTCGACGTCGCATTGACCAAGCGCGGCAAGCATCTCGGCCAGGACATCGCCATGTGCGGCGTGCCGGTGCACAGCCACGAGGTCTATCTTGCCCGGTTGATCCGCCAAGGCTTCCGGGTCGCCGTCTGCGAGCAGGTCGAGGATCCGGCGGCAGCGCGCAAGCGCGGGGCGAAGAGCATCGTTCGTCGCGAAATCGTCCGGATCGTCACCGCCGGAACGGTGACCGAGGACACGCTGCTGGAGTCGCGGGCGCACAACTACCTCGCCGCGGTGGTCGAACAGGGAGGGCAGGCCGGCCTTGCCTGGATCGATCTCTCCACCGGCGCCTTTGCCACCCGCCCGACCGCGCCCGCGGATGTGGCCTCGGCCCTCGCCCAATTCGAACCGGTCGAGATCCTCATCGCCGATGCGCTACAGGCGCGCCTCGATACGCTCGACCGGGGAAACGCCTGGCGAGACCGGCTCACGGTCCTGCCGGCCGCCCGCTTCGATGGCGCAAACGCGCGGCGCCGGCTGGAGCGGGCGTTCTCCGTGGCGTCGCTGGATGGCTTCGGCGCCTTCACCGCCCCCGAGATCACCGCCGCCGGCGTGCTCCTCGACTATGTCGAGCTGACCCAGTGCGGCCGGCTGCCGCGCCTGGATCGCCCGCGGCCGATGGCTGACGGCGCGGTCATGGAAATCGATGCGCACACGAGGCGGAACCTCGAGCTCACCCGCACCCTCGCCGGTGAGCGCAAGGGCAGCTTGCTCGCCGCCATCGACCGCACCGTGACCGCCGCCGGCGCCCGCCTTCTGGCGGCCAGGCTGGCGGCGCCGCTGACCGATCCCGCCGCGATCGACGAAAGGCTCGATCTGGTCCAGGTCTTTGTCGATCGGGCCGAGGCACGCCGGATGCTGCGCGAGGCCCTGAGGGGCGGCCCCGATGTCGAACGGGCGCTCTCGCGCCTTGCCGTCGGCCGCGGCGGGCCGCGCGATCTGGCCGCCGTGCGCGACGGTCTCGCCTTGACCGCCGTGCTCCGCGCCATCCTGGAAGCCGTCGATCTGGCCGGCACGCCGGCCGCCCTGGAGGCGTGCATGACTGCGCTTGGAGAGCATGGCGTCCGCGTCGACGCCCTGCGCGCGGCGATGAGCGAGGATCCGCCGCTGCTGGCCCGCAACGGCGACTTCATTGCCGCCGGACATTCCGCCGATCTGGACGAGGTTCGGGCGTTGCGAGACAACGCGCGCCGCCTCCTTGCCGAACTGCAGGCCCGCTACGCCGGCGAGACCGGGGTCGCCGCGCTCAAAATCCGCTTTAATAACGTGCTCGGCTATTTCATCGAGGTCCCGGCGCGCCAGGCCGAGAAATTGGCGAGCGGCCCGGACGCCATGTTCATTCACCGCCAGACGACGGCCGGCGCGGTCCGCTTCACGACGGTGGAACTCGGCGAGCTGGCCAGCCGCATCGCCGGGGCGGCGGATCAGGCGCTGGCCCTCGAGCTGACCCTGTTCGATGAACTTGTCGCCGCGGTGGTCGCGAACGCCGAGGCCATCGCCGGCGCGGCCGCCGGCATGGCCGCCATCGACGTCGCCGCGGCGCTGGCCGAACTCGCCGCGGGCAACGGCTACGTCCGCCCGGTCATCGATGACAGCCTCGCTTTTGTTGTGCGCTGCGGCCGCCACCCGGTCGTCGAGGCGGCCTTGAAGACGGCGGAAGGACGCGACTTCGTCGCCAATGACTGCTGCCTTGACGTCGGCCGCCGCCTGTGGCTCGTCACCGGCCCGAACATGGCCGGAAAAAGCACCTTCCTGCGCCAGAACGCGCTGATTGCGATCCTGGGCCAGATCGGCTCCTACGTGCCGGCCGAAAGCGCCCGCTTCGGATCGGTGGACCGCCTGTTCTCGCGGGTCGGCGCCGCCGATGACCTCGCCCGTGGGCAGTCGACCTTCATGGTCGAGATGGTCGAGACCGCGGCGATCCTGAACCTCGCCGGTCCGCGCGCGCTGGTGATCCTCGACGAAATCGGGCGGGGAACGGCGACCTTCGACGGCCTGTCGATCGCCTGGGCGGCGATCGAGCACCTGCACGCGATCAACCGCTGCAGGACCCTGTTCGCCACCCATTATCACGAGCTGACGGCGCTGGCGGCGCGGCTCGACGATCTCGCCTGCTACACCATGCGCATCAAGGAGTGGCGGGACGACGTCGTCTTTCTCCACGAGATCGCGCCCGGTGCCGCCGATCGCTCCTACGGCATCCACGTCGGCCGCCTCGCCGGACTGCCGCCCGCGGTGGTCGAGCGCGCCGAGGAGGTTCTGCAGACTCTCGAAAGAGGCGAGACATCGTCGGCGGTGACCCGACTCGCCGCGGATCTGCCGCTGTTCGCCGCCGCCGCGCCACGGGCCGCCCCGCCGCCGGTCGATACACCGCAGCCCGTAATGGAGCTCCTTGGCGGTGTCGATCCTGACGCGCTGTCGCCGCGCGAGGCGCTCGACCTCGTCTACCGGCTGAAGGCGATGATGTGAGAGCGGACCCACAACCCGGCGGCGATACCCGACGCTGCCCGGCCGCCGCCTCGGCTGTATCTTGCCGGCGTCGGTCTGTGGCAACATATCCCGTGACGATGGAGCTCGCCGCCGCGCGAGGTGAGCAAGGTCGCCCAGCGGACTCATAGCAAGCCGAGCACCATGGCCTATCGGATTCCCAACCGCCGCGCCATCATTAACCGGCGCGACCTTGTCGAGGAGCTCGATGAGCAGGTCCGCCGCGGCCAGGAACCGCTGCGCACGCGCAGCAACGCGACGCAGATCTTCAAGGCGGCGCTCTACCGCGGGGTCGGCGAAATCCAGCGGCGGTTCGAGGAAGAGCGGATCCGCGGGCCGGAGTCCGTGCAGTCCAACTCCTACCTCGTCGACCAGCTGGTGCGCTGCATCTACGACTTCGCGGTCAAGCACGTCTATCCCTCCTCCGGTCGCGATGGAACGGGCGAAACCGGTGGCGATACCGGGGGCGACACCGGGGGCGAGATGGCGATTCTCGCGACCGGCGGTTACGGCCGTGGCGAGCTGTGGCCCTTCTCCGACATCGACCTGATGTTTCTCCTGCCGCCGCGGGCGCGCGCCGACAGCGAGAAGATCGTCGAGTACATCCTCTACACGTTATGGGATTGCGGACTGAAGGTCGGCCACGCCACCCGCACCATCGACCAGTGCGTCGAACTGGCGAAGGGCGATCTGACCATCCGCAGCTCCCTCCTCGAGGCGCGCTGGCTGTGGGGCGCGCGCGAGCTTTACGACGTGTTCGACGACACGTTCTGGCGCAAGGTCGTCGCTGGTACGGGCGCCGCCTTTGTCGAAGCCAAGCTTGCCGAGCGCGACGCCCGCCATGCGCGGATGGGCGATTCCCGCTACGTCCTGGAGCCGCACATCAAGGAGGGCAAGGGCGGCCTGCGCGACCTGCAGACACTGTTCTGGATCGCCAAGTACCTGTACCGCGTCAAGGACATGGGCGAGCTGATCGATCGCGGCGTTTTCACCTCCGCCGACGTGCGCCATTTCAGAAAGTCGCAGGACTTCCTCTGGACGGTGCGCTGTCACCTCCATTACGTCGCCGGCCGGCCGGAGGAACGGCTGACCTTC
>JBBSCD010000090.1:0-10404 GCA_038250645.1 Rhodospirillales bacterium
GATCCCACCTTGCCCTGGCCGGCGTCGGTAAGGGCAAGCCGCAGATCGGTCGGCCGATACTGGACCCCGTAGAGCCAGCGGGCCAGGGTGGCCCCGGGCGTGACGACCGCGACGCCGGCGACATGGGCGTACTGCTGGATGCGAGCGTCCCAGGCGAACTTGAAGCCGATCGCGTCGGTGACCTCGGCGATGGCTGCCTCGTCGCCGGTCAGGAAATGGACGCCGCTGGCGGCGCCGTCCCGGCCGTAGATGCGAAGCGCTTCGGCCTTGGCCTTGGCGGCGTCGGCAGGCGTTTCCTCGGGATCGATGCTGACGGCGACGATCTCGAAAGCCTCGCCGGGCGGCCAGTCGAGGCCCCGGAGCCCGGTAAAGAGGCCCGACAGGGTGACCCCGCACAGGTTGGGGCAGGTGTAGTAGACCGGCGCCAGGAGCACAGGTTTTTCCCCGAGATAGTCGCCGAGACGCACGGGCTGGCCCTCGTCGTCCAGGAATGTTGCTCCTGCAGGCAGCACGGCGCCGGGACGCTGCTCGATTTTCGCCGCCGTGAACGGATCGAACGGCTGTTGCGCGCGGCCCGGCGTCGGCGTCGCCATGCCCAAGACAGCGGCGAGAAGGACGGCAAATTGCCTCATGGCTGCCTCCCTTCCGTGGGCGCGGCGGGAGACGCCGGAGTCGGAGCGGGCCAGCCGTGCTCCGCGAGAAGCGCCATGGCCCGGTCGATCGGGATGCGGGCGATCCCGCGTTCGCGCTCAACCCAGCCGTAGCTCGTCAGGATCTGGCTCTCATGCTCTCGCAATGCCGCGAGGTCGCCCGCCGGGTTGACCTGCAGTCGAGGTCCGGGGATCGGCCTGCTGCTCGTCTCGATCGCGGTCGCGCGGTCCGGCGGCCGGAGGCCCTGAAAGACCTGAGTCATGCCCCAGATCCCAGCGCCGAAGAGAAGGATGACGACAACGAGGCCCGGCCCGACCCAGGCGATGCGACCGACATGAACGTCGGTGGGCTCGTAGCCGTGGACGAGGACCCTGTGCGGCACTTTCCTGTCGCTCTCAGCCATGGCCCAGCCTCGCCGCGCCGACCGTCACCCGGTCCGGGCCGGCCGGCAGCGTCCACAGAAACAGGCCGAGCCACAGACCGCCGATGCCGATCAGCGCGCAGATGACGAGCAGCGCCTGGATCCAGCCCTGCTCGCCGAAGGCGGGAAGGACGAGCCAGACCATGTGGACGAAACGCATGGCCAGAACGAGCGCCGCGAGGCCGGTCAGGATCCGCCAGCTCGCCCGCGCCCGCGGCGACAGCAGGACGAGAAACGGAAGCGCCGCATGAAGAAGGCCGATCGCCCAGATCACCGGCGTCCAGCCGCCGCCGGCGCGAGCCTGGTACCAGGCGACCGAGTCGGGCAGATCTCCCGACCAGATCACCAGGTATTGCATGAACACGATGTAGGTCCAGAACAGGATGCCGCCGAGAAGGGCGGCGCTCAGCACCCTGGTTTCGGCCTCGCCGAACGGATTTTGGCCATCGGGGCCGCGTCCGAGCAGGGACACGGCGCAGATCGAGAACGCGAGGCCGGCGACGAGGGCATCGGTCAGGAAAATCCAGCCGTAGGCGGAGGAAGCGAACTTCGGCTCCAGCGACATCGCCCAGTCGACGGCGGCGAAGGTTACGCTCAGGGTATAGAGAATGGCTCCGATAGCGGCGACGGTCCGCAGGAGCGGCCGGCGTACGAGCGCATCGCTGCCCCACGCCAGAAGCACGCTCAGGCCGACCCAGACGATCAGGTAGCCGACCCCGCGCACGGTGAAGAAGGTCGCCTCGAGATAGCCGGCCTTGGCCGCGACCCTGGCTTCCGCCATGACCTCCGGCCTGTGCCATGAATAGAGGTCGGCCTGGAAGATGAAGATCGGGATGAACAGGAGCGCGATCAGCGGCAGCGTTCGGCTTGCGGCCGCGGCGACGTCGCCAACGACGAGGCCCCACGCGCCGCCGATCAACTGATAGGTGATCAGGATGCCGAGCGCGCCGATGGGAATCGTCGCCCAGCAGAGGAGCGCGACCAGGTAGGGCGCCATGACATCGGCGTCCGCCAATACCGCGATGGCTCCGGCAACAACGAGCGCGCCCAGCCCGACAAGCGCGGCCGCGAGGGCGGCAGGACCGATGCGGCGACGGTCGAACGTCCTCATCGGCCTGCCCCCTCCAAGCGCTCGCGCGCATCGGCGGGAAGAGAAGCAACCTCGACGTTCTGGCTGAGTTGCAGGGCGCGGATGTAGGCGACGATGGCCCAGCGATCCGCCGGCGGCACGCGCGAGGCGTACGAGTACATGGCGCCGTAACCGTTGGCGATGACCTGGAGGAAGTGCTCGTCGGGCGCCTCGCGCAGGCGCTGGATATGAAAGCTCGGCGGGTGGGGCATGCCGCGCTGGACGATCATTCCCTCGCCGTCGGCAAGCCTGCTGTGACACGGCGAACAGAAGATGTTGAAACGCTCCTGGCCGCGGGCGAGGAGCGCTGCGCTCATCCCCGGGCGGTCGGCCAGCGCCGCCTCATAGGCAAGCTCGCCGCGTGCGACCGTGCCGGGCGGCGGCGCCTGGACCACCTTGCCGTCGGCAAACAGCTTGGTCTCGCCCCAGACGATGTCCTTGTCCTGCTTGATCATCCGCTGGTCGCACCCGCCGAGCAGGAGGAGCGCGCAGAACGCGCCGAGAACGATCGACCGCCCGTTCATGCCGGCACCTCGTGAATCGCGACCGCGCCCAAATCGTCGAGCACCGCGCGGCCGGCGGGGTAGCTGAGATGCGGATCCGACGACGCGATCCACAGGAAGAACCGGTCGTCGCTGGCGCAGCCGAAGCGCTCCGCTTCGAAAACCGGATGATGCAGACGCGGCAGCCCGTTCTCGATCAGCATGCCCATGACGGCGGCGAGAACGGCCCCCAGCACCGCCAGCTCGAAGGCCGGCAGGATGAACGCGGGCCACGACGCGAGCGGCCGCCCGCCGATGTTGAGCGGATACGAGACCACGTTCGCGTACCACTGCATGAAGAGCCCGCCCAACGCCCCGGCTGCACCGCCGATCAGCGCGAACCACGGGATGCGCGTCGCCTTGTCGCCGATTGTCTCGGCAAGGCCTTCGAGCGGGAACGGGCTGAAGGCGTCGAGCTGTCGGTAGCCGGCCTCGCGCACCCGTCCGGCCGCGGCGAGAAGATCGTCGCCGGTGGCGAATTCCAGAAGCAGCGCACGCGGATTATCGGCTTGGGGCATGCCGCGCCTCCACCCGCTCCTCGCGCAGCACTTCCTTGACCTCGAATATCGAGATCATCGGCAGGAAGCGGACGAACAGGAGAAACAGGAAAAAGAACAGGCCGATCGTGCCGGCGAGCAGCGCCCAGTCCCAGAACGTGGCGACATACCAGCCCCACGAGGACGGCAGGAAGTCATGATACAGCGTCGTCACGACCAGCATGTAGCGCTCGAACCACATGCCGATCATGACCGAAGCGCCGATGAAAAACAGCCACATCGGATCGCGGCGGACGGCGCCGAACCACAGGCCCTGGATGACGACGAAGTTGAGGATCACCGCCGCCCAGTAGCTCCAGGCGTAGGCGCCGCCGAAGCGGTCGAAGAGGGTCGCGCGCTCGAACGGATCGCCCGAGTACCACGCAGTGAACGCGTCCATGATATAGCCGTAGGACGTCATCAGCCCGCTGGCGAGCAGCACCTTGCCGAGCAGGTCGAGGTGGCGGATCGTGACCAGGCTGTCGAGGCGGAAGGTCGAGCGCAAAACGACCGCGATCATGGCGACGACGCCAAAGCCGGAGAACATCGCGCCCATGACGAAGTACGGCGGAAAGATCGTCGTCTGCCAGCCGGCGAGCTGACCGACCGAGAACAGCATGGCGACGCCGCTGTGGACCGACACCACCAGCGGGACCGCCAATGCCGCGCAGAACCGGTAGGTGCGCCGCCAGCGCTGCCAGTGGGCGGCGGAGCCCCGCCAGCCGAGCGAAAGCACGCCGAAGAAGACCTGGCCGACGCGGCCGCGGGCCTTGTCACGGACGGTCGCCAGATCCGGGATCAGGCCGATGTAGAAAAAGATGATCGAGACGAGCAGGTAGATGACGTTGGCGAACACATCCCAGACGAGCGGGCTGCGGAACTGGGGCCACAGCGCCATGACGTTGGGATACGGCAGAAGCCAGTAGAAGAACCACGGCCGGCCCAGGTGGATGATCGGAAACAGCGCGGCGCAGAAGACGGCGAACAGGGTCATCGCCTCGGCGAAGCGGTTGAGCGAGTTGCGCCACTGCTGGCTCAGCAGCAGCAGCAGTGCCGAGATCAGCGTTCCGGCGTTGCCGAGCCCGATCCACCAGACGTAGTTGGCGATGGCGAGGCCCCAGAAGACCGGCGAATTGATGCCCCAGATCCCGACGCCGGCATAGAACAGGTAGCCGATAGCGACGACAAGAAGGCCGGTGAACAGGGCGCTGATCCCCAGCCCGATGAGCCAACGCCGCCGCAGCGGATAGTGCAGCGGGATCATCGCGATCTGGTCGCTCACCGAGGCGTACGGCTGCAGCGGCACGGTCTGCGCCGGGGCCTGCGGGTTGATCGCGCGCTCGTCCGCCATCGCCTCAGGCCTCCCCGTCCGAGGCCTTGTCGAGGATGCGCGCCTGGTAGGTCGTGCGGGGGCGGGTGTTGAGCTCGCGGAGCAAGGTGTACTGGCGCGGGCTCTGCTGGCGCCGGCTGACGCCGCTGTCGGGATCGGCCTGGTTGCCGAACACGATCGCCTGGGTCGGACAGGCGCTTTGGCAGGCGGTGACAACCTCGCCGTCGCGGATCGGCCGGCCCTCCTTCTGCGCCTCGATCCGCGCGGCGCTGATCCGCTGGACGCAGTAGGTGCACTTCTCCATGACGCCGCGTGCGCGCACCGTCACGTTCGGGTTACGCTGCGCCTGGAGCAACGGCGAGTCGGTCGCGGCGTATTCGAAAAAGTTGAAGCGGCGGACCTTGTACGGGCAGTAGCTGGCGCAGGTGCGGGTGCCGACGCAGCGGTTGTAGACCATCTGGTTAAGGCCTTCGGGGCCGTGCACCGTGGCGTTGACCGGACAGCCGACCTCGCACGGCGCCTGCTCGCAGTGCATGCACGGCAGCGGCTGGAACAGGGTGCGATCAGGCCGGTCCAGCCCGCCCTCGTAGTAGCGATCGACGCGGATCCAGTGCATCTCCCGTCCCGCCTCGACCTGTTCCTTGCCGACCACCGGGATGTTGTTCTCGGCCTGGCAGGCGACGACGCAGGCGTTGCAGCCGATGCACAGATCGAGATCGATGGACATCGCCCAGGCGTACTTCGGGTACTCCCACTGCGGGTAGAACGTGGGCGCCAAGGGCTCGTCCGGATGCGCGGCGCGGGCCTCGGTAACGGACATGGTGCGGACGAAATCCCCGCCGTCCATGGTCGCGTGGTTCTGGGTGGTGGCCAGCCGCAGCCTCTTCCCGGTCCGGCGCAGCGCCGCTCCCGGCACCGCCCACGGCTCCGCGGAGGTGCGCACGGCGTAGCCGTTGAAGCCGGCGCCGTCGCCGACCCGGCCGGCGCGGCTGCGGCCGTAGCCGAGAAAGACCGTGATCGTGCGCTCCGCCTGCCCCGGCAGGATCCACACCGGCCCCCGCACGGAGCGGCCTTTCACCGTCAGTTCCGCCTCGTCGCCGGCGCCAAGGTCCAGCCCCTCGGCAAGCCTGGCGCTGATTGCGAGAACGTTGTCCCAGGTGAGCTTGGTGAGCGGCTTCGGCAGCTCCTGCAGCCACGCCAGGTTGCTAAAGCGGCCGTCCCAGACGCATGGATCCGGGCGGAAGATCGCTTCCAGTCCGGACGCTTCGCCGGAGGCGGGCACGCCGATCGCCAGCGAAACCTCCGCCGCCGCGCCTTGCGGCGCCGGCGCCTCGGTCTGGGCCACGCTGTCCGCAACGAAGCCGTCGTTGAGGACCTGGCGCCAGGCCTTTTCGTCGCCGCCCAGGCACGCATCCCACGTCTCGCGCAGCAGGTCGTAGGCGGTCGCATTCAGCTGGCCGAGCAGGGTCGCCACCACCTCGTGCACGGATTTTCCGCCGAACAGGGGCTTGACCGTCGGCTGCAGCATGCTCGCCGTCCCGTCGACGGCGCGGGCGTCGCTCCAGCTCTCGAGCGGGTGGGTCAGCGGGATATGCCAGTGGCAGTGGGACGCGGTCTCGTCGTAGTAGAGCCCGGCGTGGATGCGCAGGGAAACGCGATCCATGCGGTTGGCGAAGTCGAGGTCCGCCGGCGCCGTGTAGACCGGGTTGGCGCCAAGAACGACCAGCGTCTCGACCTCGCCCGCCGCCATTGCCTCGGCGAGCGCCAGAAGCGCGCTTGCCTCGTCCGTCGCGGCAAGCCCGACCGGCTCGGAATAGACGACGGTGACGCCGGCGTTGCCGAGCGCGTGGTTGACCCTGTGGGCGAGCGCCTGCGCATCGGCCGGCAGATGCGCGCCGAGGGCGAGAAGGCCGATCCCCCGGTGCGCCGCAAGCTCGCCGGCGGCGGTTCGAACCCACGCCTGTTCGCCTTGCGTCAGCGCGGCCTCTGCCGTGTTTCCTTCGCCCACGCCAAGGGATCCGGCCAGGTTGGCGAGCAGGACCGGCATCCGCTGCGAGGCCGCGTTCAGCGTCGTCCCGGCGAGGGCGCCCGTGAGTGTCGGCGTGCTCTCGGCGACATGCAGGCGGGTCAGATCGCCGTCCTGCTGATGGTCGCGGCGGCGCTGCGACCACTGGGCGGCGTGGCGCACTTGGCTCGGTCCCGGCCCGAAGATGTCGTCTTCAAGGCTGACGATGACCGCCGCGTTTTCGAGACGGTAATGCACGTCAAGCGGCCGGCCGAAGGCGCGCAGGGTGCCCTGATGGCGCAAGGCCGCGCCCACCGGTTCGAAATGATGCAGCCTCGCTTGCGGAAATGCCGCGCGCAGGTCGTCGAGCTGGCGGCGCAGCGTCGGCGATGTCACCGTATCGATCAGGATCCGCAGGTCGCCGCCTTTGTTCTCGCGAAGGCGATCGCGCAGGCCGACCGTTACCCCCTGAAAAGCGTCCCAGGTGGCGATCCGGCCGAGGAAGGTGATCGCGCGCGACCGGTCCGGATCGTAGAGTTCGAGGACCGCGGCCTGCGCGAAGGCGTCGGTCGTCCCCGCGCCGGCCATGGGATGATCGGGATTGCCTTCCAGCTTGGTCGGCCGGCCGACGTGGGTCTCGGCCAGGACGGGCTGGGCGTAGCCTTCAAACAGCGTCGCCGTCGCAAAATAGAGCGCCTTGCCGGGAACGAGAATCTCGGGTTGGTTGATATAGGGCAGCGCCTTCTCGTCTGGCATGTCGCCGCAGGCGGCGAGACCGCCCAGCATCATCGGCGCCGCCATCAGCCGAAGGAAGTTGCGCCGGCTCGTCTCTGAAAGCTCGAGGGCGGCCGGGAACTCAGCCTCGACGAAGCGGCGGAAGTCATCGGACTCGGCGAGGTCCTCGAGACTCCGCCAGAACCGCCGGCCGGTCCCCGAGGCGAGGCGGTGGCGAAGCGTGGCCAGATCCGGCGCGACCTTCGCGGTCGGATCCACCGACGGGGAATCGTTGGCTGGCGGTAAGGAGGCCATTGCGCGCCTACCGGTGACAGATGTAACAGTGGGTGAGGTTGCCGACGTCGATGTGGTAGCGCTCGACCAGCGCTTTGCCGAAAGCCTCTCGGTCGGCCGGCGGCGTCCAGGTCATGTCGAAGACCGCCTCGCGCGGCCGCAGGTTCGGCGCCGGATTACGGTGGCAGTCCAGGCACCACTGCATCAACAAGGGCTGGCCGCGGCGCATGAGCGGCATGGTGTCGACCTGGCCGTGGCAGGTGACGCAGCCGACGCCCTTGCTGACGTGGATGCTGTGGTTGAAATAGACGAACTGCGGCAGCTTGTTGACCCAGGTCCAGCGCAGCGGCGTGCCGGTCGCGAGGCTCTGGCGTACCGGCTCCAGTACCGGCGCGTCGGTCCAGATCTGCGAATGGCAGGTCATGCAGGTGTGGGTCGGCGGAAATCCGGCGGTCGCGCTTTGCTCGACGCTGGTGTGACAGTAGCGGCAGTCGAGCCCGAGGCCCGCCACGTGGTGCTGGTGGCTGAACGGTACCGGCTGCTCACGGACAACGTTCTGCCGGGTCATGTAGTCCGACCTAACGACCCCGCCGCCGACGAGCAGCAAGCCCACCACGACGCTCGCGACGGCGATCATCGCGACCCGCAACCAGATATCGGCGCCGGGCGAGAAAATCTGCGCCAATCACATCTCCGCGAGGCATAACCGCCTGGGTGGCGGCGAGCGTCTGGAGCCCCCTTCTACCAGTGTGAGCACGACGCCAGATCAACCTGGGTTAAGGCGGCGGTTGAAGTGAAAGTGGTGGCGCGGGCGCCCTCAGTAACGTGGCTGCCCGGACGACTGGGTTTTTATGATGAACTGAAATGGAGACGATGATGCGGAGCGAGAGGGCCCGGTTTAAGGTGCGCGCTATTTTGCCGGCACTCATGGCGCGAGCATTGATCGGCGCGATGCTGGTGCTGCTAGCGGGACTGCTGGGATCGCCGTCGCCGAGAGCTCAGGAGGTCCAACCGCCGCCAGAGGCCGGCCTGCGGACAGCTGCCTTCGCGGGCGGCTGCTTCTGGTGCATGGTCCATCCGTTCGAGGCGCTCGAAGGCGTAAAGTCGGTGATCTCCGGGTACACCGGCGGCAAGCTCGCCAATCCGACCTACGAGCAGGTCTCGGCCGGCGGCACGGGGCACATCGAGTCGGTCGAGGTCGTGTTCGATCCCGAAAAGGTCGGCTATGGGACCCTGCTCGACGTCTACTGGCGCAACATCGACCCGTTCGACAACGGCGGGCAGTTCTGCGACCGGGGCGACTCGTACCGCTCGGCCATATTCGTCGCCGACGATGAGCAACGCGCGGCGGCGGAAGAGTCGAAGCGAGAGCTGGAACAACGCTTCGGCCGGCCGATCGCAACCGACATCCGCCCCGCCGGTCCGTTCTACCGGGCGGAAGACTACCACCAGGACTACTACAAGAAGAATCCGGTGCGCTATCAGTTCTACCGGTACAACTGCGGGCGCGACGCGCGGCTGGAGAAGGTGTGGGGCAAGGAAGCAGGCGGCGGCGAACAGTAAGCGCGGGCGCTCAGGGCGCGGATGCCTGCGGCGATTGGCGGGCGCCGCCGCTGACCGCCTTGGCTTCCACAAAGATGCGCCGGATATCGGGATGAGCCTCGCGGAGCCGGGCTTCAAGCCGGTCGACGGCCGTCGCCACCGCATTGGCCGAGATGTCGGCGCGGAACCGTACGTTGAGCGCCAGCATGATCTCGTGCGGGCCGAAATGCATCGTCAGTGGCGGTAGGGCCTCCTCGACATCCGGGTCAGACGCGACGAGCGACTTGATGTTGGCCTGGATGACCGGGTCGGCGCCTTCGCCGATCAGAAGGCCCTTGCTCTCGTAAGCGAGGAACACGGCGACCACGGCGAGGATAACGCCAATCACGATGGAGGCGCTGCCGTCGAGATAGGGATTGTCGAGCCGCTGGCCGAGATAGATGCCGACGAGGGCGACAATCAGGCCCAGAAGCGCGGCGGTGTCCTCCAGCAGCACCGTGAAGAGAGTGGGATCCTTGCTGGTGTGGATTGCGGCCCAGACGCTCTTGTCGCCGCGACCAGCGAGCAGTTCGCGCAGCGCCACCGTCCAGGAGAAGCCTTCGAAGACGATGGCGGCGCCCAGCACGGCATAGTTCCAGGTCGGATCGGTGATCGGCCTGGGGTGGCGAATATGTGCAATACCCTCGTAGAACGACATTCCGCCGCCGACCGCGAAGATCAGGATCGCGACGATCAGGGTCCAGAAATAGAGTTCCTTGCCATAGCCGAAGGGATGAACGGCATCGGCCGGCTTGCGGCTCTGGTGCAGTCCGAGCAGAAGCAGGCCCTGGTTGCCGGTGTCGACGGTCGAATGGATGCCCTCCGAAAGCATGGCCGAGCTGCCGGTAAAGGCGGCGGCGACGAACTTGCTGACGGCAATCGCGAGGTTGGCGCCGAGAGCGGCAAAGATGGTGGTCTTCGATTCCTTGGCCATCGTCTGTTCATCTCCTGGTGGAGGTTCCAGAGCGATTGAAGCCCCGGACGCGCCAGCGGGGGTTAGCAGACGGCTGACCGCCGATCCCTAACCACTGAAAGGTTGTCCTGTGGCGCCCCGAAGACGTCAGATGCGCCGGTCGCCGAGGCACGCAAGTGGATCACCAAGGGTAAGCTCGGCGACATCTACCACGCCAAGTGCAACTACTACCGCCGTCGCGGCATCCCCGGCCTGGGCGGCTGGTTTACCACCAAGGCACTCTCCGGC
>JBBSCD010000091.1:0-10336 GCA_038250645.1 Rhodospirillales bacterium
TCAGAATGGCGATGTCGTGGGCCTTCTCGAAGGTGATCGTCGAGACGATGTTGAAGATGCCGAAGGCGGCGACGATCAGGATGCCGCTGACCACGGTGTAGATGATGATGTTGCGAATGGCGAAGGTCTCAAGGATGCCTTCGTTGGCTTCCTCCCAGGATTCGCTCTTGTAGCCGATTCGGGTCTCGACGCGGTGGGCAACGGCGCGCGCGGCGGTCACGTCGTCGAGCCGCAGGCGGATTTCGTTGATGATATTCGGCCGCTCGAGCAGGACCTGGACCTTCTTCAGAAGCGCGTAGCTGGTGCCCTCGTCGAGCGAGACGATGCCGCTGTCGACAAGGCCGACCACCTTCATCTTCAGCGCGACACCGGCCGGCGAGGTGACCGACAGCGTCGAACCGATGTCGGCGGCCAGCTTGCGGGCCAGGCCCCGGCCGAGAATGATCCCGTTGGCGGTGGTATAGAGGCTGTCGAGGGTGCCGGCGATCATGTCCGCCTCGACCTGAGAGACCCGGCGTTCGCGCTTCGGCTCAACACCGATCAGCGACGCAGCGACCTCCTTGCCGCCATAGCGGAGAACGATCTGGCCGCGCAGGGTCGGCGCGGCGGCGACACCGTTGAGAGCGTCGAGAGCCGCCAGTTTGGGGCGCGGATTGCGGATGCCGCGCAACTCGTCCTTCGGCTTGACTCCGCGGAGCGCGATGACCGCATCGGCACGCCAGCGCGCCACCGGCTGGAGCGGCGGATCGCGGAACTCGTCCTTGACAACCACGTGCGGCGTCGCGTCGACGATGCGGCTGATGAAGTCGCTCTGCGAGCCCTCCATCAGCCCGGCCATGGCGATGGCGAAGCCGACGCCGGTGGCGACACCGAGGATCGACAGCGCCGTCTGGCGCGTTCGCCCGCGGATGTGGGTCAGAGCGATGCCGACGATGAGGCGCAGGGGGAAAGCCATCGCACGATCAAGCCCCGTTCATGAACCCGGCGCCGCCCGGACCCGGTGACCATCGCTGAGACCCGCCGGCGGCGCGATGACGATGGGTTGTTCATCGTCGAGCCCTGCGGTGATCTGGACCATGGCCGGCGAGGCGATCCCCGTCTTCACCGCCACGGCTTTGGCCCGCCCGTCGACGACCGTGAAGATCCGCCCGCCGCTCACCGAGTCCGCCGGAACGAGGAGCGCGTTTTCGACGGTCGCAACGACGATGTTGATCTCCGTGGTCATGCCGATCAGCAGCGGCGTGTCCGCTGGCAGGGCGATGCGGACGCGGAAGCTCTTGTTGATCGGATCGCCCTTCGGCGTGATCGTCTCGACCTGACCTTCGAGGACATCGTCGGGAAAGGCATCGGCCTTGATGAGCGCGCGCTGGCCGATGGCGACCCGGGGGATGTCCTCCTCATCGACCTCGGCAATGATCCACAGCGGCTTTGGCTCGCCGACCCAGAACAGCACGTTATCGCTGTCGACGATTTCGCCGACCTCGCCGTCGCGGCGCAGGACCACGCCGTCGATCGGGGCACGGATCGTCAAGTCGTCAACGCGCTTGCGCTCGGCCGCGATCATGGCGCGGACTTCGTCGAAGGCGCTGGCCGCCCGCTGGTAGGTCTGGGCGCTGACGTGATTGCGCTCGACCAGGCGGGCGTAGCGTTGCATGTCGCTTTCGAGGAACTCGGCGCGGGCTTCGAGCTCGCGCAGTCGCGCCCGCTCTTCGGCATCATCGAGGCGGGCCAGAAAATCACCCGCGCCGATCTGCCGGCCCTCGCACTTGCAGAGCTCCATGATGCGGCCCCGGACCATTGGCGTCACCTTTGCCCAGGTGACCGGTTCGACCACGCCCGTCGCATAAATCGCCTCAACCGCCGGGCCGCGACTGGGCGTCGCGATGGCGACCCGCGGCACCTTGAGCTGGACGTACCCAGCCGCAGCCACCGCGGCGGCAAGACAAACGACGATGACGGCAATAGAACGCCTGCGGCTCACGCCGAACTCCCTGCGACCGGCGCAAGCAACAGCGAGGCCGTCGACCATTGGCGGCTCGATCGCCTCCGGCGCGACGAAAAGGACGACACGCGAGCGGATGTTATATTAGAAATGTCTTTCATTGAAGGTCTTCAGACGATGTTGTGCGTCTGAAGGAACGCCGCAATGGCGGCACAGGCGATCTCGGGCTGCTCAAGGTGCGGCGCGTGGCCACACTCCGGGATCATGAGGGTCTCGGCAGGGCCGGAAACACCGCCGGCGATGGCTCTTAGCTGCGCCGCGGTTCCGTAGTGGTCGTTCTCGCCCTGAACCGCCAGAACGGGACAGAGGACTGCCGGCAGATTGCCTTCCACATTCCAGGCGCGAAAGGCCGGGCTGAGCCAAACGTCGCACCATCCCCGGAAGGCGCCGTCGACGTTGTCGCCGTGGTAGATGCTGAGGCGCGCCCGCAAATCCGTGCCGGTGAAGGCCTCCCGCGCTTCGGCGATGCCGCGCAGCGTCGTCTCCTCGTTGAAGACGTGCGCGGCCATGGTGACGATCGCAAGCGCCGGCGGTACTGCCGCGCCGGCGTAAATGAGCGCGATCGTACCGCCGTCGCTGTGGCCGATGAGGATCGGCCGCTTGACGCTAGCGGCGGCAAGCACGCGCGGCAGAACCTCGAGCGCCTCGGCGCGATGATAGTCCAGGGGCAGCGGCCCGGACGCAGGCGACGATCGGCCATAGCCGGAGCGGCTGTAGAGAAAGGCGCCGAGCCCGGTGTGACAAGCCAACGCATCGGGAAAGCCGCGCCACAGGCGCACGCAGCCGAGGCCCTCGTGGAGAAGCACCAGCGTCGGCCGGTCAGGGTCCGGCTCCACGCCCGGCGGCTGAACGCGTCGCCACTCGAGCCGGCTGTCACCGATCACGAAGAAGCCGCCGGTGCTGACCGGCTTGGACATTGGCCTAGACAACGGAGCGGACGACACCGCCGTCGACGCGCAGCGCAGCACCGGTGGTGGCCGAGGCCTCCCTGGAGCAGGCGTAGACGACCATGTTCGCAACCTCTTCGACCTCGGCCAGACGCCGGATCAGCGAAGACGGTCGTTGCGTCTTGATGAACTCGTCTTCGTATTCCCCGCGCGAAGCGCCCTGCGCTGCCGCCATGGCGGAGAGGAACGTCTCGACGCCCTCCGACCGTGTCGGACCCGGAAGCACCGCATTGACGGTCACGCCGGTCCCCGCGACGCTTTCGGCAATGCCACGCGAAAGCGCGAGCTGCGCGGTCTTGGTCATGCCGTAGTGAACCATTTCCGCCGGGATCTGTACCCCGGACTCGCTTGAGATGAAGACAATGCGGCCCCAACCGCGAAGAACCATTCCCGGAAGGTAGAACCGGCTCAGGCGGACACCGCTCATGACGTTGACCTGGAAGAACCGCTCCCAGTCATCATCGGTGATCTCAAGGAACGGCTTCGGCTCGAAAATACCGAGGTTGTTGACGAGGATGTCAGCATCGGGCACATGGTCCATGAACCTTTGCAGGCCGTGGGTCGTGGTCAGGTCAGCGGGCACGCACTCGACCTGGACCCCTTCAATCTCCCGGCTCAGCCGCGCCGCGGCGTCCCGAGTCCTTTCTTCTGTGCGGCCATTGAGCACGACAGCGGCGCCGGCCCGGGCCAGCCCGCGGGCGATGGCATAGCCGATGCCCGCGGTCGAGCCGCTGATAACGGCCGTCTTGCCGCTCAAGTCGATGTTCATGATCGGTCTCCTGATGGCCACCTTGTGATACGTCCTGACGCAGAATCGAATAACCCCGGCCGCAGTCGGCCGCTGTCCCTGCGTGGTCTACATGCCTATAGTAGAACAGCGTTTCGCGCATTCTTGCATTTCATGGGCAATGTGCACTACACTCACGCCTGTTTCATGACGACTCGGGAATGCGTGTGTCGAGCGAGAATCGTGTTGCCGCGCCAGCAGGCGACGATGAGCCATTGCGAAGAGGGTTGCGCGACCTGGTCTGGACTCTGGGGCGCAGCAACTGTAGCCGTCGCTCGGCCGACAGCGGTACCGATCGCGCCGACGCCCTACTCGGCCTGTTCCTCAAGGCCTTCGAGATCCTCGACGATCGCAGCGGTCTGGCTGACTGCCGCTTCCACCTCGGCAGGGTCGCCTATCATCGCGGCGACTACGCCTCGGCCGAAGTATGGTACGAGCGCAGTCTCGCCTTGATGCACGACGAAGACAATCGCCATGGCGTCGCGCGTGCCTGCTACCAGCTCGGCCTCGTCGCGCAGGCGGCCGGTGATCTCGGCAAGGCAACGCAGCGATATTGTCGATCGATCGAAGCGAGCGCGGCCGTCAAGGACACGGTCGGCGTCGCCCGCACCTCGCATGAACTCGGCAACATCTTTCTTCTGCAGGGCGAATACGACGATGCCGAGACCTGTTATCGCGTTTGTCTCGAGCTCTTCGAGGCGCAGGGCGATGCTGCCGGCGTCGCCCGCGCGCACTACCAGCTTGCCGTGGTCGCCGAGGCGCGCGGCGACGAGGACGGAGCAGGCAGGCTCCAGCAGGCCGGTCGGTCGGTTTCGTACATGCCGGGCGCCGGCGCCGATTCGGTTCGCGACCTGCGCGATCTCGGCCGGCTCGCGGTCGAAGCCGGCAGCACCACTACGGCGTTGACCTGCTTCAAGTGCGCCATGGAGCTCGCCAAGAGCTCGGGCCTGCACGAAGAAGCGGCAGGCGCGGCAAGTTCCGTCGGCACGCTCTACACCGAGCTGGGCGAGCCGGAACGCGGCCTCGTCTATACGCTCAAGAGCACGGCTTCGCGTCTCGACGGCGGTCAGCCGCCACGCGGCGCCGATGCGTCCACCCTGCGTCGCCAGCGCGGCGCTCTGGGACCCGGCCGGTTCCGGAAAATGGTGACGTCGCGGCTCCGCGGCGAGCACGCAGCGGCAATCATGGCGCTCGTCGCCGACGGTACGGCCATCGCCGCGCGATCATTCTGAGCCGCTCGCCGCGGCGCTCATACGCGGCGAGGGTAGCCGACAGTGCAGCCGAAAATCATCGAGATCGTCGCCGGCGGCGGGCATGCCGACACCCTTGTCGCGATCGCCGAAGAGTCCGATGCGCTCGACTGCCACGTCCTCCCCATCGAGGATGGTCAGCGCGTCCTCGTCAGGATCCTGACCGGAAGCGGCGAGCGGCAATCACTTGTCGACGCGATCCAGCGGCAGCTGTCCACGGACACCGCGTGGCGTCTGACGATCATTCCGGTCGACGGCACCCTGCCGCAGATCGAGGAGGACGAAGACGAACGCGCGGCACAGCAACACCGGGCTCTGACCGCAACCCGCGAGGAGCTTTATGCGGTCATCGCGGGCGGCGCGGTCATCGACCGGAACTTTCTGCTCTTCGTCATACTTTCCACGATGGTGGCCGGCATCGGCCTCGTCGTCGACAACGTCGCGGTCGTCATCGGCGCGATGGTCATCGCTCCCCTGCTCGGGCCGAACCTAGCCTTCGCCTTTGGCGCCGCTCTCGGCGACATCGGCCTGATGGGGCGGGCGATCCGAACCAGCCTTGCGGGACTGTCGGTGGCGATCGCGAGCTGCGCCGCCTTCGCGGCGCTCACCGGCGTCGGGCTCGACAGCGCGCAGCTTCTCGCCCGGACCCACGTCGGCTACGGCGATATCGTCCTCGCGCTCGCTTCCGGAGCGGCGGCGGCGCTCTCGCTGACGACCGGCCTGCCGACGGCGCTGGTCGGGGTGATGGTCGCGGTCGCTATCCTGCCACCAGCTGCGACGGCCGGGCTGATGGCCGGCGGCGACCGCTTCGGCGAGGCGATGGCCGCCGCTATGCTGTTGGTGGTCAACCTGATCTGCGTCAACCTTGCCGCCCAGGTCGTCTTCGCCGTCCAGGGAATCAAGCCGCACCACTGGTTTGAGCAGAAGAGCGCCCGACAATCGACCGTGATCAGCGCCCTGGTCTGGGCGATCTTGCTCGCCAGCGCCGTTTTCGGCATCTCGCTGTTCTCCGACTGAAGGGGCGAGCTCGTTCAGCGCCGGGCCGGAAAAGCTGCGACGGTGTGGGCGTGATTCAGCGGCCCGTGTCCGTGGCCGAAGCCTGGCGCGGTGCGGATGGCCTCGATGACGTAGGCCCGCGCCCGCTCGACCGCGGCAGCCAGCTCCATTCCCTGGGCGAGTCCCGTGGCGATGGCGGACGCCAGGGTGCAGCCGGTGCCGTGCGTGTGCGGCGTATCGATCCGCGCACTTTCGAAGCGCACCACCGGCCGCCGGCCGCCGACCAGTACGTCGACTACGGTGGCGCCGGCGCCATGGCCGCCCTTGACCAGCACCGCATCCGGCCCAAGCGCCAGAACCGCCTGCGCCAGCGCCGCGGGATCATCGCACTCGATGCCGGTCAAGGACGCCGCTTCCGGCAGGTTTGGCGTAGCGAGGGCGGCAAGCGGAAGCAGGCGCGATGTGACCGCAGCCCTGGCCTCGGCGGTCAGCAGGCTGTCTCCGCCCTTGGCGAACATGACCGGATCGATCACCACGGGGATCCGGCGTGCAAGCCCCTCCAGCACAGCGCAGACGGCGGCGACGACGTCCGGGCGATGAAGCATGCCGATCTTGATGCAATCGGCGCCGATGTCGTCCAGAACCAGCCGCATCTGCAACGCCACGAAGTCCGCTGGAACGTCGTGAATGCCGAATACGCCTTGGGTATTTTGCGCCGTCAACGCCGAGATGGCGGTCGCCGCATACCCGCCCAGCGCGGTGACCGTCTTTGTATCGGCCTGGATTCCTGCCCCGCCGCCCGAGTCCGAGCCGGCGACGATCAGAACCCGGCCGCGCACGGCGCTGCTCCTGCCGCGGCCCTGGTCGTGCTAATGCGCGACCGCCTGAATGGCGCCGCAAATGTCGTCGACCACGGAGTGCAAGAGGGTCTCGTCGTCGCACTCGGCCATGACCCGGATCAGCGGCTCCGTGCCGGACTTGCGGATCAGGAGGCGGCCGCTGTTACCAAGGCGGCGCTGATTGGCGGCGATCGTCTCCTGGACCTCGTCGAACTCCAACGGTCGCTCGCCGTTGACCCGAATGTTGCGCAGAAGCTGGGGAAGCGGCCGGAACATCTGGCACACCTCGCTGGCGCGCCGCTGAGACTCAACCAGGACGGCAAGCACCTGCAGCGCGGCGATCAATCCGTCTCCTGTCGTCGTGTAGTCACTGAGGATAATGTGCCCCGATTGCTCACCGCCGACGTTGTAGCCTCGCGCGCGCATGGTCTCGACGACGTAGCGATCGCCAACATTGGTGCGCTCGAGCGTCAGCCCGAGACTCTCCAGGTAGCGCTCCAAGCCCATGTTCGACATGACCGTGGCGACCAGCCCGCCGCCAAGCAAGCGCCCGCACTCGTTCCAGGACTTGGCGATCAACGCCATGACCTGATCCCCGTCGACCAGGGCGCCGGTCTCATCGGCGATGACCACCCGGTCGCCGTCGCCATCTAGCGCGATGCCGAGATCGGCGCGATACTCGGTCACGGATCGGCACAGCGCCTCGGGCGAGGTCGAGCCGCAACGGCGATTGATGTTGAAGCCGTCGGGCTCGATCCCGATCGAGATGACGTCGGCGCCGAGTTCATACAGCACCTCCGGCGCAACCTTGTAGCAGGCGCCATTGGCGCAATCGACGATGATCCGCAGCCCCTGGAGCACGACGCCCTTGGGGAAAGAATGCTTGACGAACTCGGTGTAGCGGCCCTGCACATCGGTCAGCCACTTGACCTTGCCCAATTCCCAGGGCTGGGCGAGTTGGCCATCGGCGCCATTGGCGAGGCGCGCCTCAATGGCCTTCTCAACGCTGTCGGACAGCTTGAAGCCATCCGGGCCGAACAGCTTGATCCCGTTGTCCTCGAACGGATTGTGCGAAGCCGACAGCATCACGCCGACGTCGCAGCGCATCGACCGGGTGAGATTGGCCACGGCCGGTGTCGGCATCGGGCCGACCAGGATCACGTCCATCCCAATCGAAGTGAAGCCGGCGGTCAGCGCCGACTCCAGCATGTACCCCGAGAGGCGCGTGTCCTTGCCGATCAGGACCCGGTTGCGATGCCGACCGCGATGGAAATGCGCACCAACCGCCAGACCAACCTTTAGCGCCACCTCCGCTGTCATCGGATCGCGGTTCGCCGTACCCCGTATGCCGTCCGTGCCGAAGAGCCGATCAGCCATAAGTACCCCTGCGCCGCCTCGCTGTTGCTGTCAGTCTACACGTGGCGGGCACCTAACTCTACACCCCTGTCCATCTTGCCTGAATCCGCGATTGCGCGCCATACCTTCAGTGCCTGGACTGTGGCTTCCACGTCATGCACGCGAACAACATGCGCACCGCGCGCAACCGCAGCCAGGCAGGCGGCAAGGGATCCGGCCAGCCGGCCTTGCGGCGGCTCGTTTCGGCTTAGCCGGGCGATAAAGCTTTTGCGCGATACGCCGACCAGAAGGGCGCAGCCGAGCTCGCGATAGTCGGCCAGGCGTGACAGAATGCTGAGGTTGTGGTTGAGCGTCTTGCCGAAACCGATGCCGGGATCGACGGCGATCTGCCCGCGAGGCACCCCCACGGCGAGGCAGTCGTCCCGACGCGCCGCCAGCCAGGCGAGAACTTCGGCGGCCGCGTCGCGATACTGCGGCGCATTCTGCATCGTCCGCGGCTCGCCCTGCATGTGCATCAGAACGACAGCTGCGTTACGGCCTGCGACCAGAGGAAGCGATCGCGGGTCGCCCGTCAGCGCGGTGATGTCATTGATGATCAACGCGCCGGCATCGAGCGCGGCGGTCATGACTTCGGGGCGACGCGTATCAACTGACACGCGGACGTTGCGCGCAGCGAGCGCAGCGACGACCGGCAGGACTCGGGAAAGCTCGTCGGCGATGGCAACGCCGTGGGATCCCGGCCGCGTCGACTCCCCGCCGACATCGACGAAATCGGCGCCGGCTTCGACCATGGCCAGGCCGCGGTCGATCGCCGCCCTGGGAGAGGAGGCTTCGCCGCCGTCCGAAAAGCTGTCAGGCGTGACGTTGACGACACCCATGACCCGCGGCCGGTCCAGCGGAACGCCGGCGAAGCTGATCGGCCCATTTGCCCCCTCCGGCTCCCCGGTCGAGGCGCTTTGCCGCCCGGATCCGGCCACGACCCTGCCGTGCGACTGACGCCGTCTAGCCGCCGGGTTGCGGTTCGGCTTCGAGCCCGCCGGGCGTTGGGCGCTTCTTCGTCTTGTCGCCGCTTGAAGGCACGGACGAACGGCGGCCCGGCTCGCGGCTCTCCTCGCCGGGGTCGGGGCGGGTTATGGGCTCGTTCCGAAGAACCGCATCGACCTCGTTGCCGGTCAGCGTTTCATATTCCAGCAAAGCCGAGGCCAGCCTCTCAAGGTCCTCGCGACGCGCGAGCAGGATCTCCTTAGCTTTCGCCTCGGCCTCGTCGATCAGTCGGCGGACCTCCTCGTCGATGATGCGCGCGGTAGCGTCGGCAACATTCTTCTGCTGCGTGACCGAGTGCCCGAGGAAGATCTCCTCCTGATTGTCGGAATAGCGCAGCGGGCCAAGCTTGTCGCTGAAGCCGAACTCGGTGACCATCCGTCGCGCCATTCCCGTGGCCTGGAGGATGTCGTTGCCGGCCCCGGTCGTGACATTGTCGAGGCCGAACACGATCTCTTCGGCGACGCGGCCGCCGAACATAACGGCCAGCTTCGACTCCAGTTCGACCCGTGAGTAGCTGTGTCTGTCGCGCTCCGGCAGCGACATGGTCATTCCGAGGGCCCGGCCACGGGGAATGATCGTCACCTTATGCAGCGGGTCGTGGCGCGGGACGGCCAGCCCGACCAGCGCATGCCCGGCTTCGTGATAGGCCGTGAGGTGCTTCTCCTCATCGGTCATGACCATCGAGCGCCGTTCGACGCCCATCAGCACCTTGTCCTTGGCCGCCTCGAAGTCGAACATCGTCACCAGGCGTTTGCCTGAGCGCGCGGCCAGCAATGCGGCCTCGTTCACAAGGTTGGCGAGATCGGCGCCGGAGAACCCCGGCGTGCCGCGGGCGATCACCCGGGCATCGACATCCGGCGCGATCTGAACCTTGCGCATGTGTACCTTCAGGATCATCTCGCGGCCGACAATATCGGGATTGGGGACGACCACCTGACGATCGAAGCGCCCGGGGCGCAGCAGCGCCGGATCCAGGACATCGGGTCGATTGGTCGCGGCAATGAGGATGACGCCCTCGTTCGATTCAAACCCGTCCATCTCGACCAGGAGCTGGTTCAGGGTCTGCTCGCGTTCGTCGTTGCCGCCGCCGAGACCGGCGCCGCGATGGCGACCGA
>JBBSCD010000092.1:0-10217 GCA_038250645.1 Rhodospirillales bacterium
GACACTTCGCCCTCAACCTCGTCCGCACCGCGGCCGACAAGCACTCCATCAAGTCCC
The DNA here is from genome assembly GCA_038250645.1 of Rhodospirillales bacterium. GTDB lineage: Bacteria > Pseudomonadota > Alphaproteobacteria > Rhodospirillales > Defluviicoccaceae > JAEULH01. Next base: position 58 of record JBBSCD010000092.1, read on the forward strand.
GGCGAAAGCTCGCAGGATGGTCCCCGGACTACCTCCACACCATCCTCGCCTCAGGACAATCGTGAATTGGATTCGGAGCCCTGGGGTGTCCACTGTGCCGCGGCGCCTGGCGCGGGGGCAAGCGCCGCGGCAACCACAGCGAAACTATTCCGCGCGTATATTCGGGCGATGCACGTCACGGGGAACGACGCCAACGCCATAATCCACGAGCTGCGCGCGACGATCGCGGCGCTACGCGCCCGGCTCGATAGCGCCGACGCCGATTGCCAGCGCCTGCTCGCGGACCGAGATCGACTCCATGACAGCCGGCGCCGCGAGCTTGAAGCCACCATCATTACGCTGAACCGTCGCCTGCATCGTCAGGCCGCGCGATATGGTACCGAGCGTGCGCCCGGCGAGAACTGAGGACGCGTTCATCCTCCGGCCGACGACGGACGGCGACGAGGATCTGTGCGGACATGGCGGCGGGAATGGTGCCGACCGGACGGCTCAGGCCCTGGGCGCCGTCGCCGCGATCATGGCCCAGATCGACCCCCCCGCCCTGTCAAGGACGGTCGCTACAGAAGCGGCGAGGCTGCTTGACGCCGAGCGGGCGACGCTGTTCCTGCTTGACCGGGCGGGTTCGAGCCTGTGCGCGTTTTCCGACGCGGACGCGGACGCGGACGCGGACGCGGACGATGCGCGCATATTGCACCTGCCGCCGGGCCGTGGCCTCGCCTGGGCGGCGCTCGCCGCCGGTTCGATCATCAATGTCCCGCAGGCTTACGCCGATCTGCGCTTCGACCCTGAAAGCGACCGAAAAAACGGAACTTTCACCCGGTCTGTACTTGCCGCACCGATCATGACCAGGTCGGGCCGGCTCGGCGTTCTCGAAGTGGCAAACAAAGCCTGCGGGTCGTTCGGCCGAGACGATGAACATCGCCTGTCGGCCCTCTGCGCGGCCGTGGCCGCCGCGCTGGAAAACGCAAGGCTGTTCAGGGAACTGCAGAACATCAAGTGCTACAGCGACAGCGTGCTGCAGTCGATGTCGAACGGCGTGCTCACCCTCGACGGCCAGTTCTGCATCGCCACCTGCAACGCCGCGGCGCTGCGGCTGATCGGCCGGCGGCGCGGCGATGTTGTCGGCGCGGCGGCGGAGCAGATCCTGCCCGGCGGCAACGCCTGGGTCATCGAGCGGGCCCGGCGCGTCGCGGCGACCCGGCTCGCCGACATTTCCATGGACGCCGAGCTGTGCCTGTCTGGGCGCAGCCTCGCCGTCAACGTCACCGTCCTGCCCCTCGTCGACTGTCATACAACTGCGATCGGGACGATGATCGTGCTGGAAGACATCACGACCGAGAAACGCGTCAAGGCAATGATGTCGCGCTACATGGATCCGCGCCTCGCCGGGCAGCTCCTGGAGCGCGACGGCGACGTGCTCGGCGGCCGCAGCGTCCGCGCGACGATGCTGTTTTGCGACCTGCGCAATTCCACGGCGCTGGCCGAGCATCTCGGCGCCCAGGGCACCGTTGCGCTGCTGAACGAGTTTTTCACCCTTGTCGAATCCTGTCTGCGCGCCGAGGGCGGCATGCTCGACAAATTCATCGGCGATGCGGTGCTGGCCGCTTTCGGCATCCCGTTCCCTGGCGAGGACGACGAGGATCGCGCCGTGCGCGCCGCCATGGCAATGGCCGCGGCGCTGGGGCAGTGGAACGAGGCTCGCCGAGCAGGCGGACGTGCCGCCGTCCAGATGGGTATCGGGATCAACACGGACATCGTCGTCGCCGGCAATATCGGCTCGCTCAAGCGTATGGACTACACGGTCATCGGCGCCGGCGTGAACTTGGCCGCCAGGCTGGAGAAAGCCTGCAAGCGCTACGGCGCCGCCATCCTTGTGAGCGGCCACACTGCCCGGCGGCTCAAGGGCCGGTACCCGATCCGCCCGGTGGACGCCATCGGCATGCCCGGCAGGAGCGATCCGGTCGAGGTCTACGAGATCATTCCGGATCACGTTGCGCAGGCGTTCACAAACCTGGACGACTCGCTCGCTCAGTTCTCGCGCGGCGTCGGCTTTCGCCGCCAAGGTCGGCTTGAAGATGCCGAAACCTGCTTTCGCGCCTGCCTGTCGCTCAATCCGGCCGACCGGGGCGCGGCGATGCAGCTCGAAGCCTGTGGCCGAGCCCGTCCAGCCGCCGGATCCTGAGTCCCGCCGATTTGCCCATGCTGCACTGCACAATTTGATGTTGCGCGGTGAGGGCCGCCCGATATGATTGACGGCGGAGTGCGCTTCAGGCCTTCATAGAAGGCGGGCGATGCAAGGCGCCGAAAGGGCTGGAAGCGGTCGCCGGGGCGCAGGAGCGGGAGCTTGAACGAGAAGCAGCGACGCCGACGATGACGATCCGCAACCTCGACAGAATGTTCTATCCGCGCTCGGTCGCGGTCATCGGCGCCAGCAATCAGGAGGGCGTGCCCGGTCACCTCGTCATGCACAACCTGCTGCAGGGCGGTTTCGAGGGGCCGATCATGCCAGTGGCGGCGAAGGAGCAGGCCATCGCCGGGGTGCTCGCCTACGCCGATGTTGCCGCCTTGCCCGTCGTTCCCGACCTGGCCGTAATCTGCACGGCGCCGCAGACCGTCCCCGGCATCATCCGCGGGCTGGGCGATCGCGGGACCCGCGCCGCGGTCGTGGTCACCGATGGTCTCGCTCCTGACACCAGGATCCGGGAGTGCGGCATTCATGCCGCGGTCCGCGCCGAGGCCGAGCCTTTCGGCCTGCGCCTTCTCGGGCCGAACTGCCTCGGGCTGATGGTTCCGGGCATCGGCCTGAACGCAAGCTGCGCTCACATCGCGGCGGAACCCGGCGGTGTCGCCTTCGTGTCCCAGTCTTCGACCATCAGCACGGCCGTGCTCGACTGGGCGCAGCACCGCAACATCGGGTTTTCCCACTTCGTCTCGCTGGGCGACACCGCGGACATCGACTTCGGCGATATCATCGACTACCTCGGCAACGATCCGATGACGCGGGCGATCCTGCTCTATGTCGAGTCCGTAAGAAACGGCCGCGCTTTCCTCTCCGCCGGGCGCGGCGCCAGCCGGAACAAACCGATGCTGGTCATCAAGTCCGGCCGCGTGCCCGAAGGCCAGCGGCTGGCCGCGATCCGTAGCGGCGCCGCCATCGGCTCCGACGACGTCTACGACGCCGCCATCCGCCGCGCCGGCATGCTCCGGGTGTACAGCTTCGGCGAGCTGTTCGCCGCGGTCGAAACGCTGGCCCGCGCTCGCGCCATGCGGGGCGAGCGGGTCGCCATCCTGACCAACGGCTGCGGCGTCGCGGTCATGGCGATCGACGCCCTGCTGCTGAACGGCGGACGGCTTGCCGAACTGGGCGAAGCTGACGCCGCGGCTCTGGCCGGCGTCGTACCCGAGGGCTGGCCGCACGCCAATCCGGTGACCATCGCCGACAATGCGCCGCCCGAGCATTACGCGATCGCCGCGCGAGCGCTGCTCGCGGCCCAGGGGGTCGATGCGCTGATGGTCCTGCACGCGCCGACTGCCATGGCTTCGAGCACGGAAGCGGCGCGCGAGATCATCAAGGTCGCCAAGGAAATCCGCGGCAATGTGCTGACGAGCTGGATGGGCGGCGAGCGCATGGGCCCGGCGCGCCGCCTGTTCGCCGCCGCCGGTATCGCTACCTATGACACACCGACGCAAGCGGTCGATGCGTTCATGCACCTGGTCCGCTACCGGCGCAACCAGGACATGCTGATGCAGACGCCGCCATCGAAGCCGGCGGAGTTCTCGCCGGCCGTCGATGCGGCCGAGCGGATCGTTACCGACGCTCTTGCCGCCGGGCAGACAAGCTTGACCGGGCGCGAGGCGATGGGAGTTCTGTCCGCCTACGGCATCCCGACGACCCAGCGCCAATATGCGGCAACACCGGCGGAAGCCGGCACGGCGGCCGACGCGCTCGGTTATCCGGTCGTGGTCAAGATCCTCTCGCCCGACATCCCGCACAGGGCCGAGGGCGGCGGCGTTGAGCTCTACGTCGATAGTTCGACGGCGGCGACGCAGGCCGCCGACACCATGCTGCGGAATGTCTCGCGCAAGAAGCCGGACGCGCGGGTAGACGGCTTCGTCGTCGAGCGCATGGTCCTCGAACCCGACGCCCAGGAAATCCTGATCGGCATCACCGACGATCCGATCTTCGGGCCCGTCATCACGTTCGGCCAGGGCGGCAAGCTCTCCGACGTCATCGCTGACCGGGCTGTCGCCCTGCCGCCGCTCAACCTCAGCCTGGCGCGCGAGCTCATTTCGCGGACCCGCATTTCCCGGACGCTGCACGGCAGCGGCGATCTGCCTGCGGCGAACATCAATGCGCTGTGCCTGACCCTGGTTCAGGTCTCGCAGATGGTGATCGACCTTCCCGAGCTCGTCGCCCTCGAGATCAACCCGCTGTTCGTCGACGCCGGCGGCGTGCTCGCGGTCGATGCGTGGATGCGGGTGGCGCCGGCCGCGCGGGTCATCCCGCGTCAGCGCGAACTGGCGATTCGGCCTTACCCCAAACAACTCGAAGAGGAGTTCGTACTGGAGTCCGGGCGACGCGTTCTCCTCCGCCCGATCCGGCCCGAAGACGAGCCGGCGCACTACGAATTCCTGTCCAAGGTCACGCCCGAGGATATCCGGCTGCGCTTTTTCGGCACGGTGCGGACGCTTCCCCACTCGGAAATGGCCCGGCTCACCCAGATCGATTACGACCGCGAGATGGCTTTCGTCGCCACCGCGCCGCGGTCGGACGGCAAAGGCACGGAGACTCTCGGGGTCGTGCGGACGGTGGCCGATCTGAACAACGACCAGGCGGAATATGCCGTCCTCGTCCGCTCCGACCTGAAGGGTCAGCGGCTTGGCCGCAAGCTCATGGACAAGATGGTCGACTATTGCCGGTCGCGCGGGACCAGACGGATCAACGGGCTGGTCATGCGCGACAACAAGCGGATGCTCGACATGGTTCATGACATCGGCTTTACCAGCCACCAGGTTCCGGACGACGACGTCATGGAGGTCGTCCTCGAACTCTGAGCCGCCGCCACCGAGGATTCGGCAGTTTATTACCCAAACGTGCTAATCCGTCCCGGCTGGGATATACTCAGCGGCCATGGCCGCCGCTTCCCGCACCTGGCGTCACGATCTTGCCGCACCGCTTGTCGGTGCATTTCGCGAGGTCGCGGTTTTTTCCCTCGGCATCAACGTCCTTGCCCTGGCCGTGCCCGTTTTCATCCTGCAGGTCTACGACCGTGTCGTCTTCCACGCCGGAATGAGCACGCTGCAGGGACTCGTCGCCGGCATGACGCTGGCGCTTGTCTTCGACTTCATCCTCCGTCAGGCGCGAGCGCGGATCCTCCAGACGATGGCCTTGCGCGTGGACGTCGCCCTGGGACAACAGCTGTTCGCCGCCATGACCCAGCTCCCGCTGCGGACTCTCGAACGGGTCAGTGCGGCGGAGTGGAGCACCTGCTTCCGCGATATCGACATCGTCCGGGCGGCAGCCTCGGGCAGCGCGGCGCTGCTCGTCTGCGAGTTTCCGTTCATGGTCCTGGCCGCGATCCTCATCTTCGTCATCGCCGCGCCGATCGCCTGGATCCTGCTGCTCGTCGTCCCGCTGATGGCGCTCCTGGCATGGTGTTCGGGCGCCGTCATGATCAGCGCCGGATTGCGCGAGCGGGCGAGCATCCGAAGCCGCGACGCGCTGCTGGCCGAACTCATCGCCACGCGGACCACGATCAAACAGCTCGCCGGCGCACCCGGGGTCAGCGAGCGCTGGCAGGCCGTGCACGCCGACGCTATCGCCGACGCGACTCTGCGGGGCGGCCGCAGTGACACGTTTTCCAACCTGAGCGCGACCGTGACGATGTCGACGACCGTGCTCCTGACCACCGCCGGCGCGCTCGCCATCCTCGACCAGAGCCTCTCCATCGGCGCATTGGTCGCGGTCAACATGCTGAGCGGCCGCCTGCTCGGCCCGCTCAGCCAGCTCATCGGCGGCTGGCGCAGCCTCATCTCCGTCCGCCTTTCGCTGCAGCGGCTCGGCGCGATCCTGACCCTGGTCGATCGGGCGCCGCCGCGCAGCAGCGTCGCGATGACGCGCCCCTGCGGCGAGATCGCGCTTGAAAACGTCGTGTTCGCTTTCAACGACGGCGGTCCGGCGGCCATCGCCGGAATCAGTGTGCGCTTCGCCGCCCGCGGGCTGCACGCGATCACGGGCGCGAACGGCAGCGGCAAGAGCACCTTGCTCCGGCTGATCCGCGGCCTTTACCGTCCGACCGGCGGGCGGGTGACTATCGCCGGCGCCGACATCAGCCAGTTCAGCGATGACGAGCTGGCGCAGTGGATTGCCTACCTGCCCCAGGGCGACGGTCTGATGGCCGGCAGCATTCGCGATAACATTGCCCTGCGCGAGCCCGGTACGGGCGACGAGGCGGTCATTTCCGCCGCCGCGCGGGCCGGTCTCGACCGCGTCGTCGCCGACATGCCGGGTGGCTACGCCAGCGATGTCGGCGAGGCCGGCCGACGGCTATCGGCGGGGCAGCGCCAGCGCGTGGCTCTGGCGCGCACGCTGCTCGGCGATCCGGCGATTGTTCTGCTTGACGAGCCGTCGGCCCATCTCGACGCTGGAGCCACCGAACAGATCGGCGCCAACCTCAGGGCGCTGGCGCAGACCCGGCCGGTCGTGGTCGTCACCCACAGCCCGCTTCTGCTGGCCGCCGCCGACACGATTACCCGGCTGGAGGCCGGGGCGGTGGCAATGGCCGGACCTGGCGGAGATATCCTGCCGATCCTGATGACCCCGCCCGGCCGCGGCGCTCAGCGTCCGGCGTGGCGCGCCGCCGGGACCGGATCGTGACCCGGCTCGAAGCGCTGCTCGCCCGTCATCCACTTCCGACTTGGCGCGCCGCGGCATGGCCGGCACTGCTGCTGCTTGCGGCGTTCGTCGGATGGAGCACGTTCGCGCGGCTCGACGAGGTCGCGGTGGCCCAGGGCGCGGTCGCGCCGCAGGGCCGGGTCAAGACCGTGCAACACCTTGAAGGCGGAATCATCGCCGAGATCTTTATCGCCGAAGGCGACGCCGTCGCCGCGGGTGACCCGCTCGTTCGCCTCGATCTCGCCACCGGAGGTCTCAACCGCCGCGAACTCGAGGCCCAACTCGACGCCGAGCGCCTCCGCCGCCACCGGCTGAAGGCGGAAGCGGAAGGTCGCACTCCCACGGCGCCCGCGGACGCGGCCGGGGAGGCCGCCGCCCGCCACCCCGACCTCGCCGATGCGGAGCACCGCACCTTCGCTGCGCGCCGGCGAGAACTTGAGGCGGCGCAGGGCGTCGTTCGCGCCCAGATCAGCCAGCGCCGCCTGGAGGTTGACGAACTGGAGGCGCGCGATCGCTCGGCACGCAGCAATCTGCGCCTGGCTCAGGAACGGCTGCGGATTTCGGCCTCCCTGCTCGCCGAAGGTCTGGCTGCGCGCGAGGAGCATCTGAAGCTGAAGGCCGAGGTCGAGGAGCTTCAGGGCGAGGTGCGGCGGCTGGTGCCGGCGAAACCGGCGGCGCAAGCCGCGGTGATGGAGGCCGAACGCCGTCTCGATGAAATCGAGATCCGCTTTCGCCGCGAGGCGGAGCAGCAGCTCGCTGCCGCGGAGCAGGCCATTGCCCGTCTCCGCGAGCGGCTTGCAGAGGCGGACGACCAGAACCGCCGGGCCGACGTGCGCAGCCCGATCGACGGCATCGTCGCCAATATCCGCACGACGACAATCGGCGGCGTCATCGCCCCAGGTCAGGCGATCGTCGATATCGTCCCGACGAGCGGCAAACTCGTCATCGAGGCAAAGCTGCGAGCGATCGACCGCGGCTACGTTCATGCCGGACTGCCCGCGGTCGTCAAAATCAGCACTTACGATTTTGTCCGCTACGGCTCCCTGGCCGGAACCGTGGTCAGGGTCGCCCCGGACGCGGCCACAAGCGAACGCGGCGTGCCCTACTTCCCGGTCACGGTCGAGACCCAACGCTCATATCTCGGCACTCCCGACAATCGCCTGCCGATCACCGCCGGCATGCAGGCCACGGTCGACATCCGCACCGGTTCGCGGACCGTCCTCGATTATCTCGTCAAGCCGGTGCTCAAGCTCCGCGACGAGGCCTTCCGCGAACGATGAGGCCCGCGCGGTATGCGGCGGCATCAGCCGACGCTGAGCACCATCTGTTCGCGCACGACCAGGTTGCCCGCCCAGGCGGCACGCGCCTCGTCCTCGATCCGGTCCATGAAGTCGTCGTCGTGTTCAGGGTCGTGGTGGAAGATGGCGAGCCGCTTGACCCCGGCCATACGGCACAGCCGCATCCCCTCGTTCCAGGTTGAATGGCCCCACCCCAGCCTGCGGGGGAACTCCGCCTCCGTATACGTGCTGTCGTAGACGACGAGATCGGCGCCCTCGATCAGACCAAGGATGTTCTGGTCCGGCTTCCCTGGAACGTGCTCGGTATCCGTGACGTAGCACGCCGCCTTGCCGGCATGCTCGATCCGATATCCGGTTGCGCCGTTCGGATGGTTCAGTGGCGCTGTCCGGATTGAGACCCCGGGGTAAAGCTGGAACCTGTCGCCGGCCTCGAAATCCTCGAACTCGACGATCGCCTTCATCGCATCGAGCGGCACGGGGAAAACGGGCTCATGCATCTGCTGGGCGAGGATGTTGTGCACACCGCCGTAATTCTTGAGATGGCCGGCCTTCACGTGCACACGCCGCTTGGCATCATAGGCCGGGCGGAAGAAGGGAAAGCCGTTGATGTGATCCCAATGGGAATGGCTCAGGAGGAGATGGATATCGCGCACGTCGGCTTCGAGAAAGTCCTTGCCGAGGCAGCGGATGCCGGTTCCCGCGTCGAGCACGAACCGGTGTTCGCCGACGTTGACTTCGATACAGCTTGTATGACCGCCATAGCGAACATGCGTCGCCGCCGAGCAGGCAATGCTGCCGCGCACGCCCCAGAACCTGAAGTTGAACATTCCGCCGCCAGCCTTCCCTTCATACGACGTGTGCATCCGCCAGCCCGACAAAAGGTGAACCGTAACGCGGCAGCCGGTGCGCCGTCTGTAATCGGTATCACAGTCGCCCTACAGCGACGACCGAGCCGATCTCAAGATTCAGACGGTCGGCGGCGCGGTCCTGATTGGCAGCGATCTCAAGCAGGCCGTTGGCGTTCTCGTAACAGAGCAGCGCACCCGGCAGCACATCGGAGAACGTCCGCGCGCGCGCGATCCACACCCCGGCCGCCGTGATCCCGGCGTCGGGTGGCACAGCCACCGCGCGAACCCCCGTGATCGCGTTGCCGAAGCTGTCAATATAGATAATCTCGGCAAGATCGTTCGGCCAGTCCGGGCAGCGTATGGCTGCGACGTCGCCGGCGATCCCCGGCACGGCGGCGCCGCGCGCCAGCGCCGCGGCGACCGGAGCGAACAGGTCGCGGCCGTGAAAGGTCGCCGATAGCCGCGGCGGCGCCCAGGTGATCTCCCACCAGCGCGGTGCGGCGGCGCGGCGGGCGACGAGCTCGAACAGGCCATCGTCGGGCCCGACGAACCATTGCCCGCTCGCGCGAAGAACCCCCGGCCGGCGGGCGCTGCCGACGCCCGGATCGACGACGCTCAGAAACACGGCGCCTGGCGGAAACGCGCCCGCGAGCGCAGCAAGCAGATAGGCGGCGGCCTGGACGCGGCAGGCCGGCGCATCATTGACAAGGTCGATAACCGGGATACCGGGAGCATCGCGGTGTAGCGCGGCCTTAACCTGGCCGATGTACAAACCTGAAGCACCGAAGTCGGTAAACAACGCGATCATGGGGTAACCCGTGGCGCTGCCGATCGATCGACCAGCTTTAAAGGATTATCCGTGCCTATCCGGTTAAGACAGACAATCACTACATATAGGGTTGCCGCACACATCCTTTTTACGGCAGCAATTAGCCGATTCTGTTGAAAAAGTCTGAGGTTGCGGCACTTGCGGTAGGGTGATTCACTCCAGTCACGAACCGTGGAGTGATGGCTATGATGGGGCTACGGCAAGTTGAGCAGGGTGCGCTATTCTATGAGTTCTCGCTTGATGGGCATGTCCCGTCGGACCACCTCCTGAGGTCGATCGACCGGTTCGTC
>JBBSCD010000093.1:0-9911 GCA_038250645.1 Rhodospirillales bacterium
TCAAGCCAACTCAAAAGCTCAAGAACATGCAAACAACAGTCCTACACACACCCACAGGCATACGCAAAACCGCCGCCTACACATCCCTTCCTAAATCTTCCCCAACAATGTCAAAGAACAAAAACATCCCGTCGGCGGAGCGTAGGTGCTGACCGCCGGCGCGGGAAGCAGGGGTATACGGATCCGCAGCAGGGCTGTCAACGAGAATCCGCGCGGAGAAATGTACACCGCCCACGAAGCCTCCGGCATCGGGGCGGCTGGCATCGCAAGCGGCACGCTGGGAATAAGCGGCAGTTTTCGGCGCGTCGGGTCGCCGGCTGAGCGGCATCCACCCAAGCGGTCCCTTAGGCCTTGACACTACCAGATCATGTGGCACTCTCGGAACATAGTGGTGAGCACTATTGAAAATGCAATTTCAGATAGCAAGAGTGGCCGTGTCGACTCCCTACGCTTCCGGACGCCCCGCCGGCGGGCGCATCATCGCCCCTTCGGTGCTGACGTTGGCCGCCGCCCTGACATGCTTCGGTGGATCGCTGGGCGCCGTTCTTGATTCCCAACCGACGGCGGGGCGCACGGTTGCTTTGGCAGCGGGCGAGCGCGAGGCTTTCGCCCGCAGCGGCTTCGTGAGGCCGAAGGACAACAGCGCGTACGAGCCGATCCTCGCCTTAGCGACGCCCTCCGGAGCGCGGGCGGGGCCCGAGGCGCATGGCGCAGCGGCAACGGGCAGCAGTGGCGTCGGCGATACTCGGCCGCCAGCGGTCGCACCGACGCTGAGCGGGTGGGCGGATCCCGGTGCAGGTCCCGGTGCAGGTCCCGGTGCAGATTTTGGTGCCGAAAGCGAAGGAAGCGAAGACACCATTCCCGTGGCCGTGGCAGGGGTCGAAGAGCGTTTGATCACGATCGGGCATGGTGACACGCTTTCGGGCGCCCTCGGCACGGCCGGCGTCCCGTCGGCGGACGGACTGGCCGCTCTCGGCGCGTTGCGCCCGGTCTTCGACCCGCGCAACCTGCGCGTCGGCGAAACCGTCTCGATCGCTCTCGCGACCGGCCCGGACGAAGAGGCTCAGGGTCGCCTCGTCAAGCTGGCTGTTTCCCTCGATGCCCGCCACCGGGCGGTAGTCACCCGCGGCGCCGATGACGGCTTCAGCGTAGCGGTGCAGGATCTCGCCACCGTCCGTACGCCTGTTCGCGCCGAGGGGGTTATCGCATCGAGCCTCTACGCCGCCGCCGCCCGCGCCGGCGTTCCGGATTCGGTCGTCGGCGAGATGATTCGCGCTTTTTCATACGAGATCGACTTCCAGCGGGATGTGCGCAGCGGCGACCGCTTCAGCCTGATGTTTGATCAGATCAGCGGCACCGACGGCCGAGTCCTCGACGCCGGCGCGCTCATCTACGCCCGCATGATCGTCGGCGGCGAGGAGCACAACCTCTACCGGCACGTCCGGCCGGACGGCGCGGTCGACTACTACGGCCCCGACGGCAGCGGCGTACGAACGGCCCTGCTGCGCACGCCGGTAAACGGCGCGCGGTTGTCGTCCTGCTATGGGATGCGCCGCCACCCGGTGCTCGGCTACAGCCGGATGCACCGCGGCATCGACTTCGCCGCGCCGGTCGGCACCCCGGTCTATGCCGCCGGCACCGGCCGCGTCGGCGTCATCGGCCGCAACCGCGGATACGGCAATTACATCCGGATCGACCACAGGGGCGGCTACGCCACCGCCTACGGCCATCTCAGCCGTTTCGCCCGCGGCCTGCAGCAGGGCAGCCCGGTCAAGCAGGGCGCGGTAATCGGCTACGTCGGCAACACGGGCCTGTCCACCGGACCGCACCTGCACTACGAGATTCTCGTCAATGGCCAGCAGGTGGATCCGCTCGACGTCAAGGCCGTGCGTGAGGCCCGCCTCGACGACGACGAAATGGCGAAGTTCGCCACGACCAGAGCGGCGGTCGACGAGAAGTACGCGCAGCTCGGCACTGTCGGCGCCGTTGCCACGTCGCTTCAGCGCTAAGGACGGTCGCCCGAACCGCCCTGCCGCACCGTTCAGGCCGCTTCCGCCGGGACGCTGGCGATGACCAGCCCGCTGTCGCCGGCCGTCACCGGAACATGGTCGCCGTCCTTGATCCGGCCCTCAAGGATCCGACTGGCCAGCGTGTTCTGCAGCGAGCGCTGGATGACCCGCTTCAACGGCCGCGCCCCGTAGACCGGGTCGTAGCCGTGCGCTCCAAGCCACTCGAGCGCGGAGGGCTGAACGTCGAGGGTTATCTTGCGCTCGTCCAGCAAGGCCTGCAGCCGCTCGAGCTGGATCTTGACGATCGCACCCATCTGCTCGGGGAACAGCCGGTGGAACAGGATGATCTCGTCCAGCCGGTTGAGGAACTCCGGGCGGAACGCGGCGCGGACGATCTGCATCACCTGCTCGCGGACCTCGCCCGAGTCATGCCCCGCCGCCTGTGAGGCGAGGATGTCGCCGCCGAGGTTCGAGGTCAGCACGATGATCGTGTTGCGGAAGTCGACGGTCCGGCCCTGGCCGTCGGTCAGCCGGCCGTCGTCGAGAACCTGGAGCAGGACGTTGAACACGTCCGGGTGCGCCTTTTCGACCTCGTCGAACAGGATCACCTGGTAGGGCCGGCGGCGGACCGCCTCGGTCAAGGCGCCGCCCTCCTCGTAGCCGACATACCCCGGCGGCGCGCCGATCATCCGCGCGACGGTGTGCTTCTCCATGTACTCCGACATGTCGAGACGGAACATCGCGGTCTCGTCATCGAACAGGAACTCGGCCAGAGCCTTGCACAGCTCGGTCTTGCCGACGCCGGTGGGGCCGAGGAACAGGAACGAGCCGATCGGCCGGCTGGCGTCCTGCAAGCCGGCGCGCGCCCGGCGCACCGCATCGGCGACCGCGCGCAACGCCTCTTCCTGGCCGACCACCCGCTGGCGCAGATCGTCCTCCATGCGCAGCAGCTTGTCTCGCTCGCCCTCCAGCATCCGCTCGACCGGCACCCCGGTCCAGCGCGAGACGATGCCGGCGACATGCTCGGCCGTGACCGCTTCCTCCAGCATGCGATGCTGCTCCGTTGCCTCGGACGCCGCAAGCGACCGCTCCAGACGCGGAATGACCGAGTACTGCAGTTCGCCGGCCTTCTCGTACTGGCCGTCGCGCATCATCCGTTCGACCGTGGCGCGGGCGTGGTCGAGCTCCTCCTTGATCTTGGTTGCCCCGGCCAGCGCGTCCTTCTCGGCGCGCCACTGCGCGGTCAGCGCGCCCGAACGCTCCTCGAGCTCGCGCAGCTCGCCCTCCAGCCGGACCAGCCGCTCGCGCGATGGAGCATCGCTTTCCTTGCGCAAGGCCTCGCGCTCGATCTTGAGCTGGATGATGCGCCGGTCGAGCTCGTCGATCTCTTCGGGCTTGGAGTCGACCTGCATGCGCAGCCGGCTCGCCGCCTCGTCCATCAGGTCGATCGCCTTGTCGGGGAGGAAACGGTCGGTGATGTAGCGGTTGGACAGGGTCGCCGCGGCGACGATGGCGCCGTCGGTGATCCTCACGCCGTGGTGGAGCTCGTACTTCTCCTTGAGTCCCCGCAGGATCGAGATGGTGTCCGCAACCGACGGCTGGGAGACGAACACCGGCTGGAAGCGCCGGGCCAGGGCCGCGTCCTTCTCGACGTACTTGCGATACTCGTTGAGCGTCGTCGCGCCGATGCAGTGCAGCTCGCCGCGCGCCAGCGCCGGCTTGAGCAGGTTCGAGGCGTCCATCGCCCCTTCCGCCGCGCCAGCGCCGACGATGCTGTGCATCTCGTCGATGAACAGGATAATGTCGCCCTCGCTGGCAGTGATCTCGCTCAGGACCGCCTTCAGCCGCTCCTCGAACTCGCCGCGAAATTTGGCGCCGGCGACGAGCGCGCCTAGATCGAGCGACATCAGCCGCTTGTCCTTCAGCGTCTCGGGCACGTCGCCGTTGACGATGCGCTGGGCCAAGCCTTCGGCAATAGCGGTCTTGCCGACGCCGGCCTCGCCGATCAGCACCGGGTTGTTCTTGGTCCGCCGCGACAGCACCTGGATCGTCCGGCGGATCTCCTCGTCGCGGCCGATCACCGGATCGAGCTTGTTGTCGGCCGCGGCCGCGGTCAGATCGCGGGCGTACTTCTTCAGCGCGTCGTAGCCCTCTTCCGCCGTCGCCGAGGTTGCCGCCCGGCCTTTGCGGACCTCTTCGATCGCCCGGTTGAGCGCCTGCGCGCTCAGCCCGGCGTCGGCCAGGATCTTCGCAGCAGGCGTACTGGTGGCGAGAGTCAGCGCCAGCAGGAGCCGCTCCGCGGTAACGAAGCTGTCGCCGGCCTTCTGCGCGATCTGCTCGGCCTGGTCGAACAGCCGCGCGGTCTCGCTGCCGAGATAGACCTGTCCGGCGCCCGAGCCCTCGACCTTCGGCAGCCTGTCCAGCGCCGCGTCTGTTTCGCGAAGCGCTTGGACCGGATCGGCGCCGGCGGCGCGCATCAGGTTGGCGGCCAGCCCCTCCTTATCGTCGAGCAGTACCTTGAGCAGGTGCAAGGGCGTAATCTGCTGGTGGCTGCGGCGCTGCGCCAGCGTCTGCGCCGACTGGATGAAGCCGCGGGATCGTTCGGTGTACTTTTCGAAGTCCATGGTCGTCTGCCCCTTTTGCGACGGAGCCCTGCGCCCCCAGGCAAGGCAGCGCAAGACCCCTCTGAGAGTAGAGGTTAATCGCTGCCTATATGGACTGCCGCCGCACGTGTCCGCAACCGCCGCCGGTTCGCAAATGTGCGGGAAAGCGACGGCCCGACAGTGGCGAGCAAACGGCTGTCTTAGTAGCATTAAATTCTATCAGGTATTACCCGCCGGCAGCTCGGCGCTCCTGCGATCATCTCATCTGTTTTCATGATAGACAGGCAGCGTGCGATTTTGAGGAACCGAAACAGTGAGAGCTAGAATGGGATTTCAAGAATGGCCTGTATGGCTGGCGTTTGTAGGAACTGTCGTAGCGGCTTTCGGCATCCTCATATCCGCGGGTAGGCAGAGTCATTATCAGCAGTCCCTGAACGACAAAAACGAAGAAATTATACGTCTTCAACAACAAATTAATATTTCGCTTACAGGTGACGATAGTTTTGTCTACGTTGAACTAGCATCCGGAATGATAATTATAGTTCCTGAAGGAAATTTTCCCGTATTTGATCTAGAAATTACTTGGGTGGACGCTACAAATTTTAGGGCAGATGTCGACTGGCGACATATTCGCTCACAGAGAAAATGTTTTTAATATCGGGAATGTGTACCCACATCTTGTTAAGATGCTGCCAGTACCAGATAATTTTATTCCGTCTGACGGATCAATCAGAAAAATAAATCTATTCTTTACGGCTCGGAATGGTTACTGGCGGCAAACAATGCTTTTAGTGTCTAAATGCGGAAGCATTATGTCTGCAATGCGGGTTACAAAAGGGTTCAAGAATGAAGTTATATTACGCGAAAGGGTCGAAGCTGGCTTTCCACAAAGCGTGATTGATGACGCCCATTGGGTTTTTGCGAAACCTCCGGAAAGCGATAATCCTCAATAACTGACGCCAGACTCCCACTGCTGTCGGCGGATCAGCCCTCAGCACCGGGACCGCTCCCGCCGTGCCGATGGACTTCGCGCCGATCTTTGCCTCTCGGCGCGGAGCAGGCAGCGGACGTTGCCAGCATGCCTGAACGATGCCTAGCGCCAGCCTTGTAGAGGCGGGCGTTCCCACCTCCATGCGCCTAGCCGCTTTGCGGCCCCGGACGCGCTCGCCCCGTGGCGCGCTCGCATTTCGGCGCACGGGATGGTCAAGTGCGGCGCAAACCGATAGTGTCGGCTCTGCAAATCGCGAACCGCAACGTCGCGAACGAGGGATCCGGGCAAGGGCGCTGGCATGAGAAACGACGTCTACTTCGAGATGTTTCCGCTGGGTGAGGACGTTACCCCCTACCGCAAGCTGACCGGCGATCATGTCGCGGCGGTCGGGATCAACGGTCACGAGATCCTCCAGGTCGACCCGGCGGCGCTGACCCTCCTCGCCGACCAGG
This sequence comes from Rhodospirillales bacterium, assembly GCA_038250645.1. Lineage (GTDB taxonomy): Bacteria > Pseudomonadota > Alphaproteobacteria > Rhodospirillales > Defluviicoccaceae > JAEULH01. The sequence goes on from JBBSCD010000093.1 coordinate 6,056, forward strand.
CGATGCGCGACTGCCAGCATCTGCTCAGGCCCGGCCATCTCGCCCAGTTGCGCAAGATCATTGACGACCCGGAGGCCTCGGCCAACGACCGCTTCGTCGCCTTCGAGCTTCTGAAGAACGCGACCATCTCAGCGGCCGGGGTGCTGCCCATGTGTCAGGACACCGGTACGGCGATCATCATGGGCAAGAAGGGCGAACACGTCTGGACCGGCGGCGGCGACGAGGCGGCCCTGTCGGAGGGCATTCTCAAGGCTTATACCGAGACCAACCTGCGCTACAGCCAGGTCGCGCCTCTCGACATGTTCAACGAGGTCAACACCGGAACCAATCTGCCGGCGCAGATCGACATCTACGCCACCGCCGGCAGCGCCTACAAATTCATGTTCATGGCCAAGGGCGGCGGCTCCGCCAACAAGACCTTCCTCTACCAGGAGACGAAGGCGCTGCTGAACACGCAGCGCCTGCGCGCCTTCCTCGACGAGAAGATCCGCACCCTCGGCACCGCGGCCTGCCCGCCCTATCACCTCGCCATTGTCATCGGCGGCACCTCGGCAGAGCTCACCCTGAAGACGGTCAAGCTGGCCTCGGCGCGCTACCTTGACGGCCTGCCGAGCGCCGGCAACAAGCACGGCCAGGCCTTCCGCGACATCGAGATGGAAGCCAAGGTCCACCGGATGACCCAGCAGATGGGGATCGGCGCTCAGTTCGGCGGCAAGTACTTCTGCCACGACGTCCGGGTCATCCGCCTGCCGCGCCACGGCGCCTCTTGTCCCGTCGGCATCGGCGTCTCCTGCTCCGCCGACCGCCAGGTCCTGGGCAAGATCAGCCGCGACGGCGTCTTCCTCGAAGCGCTCGAACGCAATCCCGGAAAATACATGCCCGAAATCGGCGCGGAGGCGCTGTCGGCCGACGTGGTCCGCATCGACCTCACCCGACCCATGGCCGAGACCCGCGCCACGCTCAGCCGCCTCCCGGTCAAGACCCGGGTGTCGCTGACAGGCCCGCTGATCGTCGCCCGCGACATCGCCCACGCCAAGCTCAAGGAGCGGCTCGACGCCGGCGAGGGTTTGCCGCAGTACTTCAAGGATCTCTGCGTCTACTACGCCGGCCCGGCCAAGACCCCCGACGGCTTCGCCTCCGGCTCGTTCGGGCCGACGACGGCGGGGCGGATGGATGCCTATGTCGATCAGTTCCAAGCCGCCGGCGGCAGTCTGGTGATGCTGGCCAAGGGCAACCGCTCGCCACAGGTGACGCAGGCGTGCAGGACCCACGGCGGTTTCTATCTAGGCTCGATCGGCGGACCGGCGGCGCGGCTGGCCCAGGACTGCATCCGCAAGGTCGAATGCATCGAGTATCCCGAGCTCGGCATGGAGGCGATCTGGCGGATCGAGGTCGAGGACTTCCCGGCCTTCATCGTCGTCGACGACAAGGGCAACGACTTCTTCGCCGAGTTCCTGAAGCCCGGCGCCGCCGGCCATTGATCGCCACGGCCTCGCCGCCGGTACTTGTCGACGGCCCCGCGAGCGCCGCCGTGACCTGCGTGCTGGCGCACGGGGCGGGCGCGGCGATGGGCAGCCCGTTCATGACCTTCTTCGCCGAGGGGCTGGCCGCCAGCGGCGTGCGCGTGGTCCGCTTCGAGTTTCCCTACATGGCCGAGCGGCGGCGGACGGAAACGCGTCGTCCGCCCGATCGCGCCCCGGTCTTGCTGGAGGCATGGCGGGCGGCAGTCGTCGATCTGGAGCCCCGCTGCACCGTCATCGGCGGCAAGTCCCTCGGCGGGAGGATGGCCAGCATGATCGCCGACGAGATCGGCGCGCTGGGACTCATCTGCCTCGGCTACCCATTTCATCCGCCGGGGACGCCCGAGAAGACCCGGATCGACCATCTCCGCGACCTCCGCACGCCGGCGCTGTTCCTGCAAGGCTCGCGCGACGCGCTCGGCGGACGGGAAGAGGTGGAACGCTACTCGCTCTCGCCGACGATCCGCATGCATTGGCTTGCCGACGGCGACCACAGCTTCAAACCACGCCGCGCCTCCGGGCGCAGCGCCCAGGACAATCTGGCTGAGGCGCTGGCCGCCGCCGCGGCTTTTATTGAAGCGCCGGGTGAAGAGCGTCAAATACCGGGCGAGCCACCTGCAACGGAGGACCCATTATGACGAGCGAAAAGGACCTGCGCGTCGAGAGCGACTCGATGGGATCGATTGAAGTTCCGGCGGACCGCTACTGGGGGGCGCAGACCCAGCGGTCCTTCGAGAACTTTCGCATCGGCGGCGAGCGGATGCCGCTGGGCATGGTTCATGCGCTCGGCATCCAGAAGAAGGCGGCAGCGCTCGCCAATATGAAGCTTGGCGAGCTCGAGCCGGAAGTCGCACAGGCCATCGTCTCGGCCGCCGACGAAGTGATCGCCGGAACCCACGACGATCACTTCCCGCTGGTCGTCTGGCAGACCGGATCGGGTACCCAGAGCAACATGAACGCCAACGAGGTCATCGCCAACCGTGCGATCGAGATGCTCGGCGGCACCCTCGGGACGAAGACACCCGTACACCCCAACGATCACGTCAACCGCTCGCAGTCGTCCAACGACAGCTTTCCGGCGGCGATGCACATCGCCGCGGTGCTGGCCTTCAACCGCCACCTGCTGCCGGCGCTTCGCGCGCTCCACGCGGCGCTGGAGACGAAGGCGCAGGCGTTCGCCGACATCATCAAGATCGGCCGGACCCACACTCAGGACGCAACGCCGCTGAGCCTGGGCCAGGAGTTTTCCGGCTATGCGGCGCAGATCGAATGCGGGATCGAGCGGGTCGAGGCCGCCCTGCCGCAGATCCTGCGCCTGGCCCAGGGCGGCACCGCCGTCGGCACCGGACTGAACACGGCGGAAGGCTTCGCCGAAGCCTTCGCCGCCGAGGTCGCCCGGATCACCGGCTTTGCCTTCGTCACCGCGCCGAACAAGTTCGAGGCGCTGGCGGCCCACGACGCGCTCGTCGCCGCCTCGGGCGCGCTGAACGTCCTTGCGGTCTCATTGAACAAGATCGCCAACGACATCCGCTTCCTCGGCTCCGGCCCGCGAAGCGGCCTCGGCGAGCTGATCCTGCCGGCGAACGAGCCCGGCTCGTCGATCATGCCGGGAAAGGTGAACCCCACCCAGTGCGAGGCCCTGACCCAGGTCTGCGCGCAGGTGATGGGCAACCACGTGACCGTCACCATTGCCGGCGCAACCGGACATTTTGAGCTCAACGTCTTCAAGCCGGTGATCATTTACAACGTGCTGCAGTCGACCGCGCTCCTCGCCGACGCCTGCCGCAGTTTCACCGACAACTGCGTGGTCGGCATCGAGGCCGACCGGGAGCGCATCGGCGAGCTGATGAACCGCTCGCTGATGCTGGTGACCGCGCTCAATCCGCACATCGGCTACGACAACGCGGCTAAGATCGCCAAGCACGCGTTCGCGGGGGGCAAGACCCTGAAGGAGGCGGCGGTCGAATCGGGCCTGCTCAGCGCCGAGCAGTTCGACGCCTGGGTCGATCCGCGCGCGATGATCGGGCCGACGCCGCGCCGGCCAGCTTGAAGCCGATTGTGACCCTCCTGCCGGTCGACGGATCGACCCTGGCGGCATTTTCCCTGGTTGCTCTGACCATCGTGATTGCGCCAGGGCCGGACACCTTTCTCATCCTGCGGTCGGCGATGGCCGCGCCGGCCGCAGGCTATGCGGCCGTTCTCGGGGTTCAGCTCGGACTGCTGGTCCACACCGCCTTCGCCGTGTTCGGCCTGTCGCTGCTGATCGCTCGCTCGCCGGGTCTGTTCAACACGCTCGCCGTCTGCGGCGCAGCGTATCTAGCGTGGCTCGGCATACA
>JBBSCD010000094.1:0-9706 GCA_038250645.1 Rhodospirillales bacterium
GACGCGGCCGCTGGCGGCGGGTCCGGAACGGCGACGACGACCCGCGGCGTTTCCGGCCGCCAGGCGATCCACGCCATAGCGGCGAGAGCAATCAGGGTTCCGGCGATCGCCAGAAGCATGATCAGCAGCGGCGTCGGTCCCCCGCGCGCCGGCTTCGATGCGGGCCCGCCTGCCCGGCGCGCGCCGCCGCCTGTTGCCGTCGCCACCTAGAACGGAATCTCGTCGTCGAGGTCGCCGGCCGGCAGCCGCGACGACGATGTGCCCCGCTTTTCCGCCTGTGCGTAGGGCTCGGCGTCCGCGAATGAACCTCCGCCGCCTTCGCCGCGACCGTCGAGCATGGTCAGCTCGCCGCGGAAGCGCTGCAGAACGACCTCGGTCGTATATCGCTCCTGGCCGTCGTTACCAGTCCATTTGCGGGTCTGCAGCGCGCCCTCCACATAGACCTTGGCTCCCTTGCGGAGGAACCGCTCGGCCACGTCGGCGAGACGCTCGTTGAAAATGACGACGCGGTGCCACTCCGTCTTTTCGCGCTGCTCGCCGCTCTGGCGATCCTTCCACCGCTCGGATGTCGCGACGGAGAGGTGAACGATCTTGTTGCCGTCCTGCATCTGGCGCGTTTCGGGGTCGCGGCCGAGATTGCCGACGAGGATGACTTTGTTGACGGATCCTGCCATGTGTATCGCTACGGACGCCGCCTGAACAATGGACGCCGGCGAGGCGGTCCAGGGGGTCTTTCGACCGGGGCGGCTCCACTCCTTTATCGTGAAGACGTGCCTGAAAGTGCGCCGACTCTACATGCAAACCGATCAGCCCCGCCACCGTGAATTACGACGCGATGCCGTGGCCGCCGGCTCCGCCGGCCACGACGATCGGCGACAGATCCCTCGGGCGGCCGGTTCGGCCGCGGGCCGGTCCTCGATCCATGGATGAGATCCGCATTCGCGGCGCGAGAGAGCATAATCTCCGCGACGTCGACGTCGAGATTCCGCGCGACCGCCTGACCGTCATCACCGGCCTCTCCGGTTCGGGCAAGTCCTCGCTGGCCTTTGACACGATCTATGCCGAGGGTCAGCGCCGCTACGTCGAGTCGCTCTCGGCCTACGCCCGTCAGTTCCTTGAACTGATGCAGAAGCCGGACGTCGATTCGATCGAGGGGCTGTCACCGGCCATCTCCATCGAGCAGAAGACAACGTCACGCAACCCCCGCTCCACCGTCGGTACGGTCACCGAGATCTACGATTACATGCGCCTGCTCTGGGCCCGGGTCGGCGTCCCCCATTCGCCGGCGACCGGCCTGCCGATCGAGAGCCAGACGATCAGCCAGATGGTCGACCGCATCCTCGCCATGCCGGCCGGCCGGCGCCTGCTTCTGCTCGCGCCCATTGTCCGCGGGCGGAAGGGCGAGTACCGCAAGGAGCTCCAGGACCTGCAGAAGCGCGGCTTCCAGCGGGTCAAGATCGACGGGACGCTTTGCGAAATTGACGCCGCGCCGGCGCTGAACAAGAAGGTCAAACACGACATCGAGGTGGTCGTCGATCGCCTCGTCGTCCGGGCCGAGGGCTCGGCGCGCCTGGCCGAGAGCCTCGAGACTGCCGTCGGCCTGAGCGAGGGGCTGGCCTTTGCCGACGATGCCGACAGCGGCGAGCGGACCGTCTTTTCCGCGCGTTTCGCCTGCCCGGTGTCGGGCTTCACCATCGATGAGATCGAGCCCAGACTATTCTCGTTCAACAATCCGTACGGCGCCTGTCCGTCTTGCGACGGCCTCGGCAACGAGATGTTTTTCGATGCCGGTATGATCATCCCCGACGACAGCCTGTCGTTGCAGTCGGGTGCGATCGCACCGTGGGCCAATTCCACATCGCAGTACTACCAGCAGACGCTTGCCAGCCTCGCCGCCCACTACGGCTTCGACCTGACGACGCCGGTCGAGGCGCTGGGAACGAAGATCCGCGACACCATCCTCTACGGCTCAGGCGGCGAGGCCATCACCATGCGCTACTACGACGGCGTTCGCGCCTACGAGGTGCGCAAGCCGTTCGAGGGCGTCGTGCCGAACATGGAGCGGCGCTGGCGCGAGACGGATTCGTCGTGGATCCGCGAAGAGTTGAGCCGCTACCAGACCGTAGCACCGTGCGACGCCTGCGGCGGCAAGCGTCTCAAGCCGGAAGCGCTGGCGGTCAAGATCGCCGGTCTCGACATCAGCGCCGTTACCGAGATGTCCATCGACGCCGCTGCGGCGTGGTTCGCGGGGCTCGGTGCGACGTTGAATGCGCAGCAGCAGGAGATTGCGCGACGGATTCTCCGCGAGATCAACGAACGCCTCGGTTTCTTGAGGAATGTCGGTTTGGAGTACCTGACCCTAGCGCGCGCCGCCGGCACGCTTTCGGGCGGCGAAAGCCAGCGCATCCGTCTCGCCTCGCAGATCGGCTCAGGCCTGACCGGCGTCCTCTACGTCCTCGACGAGCCGTCCATCGGCCTCCACCAGCGGGACAACGGGCGCCTGCTCGAGGCGCTGAAGCGCCTTCGCGATCTCGGCAACACGGTGATCGTCGTCGAGCATGACGAAGAGGCGATCCGGGCGGCCGACTACCTGGTCGACATGGGTCCGGGAGCCGGCGTGCACGGCGGCGAGATCGTCGCCCGCGGCACGCCCGAGCAGGTCATCGCCCGAACGGAGAGCCTCACCGGCCAGTATCTCTCCGGCGTCCGTCGCATCGCCATACCGTCGTCCCGCCGGCCGGCGCGTCCGGGTCGAGCGCTGCGGGTCGTCGGCGCGCGGGAGAACAATCTGGACGATCTGACCGTCGACTTCCCGCTCGGCACGCTGACCTGCGTGACCGGCGTATCCGGCGGCGGAAAATCCACGCTGGTCGTCGACACGCTTTACAAGGCGCTTGCGCGGCGACTGAACGGCGCGCGCGAGCATCCCGGCGGCCATGACCGGATCGAGGGTCTGGAGCTGGTCGACAAGGTCGTCGACATCGACCAGTCACCCATCGGCCGCACGCCCCGGTCGAACCCTGCGACCTACACCGGCGCGTTCACGCCCATCCGCGACTGGTTCGCTGGCCTGCCCGAAGCCCGCGCCCGCGGCTACCGCGCCGGGAGGTTCTCGTTCAACGTCAAGGGCGGCCGCTGCGAAGCTTGCCAGGGCGACGGCGTCATCCGCATCGAGATGCACTTCCTCCCCGACGTCTACGTCCAGTGCGAAACCTGCAAGGGCAAGCGCTACAACCGCGAGACCCTGGAGGTTCACTTCCGCAACAAGTCGATCGCCGACGTGCTCGACATGACGGTCGAGGAAGGCACGGACTTCTTTCACGCCGTGCCCGTGATCCGCGACAAGCTGGCGACGCTGGGCCGGGTCGGGCTCGGCTACATTCACCTCGGCCAGCAGGCGACGACGCTCTCCGGCGGCGAGGCGCAGCGGGTCAAGCTGGCCAAGGAGCTGGCGCGCCGGGCGACCGGGCGGACCGTGTACATCCTCGACGAACCGACGACGGGGCTGCACTTCGAGGACGTCCGCCGCCTCCTCGACGTGCTCCATGCCCTCGTCGATCAGGGCAATACGGTGATCGTCATTGAGCACAACCTCGAGGTGATCAAGACCGCCGACTGGATCATCGACTTAGGCCCCGAGGGCGGCGGCAAGGGCGGCCGGCTCGTCGCCTCCGGAACGCCCGAGATGATCGCCGCCGCCGCCGGCAGCTACACCGGCCAGTATCTCCGCACGTATCTCGAGGTCGCCCGCCCTCGGCGAACCGCCTGAGCCACCCTGCGGCTCACATGGCCAGTCGATACTACGACCGGCAGCGCGCAAAGCCGTTGCGGCTGCTCAGTTCGGGTTTCGTCGTAATGCGGCTGAAGTACTGCGGCGGCGTCGCCAGCACCTCGTTGAACAGGTTGGATGCCGAGGCGCAGTACGCCGCCGGTCCGTTTGCCGTGCGCTGCGCTGCGTCATTGGCCAGCTTGGTGACGAAGGCGTTCATCTGGTAATCGCCGCTGGCGCCGTGAACGCGCCTGAACAGGGCCTTGAGGCCCTCGCCGCCCTTGGCCAGGTTGGTCTTGAAGGTGTTTACGAAGGTATTGTAGCGCTGCTGCTCGCCGCACGAAAGCGCCGCCACCATCAGCTCCGTCTGGAGCACCCGCGTGTTCAGTGCGGCTTCGTCCGTTGCCGTCGCACACGACGGCGCCGCCGCGGCCGCACCGGCCCCGCCGACGATCAGGCCCAGGCCGACAAGCGCGGCCCCCGTGCGTAATGCCAATCTCTTCCGCTGGATCCTGTCTCGCATCGCCTCACTCTCCCGCTTTGGCGGCCGGATATCGCCCGGGTCCGGCACGCTCGTCAAGCAAGCCATTTCTGCCGCAGAGAATCAACCCGACCTCTGGTGGCGGCTCGGAATCGGCCCCTCGCCAAATCGGGTTATTATGCCATAGTGCGCGGCCAATGCGCGCTGCCGCGCAGTTTACTGTTGCCGGTCGGCGGCGATCCCGGCACTCTTTTTTCACGTTCTTTTTCACCGTCATGGATAAGAGATTGTCGAGAATGATGAGCAGTCCTTTGCGAATCGGCCGTCTTGCCGCCGGGTTGACGGCGCTGGTGCTGGCTTTGGCCGCCGCGGCGCAGGCGCCCGCAGCAGCGCCGTCCCTTAGCGGCGAGTCGCAGGCCGACCGGGCGACGCAACTGCTGTTCGAGGCCGTGCATACCAACGACTTCGCCGGAGCCGAAGCCGCCGTAGCCGCGGGCGCGAGCATCCAAGCGCGCGACCGCTGGAACAGCACGCCGGTCGAACTCGCCGTCGACAAGGGCTACTTCCGGATCGCTCACTTCCTCGTTTCCGTCCGCAATAACCGTCAGCAAACGGCTGCGGTAAATTCGGGCACCGTTCGCCCGGTTGAACCGGCACCTGCCACGGCAGCGGCGCCTGCCGCAGCTCCGGTGCAACGACGCGCGCCCGCGACGGCGCCGGTGCCGACGCCCGCGGTTGCCGTGGCACCGGCGGCGTGGCCGACCGACCGGCCGAATCCGTTCGATCCGGGGGCTCCGGCGTTCGGTACCGGCCTTCCGGTCGTCGGCCAGATTCGTGGCGCCCTGCCCGGCGCAGCGGGAGCGACGCCCGAAGGGCCGCTCCTCGCCACCGACACCCCCGCCGCCGGCGCAAGCGAAAGCATGCGCTGAGCGCATTGGTGGCCTGAGCAACCGACGGCCCGACGACTGCGGATCCAATCAGTAGCGACAACGCAGGCGAGCGATAAAAAGCGCCATCAGTCGACCCGCTCCGGCGGGCGTCTGAAGGTGTTTGTCGAACGGGTCATATCGGGAGGCTGAGATTCGCCGCAAGTACAGATCGGTCAGGGTCGCCGGAAGGAATGCCGGCAGGGCTCGCGTCGGGACTTCCGCCCGCGCCGTCCGCGCCCGGATGAGGTGCTCTCTGGCGCGCGCGCTGACCGCTTCGACGACGGACGCCAAGCCAGGGCTGGTCCCTTTCTCGAACATGGCGAACACGTCGAGGCCGTGCTGGCGGTTCAGCGCGGCCGGCAGATATAGCCGCTTCGCCCGGGCGTGGAACGGAACCGCCCGGATCAGCCCGCACAAAGCCCAGGCGATGCCGAGATCTTCGGCAGCGGCGGCGACGCGGTCATCGCGGGCTCCGCAAACCTCGGCCGAGAGTTTCACCAGCGGCGCCGCGGTCGCCTCGGCGTAAGCCGCAAGATCGTCGAGCGTCGCCGGCGGCCGGTCCTCGCAGTCGAACTCACGCCCATCGAGCAGGCGGTCAAAGTAGTCGCGCGTCAGGGCAAAGCGCGCCACCGCATCGGCCAACGCGGCGGCGACCGGCTCGCGCGGTGCCTGCGCGGCGTAGATGCCGGCGATGACGTCGCGCCACCACTGCAGGCGCATCCGCCCCAACATCGGCTCGCGCGCGGCCTCGCGGACGCGGGCGATCTCGATGTTGAAGGCATAGAGCGCCGACAGGGCCTCGCGCTCCGCCGGTGGCGCGAACAGGGTGCAGAGAAACCGATCGTGGTCGAAGCGGCGAACCTGGCGGGCGCAATACGATAGGTCAGGCACTACGTCTCCTGGGACTGGGCGGTTTTGGGTCGGACCGGGAACTTCTAATGCTCGATCTGCCGCCGCCGGGCGGCTGGCGCCATAAGCTTGAGCGGAGAACGCCGCTTTTTTGGAGGAAGCATGGACCGTCAGGGCCAGCCGACCGCACTCGTCAGCAATGCTACCGATTTCGCCGGTCCACCGGCGATCGACGCGCTCATCGCCGCCGGTTTCAGGGTGCTGGTTCACGACAGGGCCTTTGCCGATCCGGCCATCTGGAGCCGCTTTTCCTCAGCTCATCCGAAAGCGGAATACGTCGCGGCGCGGGACCCGGCGTCGTTGATCGCCGCAGCATGGAAGACGGCGGATCGCGTCGATGTCATCGTCAGCAACGACCACTATCCGGCGGTTCACGGTCCGACGGACGAGGCATCGCTCGATGATTTTCGCCGTACGCTTGAGGTGCTCGTTGTCGAGCCGTTCGCACTGTTGCAGGCGGCCATCCCGCGCATGAAGGCGCAGGGCGGCGGCGCTGTCGTTATGATCACGTCCTGCCGGACCCGGCTGCCGATCCCCGGCGGCGCGATTCCCGATGCCGCACGCGCAGCTGCAAACGCGCTCGTCCGCTCGCTGGCCGTCGAGCTCGCCCCCTTCAGCATTGCCGTCAACGCCATCGCTCCGAACTTCCTCTACAGCGAGGCGTACTTTCCCAGCGCGACCTTCATGGATGATCCGGCCGGCAGGGCCTACGTCGAGGCCGCCGTTCCGGCGAAGCGGCTCGGCCGCCCCGACGAGGTCGGCGAGTTGATCCTTTTCCTGGCAACGACAAAGGCGCAATTCTTGACCGGCGCTATCATCGACTTCGCCGGGGGCTGGCCCGCCTCGCCGACGCGCCCGGCATAAGAACCGCGAGCGGCGCGGAAACCGGCCGGTCATGAGGTTGAAGCTTTGGCAGGGGACCTGATCCAGCCCAGGGTCGACCGGGACTTCTCGCTGATGCCGTGGCTGCTGCCGGCGCATGTCCGCGGCGATGTGCGCGCGCTCGGCCGTTTCGTCCGAGTGGCCGAGGGCATCGCCGCCAGTCCGATGCTGTCGCGAAGCCAGCGCTACGCGCGGCTGGTCGCGCTTGAGGCGATACTCGACGCATGGTCGACGGACGACGGCGACAGGGCGAGGCCCGGCTGGATCACCGCCGCCACGCGCTGCTCCTCGGCCGATGGAGTCGAAGCCGTCGTGGCGGCGCTTCGCGCTAGCCTCGTCCGCCGTGACATCCCGGCCGCACACGTCCGCACGATTCTGCGCACCCTGGAGCAGACCGTGACGGGCAGCACGCCCGGTGGGACCGGCTCCCGTGGCGACGGCAGCGTCGTCATGCACGCGACCTGGGCCGACGTGGTCGCCTACGGCGCCGGCGCCGCCGCCCCGATCGGCCGGCACCTGCTCGCTCTCCTCGGCGAGGATCCCGTCCGTTGCGGACCGCCGTCCGACGCCCTGTGCATCGCCATGCGCATCCTCAAGACACTTCGCGACTTCGACGGGCCAGGCGAGCCGGGAGCGCTAACCTGCATCCCGGCGACCTACATGCACGACGCCTCGATCACGCTCCACCATCTCAGCGCGCCATCGGCGCGCGGGCAAACGCGTGCCGTCCTCGATCGGGTTCTCGACGGCGTCGACGCCCTGCTGTCCGAGGCCGGGCCGCTGCCGCTGCTAATCGAGAACCGCCGCCTGCGCACCTACGTCCGCGTCGTCTTCTGCCGGGCGCGCAAGCTCTCCGCCCGCTGCCGCCGAGGCGATCCGCTGCGGGAAAAGGTCGAGCTCAGCGGCTGGGAGCGGCAGGCCTGCGTCTGGCGGAACCTCCTGCGCGATCTCGTCCGGCGATGACCGGCTGCCATCCTTAGGACGGGTAAGATGGGACAGCGCCTTCGAGCGACCCACTTTATCGACGAGACCCGTGCGATACCCCGGTCAAGGGTCAGCTTGGAAGCACACTCTCACAATACTGCTCTTCTAAGCAGATTGAGCCCTAGGATGAAGAGAGCGAAGACAACGATAGTGCGGAACCGTTGCCGGTCGACACGATGACCCAAACGATTGCCGATTGACATGCCGGCCAATACCGGGACCACACATGCTGCTGACCAGGGCGCGATCTCGTAATTGAGAACGCCGCGCTCGACAAACGCGATCATAACGAAGGCACCGCCCAGCAGGAAAAACGTACCCAGAGCGGCGACGAATGCCTCCTTGGTCAATGCAAAGCGGTCGCGTACATGATCAAGGGCGGCCCGTGAACCGTCGTCAGACCTCCGATAACACCGGCGACCAGACCTGTCGCAGTTCCCATAAGTCGCTCAAATCGAGTGGGCAGCCTCAGGTGTGGATGCAGATACTGGATCGCGGAGAACAGCACCACGATCGTGCCCAGGGTGCCGAGAAGCCAGCGGGTATCGAGGGTCACGACCAGCGTCGCGCCGATCCACGTCCCGATCGCGAGCGCGATAAGGAGTGGCCAAAACCGGCGCAGGGTCGCAACGAACAGGCCGCCTCGATTGGCCTGAAACAGGTTGGCGCACAGCATTGGTAGAACGTTCAGAGCCGCCGCGGTCGGTACGTCCAGGAAGGCGGAGAGCAACGACATGGCCGTAAGCGGCATGCCGAAACCCAGCATCCCTTTGACGCCTCCACCGAGAGCGAAGACGACCAGTATCCAAGGCAGGAGGTCTGGATCGAACATCAGGTTCTTCCCTGCGGCGCCCGATTCGGCGGGTATGCACGCGCAGAACGCGATTGGTATCCTGGCAGATCCGTAGCGTCACCGTACGAGAACTTTGCGCAACGGGTTGTTCAGTTCGTCGTTCAGGGTCGGCTCGACCGTCTTGTAGACGCGACGGATCCGTAGATGGTCCTGCAGGTTTTCGCCGAGCCGGGGTTCGCAGACAAACGGTTCGCGACGACACAACCGGCCGATCCTGCGCCAACGGCGATGTAGTCGAATTCGTGGCTGGTTTAGATGGATCGTTTACGCCAGCATCTATCGTACCCGAACAGCATCTTTATGTATGCCTGTAAGATCACTTTTCTTCGGGTATCGGAACGACCAGGCTAGGCAAACGCGAGCGGTGGTCGTTCTCCCGGGTCGCCCGGAATATCCTTCGTCTCAGATTGCGAACGCGCCGGTTGACCTGTCGCCAGTATATGGCTCGCCATTGGGCGTATTCCTCCGGTCCGTTTACAGGGCGCACCTGCATCCAACGTCTCCGATGGTTAGCGTTCATCACGATGATGTCGGGCGGTTCACCAAGTCCGCGTCAGCAGCCTTTCAGCTTGGGCATGGCCCTATCCGGCGGGTTATGGATTCCCCGTGCCTTTCGACATGCCGGCATTCGCTTCTCGGACTCTCCTGTTCCCGCTGGGTATTCGGCGGTCCCTTACGGTTGGCCTACTGCCGTCACCGGCAGTCCCCATCGGGGTTTCCGTGTTCCGCATGATAGAGATACGGTCGGGGTGGATGCCTATCAGCCCGTTGACGAAGTCGGTTGGTTCTGACTCTCTGCACCCATAGCGGTTCGAAGGATTGATCGACATGGCGCTGGGGCGGCAAGGGGATCGACAGGGTGATCTGGTCGTGACGTGGCGGGAGATGCCGCGATCACC
>JBBSCD010000095.1:0-9420 GCA_038250645.1 Rhodospirillales bacterium
CAAGACCATCGACAACCTGGGAAAGCTCCGCGAGATCACGGCCCGGCTGCCGACGCTGCAACGAACGATCGTCGTCACCTACGGCCGCGACCGGCCACCGCTGGACGGCCTCGGCGCCATGCTCTGGCGCGACTTTGTTGGCCCCTACGTCGCCGGGGATATCGACTTCGTCCGGCTCCCCTTCGACCATCCGGTCTACATCCTCTACTCCTCGGGGACGACAGGCGTGCCGAAATGCATCGTCCATGGCGCCGGCGGCGTGCTGTTGCAGCATCTCAAGGAACATCAGCTCCACTGCGACATCAAGCCCGGCGACCGGGTGTTCTATTTCACCACCTGCGGCTGGATGATGTGGAACTGGCTGGCCTCGGCGCTGGCCTCGGAGGCCTGCCTGCTGCTCTACGACGGCTCCCCGTTTCACCCGGATCCCGCCGCGCTGTTCGACCTGGCCGATGGCGAAGCGATGACCCTGTTCGGCACCTCGGCGAAGTATATCGAAGCCGTCGCCAAGGCCGGCCTGCAACCCCGCCAGTCGCACCGGCTCGAGGCGTTGCGGACGATGACCTCGACCGGCTCGCCGCTGGCCCCGACCTCCTTCGATTTCGTCTACGCCGAGGTCAAGCCCGACCTGCATCTCGCCTCTATTTCCGGCGGCTCCGACATCGTCAGCTGCTTTGCGCTCGGCAACCCGATCGCGCCGGTATGGCGGGGCGAACTGCAGGCGGCGGGGCTGGGCATGGCGGTCGATGTCTTCGACGACGACGGCCGGCCGCTGCGCGAGGAGAAAGGCGAGCTCGTCTGCACCCGGCCGTTCCCGGCGGTGCCCGTCGGCTTCTGGAACGACCCCGGTGGCGAGCGCTTCCGCGCCGCCTACTTCGAGCGCTTTCACGGCGTCTGGCACCACGGCGATTTTGCCGCCTTCACCGAGCACGGCGGCATTGTCATTTACGGCCGTTCGGACGCGACCCTGAACCCCGGCGGGGTGCGCATCGGCACCGCGGAAATCTACCGCGAGGTCGAGCGTCTTGACGAAGTGGTCGAGGCAATCGCGGTGGGTCAGGACTGGGACGGCGACGTCCGGATCATCCTGTTCGTCGTCCTTCGCCCAGGCCGGACCCTGGATGAGGCACTGGTGAACCGGATCAGAACGCAGATCCGCAGCGGCTGCAGTCCCCGCCACGTTCCGGCGAAGGTGCTCCAGGTCGCCGATATTCCCCGGACAAAGAGCGGCAAGATCACCGAGATCGCGGTTCGCGACATCATTCACGGCCGCCCGGTGAAGAACGTCGAAGCGTTGGCGAACGCGGACGCGCTGGCGTTGTTCGAAGACCGGCCCGAACTGCGGGATTGAAGTCGGCCGGGCCCTGCTTGAAGCGCACGCCATGACGCAAGTAGATTGCCACGTCGGGGCTGCTCCCTCCTCGCAATGACGACCTAATTGCGTCAACTTGAACGAGTAGTGCTTTAGAAACTCACCGAGGTGTAGGCCTCCTTGAGGATCTCGGCGCTCCGGCGCAGCGCCGCGTGCTCCTCGGCGTTCAGCTCGGGATACAGGTCGGCGGCAATGCCGTTGCGGCCGACCACGCGCGGCAGGGACAGGGCGACATCGCTCACGCCCTCCACCTCCTGGTTGACGATCGCGACCGAGAAGACCTTGTTCTCGTTGTCCTGGATGGCGCGGACCAGACGGGCCAGCCCGGCGCCGACGCCGAAAAACGTCGAGCCCTTGCCGTCGATGATCCTGTAGGCGGAACGGCGCACGCCGTCGTCGATCTCGGCCCGGACCGACTCGGTGATTGGCGAGCGCACCTGCGCGGCGAAGTCGGAGAGCGGGATGGTCCCGGCCCGCGCGCTGGACCAGCACAGGACCTCGCTGTCGCCGTGCTCGCCAAGCACGTAGCCATGGACCGATTGCGGCGAGATGCCGAGATGACCGCCGAGCAGCGAGCGGAACCGGGCGGTATCGAGGATTGTGCCGGAGCCGATGACCCGGGTCGGCGGCAGGCGGGAAATCCGGGTGGCGATCTGGGTCATGACATCGACCGGGTTCGTCGCGACCACGAGGATAGTGCCGGGGGCCGCGGCAAGAACCTGCGGGATGATCGCCTTGAATACGGCGGCATTGCGCCCGAGGAGCTGGATGCGCGTCTCGCCGGGTTTCTGGCTGACGCCGGCGGTGAGAATGACGACCTCGGCATCGTCAAGATCCGCGTAATTGCCGCGCCGGACGATAAGCGGCGACGCGAAGGGCGCCGCGTGGATGATGTCTTGCGCCTGCGCGAGGGCGAGCTTCTCGTCGAGGTCGACGAGAACGACCTCGCTGCCGACCCCGAGCATGACCATGGCGTAAGCCGCGGTGCTGCCGACGTTGCCCGCGCCGATGATGCCGATTTTCATCGTGATCTCCCTGAGGTGCAATCTGCCGACATACTGGCCGGCCGCTGATGGCCTGCGTTGCGTCGGGCCGAGATACGGTCGTGCACACGGTGAGATCATGCCGTGCGGGTTTTTTTCCAACAAGCGCAAAGCCGCGCCGAGCCCGCATGGACACCCGTGCGACAAGGCGGCTGCGGGCAGCGCCTTTAACCGCCATGGGCACCGCGCTACATGCGAGATGTAGGCGGCGGGCGACGGGATACTCGCCGGGACCGGTTCATCAGAAAGGCGTGACCCATGTGGTTTACCTCAAAGAAAAACAAGCTGACGTTGCCCACACCCGCCGAGGCGCTGCCCGGTCGGGCTCAGCCTCTTCCGGTGCCGGATCTGCACTATGTCAAGCACGCGCCGCTGACGCCGCCATTTCGCGACGGGCTGCAGACGGCCGTGTTCGCCATGGGTTGCTTCTGGGGCGCCGAGCGCGCGTTTTGGCAGATCCCGGGCGTCGTCTCGACCGCGGCCGGCTATGCTGGCGGGGTCACGCCGAACCCGACCTATGAAGAGGTGTGTTCGGGCATGACCGGGCACGCCGAAGCCATCCTCGTCGTGTTCGATCCGACGCAGATTTCCTACGCCCATCTGCTTAAGGTGTTCTGGGAGAGCCACGATCCGACCCAGAGCATGCGTCAGGGCAACGACATCGGCACCCAGTACCGGTCGGCGATCTATGCCACGAGCGCGGAGCAGCATCGGACGGCGGAGACATCGAAAGCCACCTACGAGGCTGTATTGCGCGCTCGCGGGTTCGAGCCCGTGACGACCGAGATCGCCGAGGGGCCGACCTTCTATTACGCCGAGGCCTACCATCAGCAGTACCTGGCGAAGAACCCCGGCGGCTACTGCGGTCTGGGCGGGACCGGGGTTAGCTGCCCAGCGCCGGTCCCTGCCGCAGAGGCGGCCGCCGAGTGATTGCAGCGAGGGCGATCGCGTTGCCGCCACGTTCGACGCGCGGCGACATCCTCGGTCTCGCCGGCTTTCTCATCGTCTGCTTCGCCGTCGCCGGGATCGGCGGTGCGGTCACGGCCAGCAGCGTCGACACGTGGTATCGGACGCTGGACAAGCCGTCGTTCACGCCGCCGGACTGGGTATTCGGGCCCGCCTGGAGCATCCTTTACGCGGCCATGGCGGTGGCCGCGTGGCGGGTCTGGCGCCGAACCGGCCTCGCCGGCGGGCGAACCGCGCTCACCCTGTTCGCGGTCCAGCTCCTGCTCAACGGCGCCTGGTCGATTCTGTTTTTCGGCGCCCACCAGACGGGTCTGGCGCTGGCCGACATCCTTCTTCTGTGGCTGGCGATCCTGGCGACAGCGTTTGCGTTCTGGCGGATCGATCGGGTTGCCGGGTTCCTGTTCGTGCCCTATGTGCTGTGGGTCGGCTATGCCGCGGTCCTGAATTTCACGATCTGGCTCCGAAACTAGCGGCATCAACCCAGCGCCCGAGAGTATCCTGCAACAATGGCCACGTCCCGATCGGCATTCTCCTTCGGTGCGGGTTTATCGTTTATGACCGCGGCCGGCGCCATGCTTCTCGCCGGCGCCTGTTCGCCCTTGACCGCACTCAACGCCGTCTCGCCGAAGGACGGCTCCGTCCGCTACGAGAACCTGGCGTACGGCCCGCTGCCGAGCCAGAAGCTCGACGTCTATGTCCCGGTCGAGGCGAAGCCGCCGTTCCGCGTCGTCGTCTTCTTCCACGGCGGCGGCTGGAAGGGCGGTTCCAAGGATCTCTATCGATTTGTCGGCCAAGCCCTTGCCAGCCGGGGTTTCGTCGCCGTAATCCCCAACTACCGGCTCTATCCCGAGGTTCAATTTCCCACATTCGTCGCCGACAGCGCCGCGGCGGTGCGCTGGACGCACAATAACATCGCCGACTACGGCGGCGACCTCGATCATCTCACCCTGATGGGCCACTCGGCCGGCGCCTACAACGCGGCAATGATCAGCGTAAACCCTGAGTACCTCAAGGCGGAGGGTCTGACGCCGGCGATCATCAGCAGCGTCGTCGGCCTCGCCGGGCCCTACGCCTTCAACCCGCTGCAATACAGCTCAACCCGGCCTATTTTCAAAGGAACCGCCGACGCGGAAGCAACCCGGCCGGTGACGTTTGTCAGCGCCGATGCGCCGCCGATGCTCTTGTTGCACGGACTCGATGACGGGACGGTCAAGCCTGTAAACTCCCGGCGGATGGCCAAGCGGCTGAACGAATTGGGTGGGCGGGCGACGCTGATCGAAGACAGGGGCCTCGGCCACTACATCATTCTTGTCGCCCTCGCCGCGCCCTTTCAGGGGGAAAACGGGATCATGGACGCCGCCGCCGCATTTATCCGCGGCGGAAGCGTGCCAATCCCCGCCGGGGCCCGGCGCAATACCACATTCTCTGCCGAGGGCGACGCGCCCGCGAGCTAATCGGGATCGCTTGGCGCCGGCCGTACCGGTGCGTCGTTCTCGCCGAACTCAGGGTCGCCATGGGCGCGGAGCTGGCGGGCGATGAGCCAGAAGGCGATCGCCCAGACCCCTCCCGCCGTCCAGCCGGCAAGGACATCGCTGGGCCAGTGAACGCCCAGATACAACCGGCTGAGGCCGACCGCCAGGGCGAGAAGCACCGCCAGGACCAGAACATAGGCGCGCAGGGCGGCCGTCTGCTGAACCCGGGCGAGCAGCGCTCCGACGGTCAAATAGACGATCGCCGACATCATCGAGTGCTGGCTGGGAAAGCTGCTGGTATAGAGCGTCAGATCGTGAGTTCCGAAGCTGGGCCGCTGTCGCTCGAAGAGCGACTTCAGCCCGGCGCTGACGGCGCTGCCACCGGCGCCGGCGATGAGCAGGAGCGCCGCGAGGCCGGCGCGGCGCTGAAACAGAAGGTACCCAGCCGCGGCAAGAGTGACGAAGCCGAGCACAACGAAGCTACCCAGCGCGGTCAGATCGCGCATCGTCTCCTCGAGCCATGGCGGACCGAAGGGCTGCGTCGGATCCGCAGGGTTCCGGAAGACCGTGAGCACCGCCTTGTCGATGGCATGCGTGTCGCCTTCGCCAACCTCGTCGGCAAGGCCGACGAACAACCAGATCCCGCCGGCCAGGAGAATGAGCAGAACCAGGATCGACAGCTCCGGCCAATCGCGGAGCATCCACCACGCCTTGCGAACCTCGGTTTGCGGCGTCGTCGGTGTTGCGTGCGGCGAGTCGGACATGGATTGGATCCTGATCGTCTGCATAGAGGGCTCATCATGCTAAGCCGTCGCCTTGACCTCAAGCGCGGTCAAAAATCCTCATCGCTTGGCCTGGCGTAGGCAGCGAGAAAAACATCGACCGCCGCCGTTGCCTGACGATCGATCTCCGCCGGCGACGGTCGAACGGTCGGATCGAGAAGGCAACGAAGCTGAAGGTCGCCGCGGATCATGCCGATAAGCTGGATCGTCGCCAGCGCCGGATCGGGAACGGCAAGCTCGCCACGCGTGATCGCCTGCGCGAGGTAAGCTTCGAGCCGGGCTTTCATCGCCGCCGGGCCCGCGCGGTAGAACGCAGCGCCAAGTTCGGGAAACCGGGGCGCTTCGGCAACGACGACGCGGTGGATGGCAAGCGCCCATGGGCTCATGAGCAGGGCCAGAAGCTGGCTGGCCAGCCGCGGCAAGGCCGTGCGGGGCGGCTCCGCCGTCGCGCTCGATCTGGCGATCTCGCCGTCGAGGCGGGCGCACTCGGCGGAGACCAGGGCCGCGAACAACGCTTCCTTGCCGGCGAAGTGGGCGTAGATCGTCGCCTTGGAAACCCCCGCGCAGCGGGCGAGGGCGTCCATACTGGTCGCGCCATAGCCATGGGCGAGGAACATCTCGCGAGCCGCATCGAGGATGCGCGCGGTTCTTGTCGAGTGTCCGCCAGCGCTTGTCGCCGCCACGGCCGGGCCCGGCAAAAATCAGTCCTCCGCCATTTTGAACTGAACCGTTCAGTTTCCATATACCACGACAAGCCGGCGAGCCAAGTGTATTGTCGAGAAAGCGGGTTGCTCGCGGCTGAGGAGCAACGCACGAGCCGAGGAACATCATTTGTGTGCACGGCGCCGTGCGAACGCAATCTGAAGTATACCAACCGGTGAAGTCAGCACGGGATTGACGATGAAGGACTTGAGCGAGAACGAGCTCAAACAGTCGGAGACGCCCCCTGCCCGGGATCACGAAGCCGCAGCCGCCGATGACGCGCCGTCACCGCGCAGGAAACTTCGGCCCCGTCGCCGGGTGATCCTGATCGCCGTGGTCCTTGCGCTGGCCACGGCGGGCGCCGTCTACTGGTTCATCCACCGAAATGCCGAAACGACGGACGACGCCTTCATCGACGGCGATACGGTGCCGCTCAGCCCGCGCATCGCCGGAACGGTGGCGCGCATTCATTTCGGCGACAACCAGCTCGTGAAGAAGGGCGATCTCCTCGTCGAGATCGACCCGGCCGACTATCAGGCCGAGCTCGAGGCGGTCCAGGCAGCGCTGGCGGAGGCCGAGGCAAAGCAGCGCATGGCCGAGACCGATGTCGATCTGACGCGCGCCTCGACAACCGCCGGCATCGCCCAGGCGGAGAGCGCCGTCGCTGCGGCACGGGCGGCTCTGGCCGAGGCCGAGGCGCGCGCCGCGGCCGATCGTGCGGAAGCCGACCGGGCCAAGGCCGATCTGCCCCGTTACGAGGCAGCGGCGCGGCAAGGCGCGTCGTCGCGCCAGCAGCTCGATCAGGCCGCGGCCACGGCGCGGACGAGCGAGGCGAAACTGAGAGCGGCCGAAGAGTCGGTGTCGGCGGCGCAGGCGAAAATTGCGGAAGCGCAGGCGCAGCTTGAACAGGCGAAGACAGCGCCGGCGCAGATTGCGGTGAAGGAAGCCCAGGCGCGGGCGGCGGCGGCCAATGTCTCGGCGGCGCGCGCCCGGGTCGACCAAGCTCAGCTCAACATCTCCTACACCCGGATCGTCGCGCCCGGCGACGGCCACATCACCAAGCGCTCGGTCAACGCCGGCGACGTCGTTCAGCGCAACGAGACGCTGGGCTTGCTGGTGCTCGACGGCCGCTGGATCACGGCCAACTTCAAGGAGACCCAGCTCACCCGGATGCGACCCGGCCAGCCGGTGGACATCTCCATCGACGCCTACCCGGATGCGACGTTGCATGGCCGCATCGACAGCATCCAGCGCGGCACCGGTGCGCGCTTCAGTCTGCTACCGCCGGAGAACGCCACCGGCAACTACGTCAAGATTGTCCAGCGGGTTCCGGTCAAGATCGTTTTCGCCGAGCCGCCCGCGTCCGGCATGGTGCTCGGGCTCGGCATGTCGGTGATCCCCAGCGTCGACGTATCCGCCGCCGACACAAGCGAAAGCGCCGGTCGTTGAGCAAGGGGGCGGCGGTGGGCGCTCCGCGCAAGGGCGAGCGCTCCAGCAGCGGGCAAAGCGGTGAGCGGGCGCCCTGGATCATCGCGCCCGTCGTCGCCATGGCCGCGTTCATGGAGGTGCTCGACATCTCCATTGCCAACGTTTCGCTGCAGCACATCGCCGGCAGCCTGGCGGCGAGCCAGGAACAGGCGACCTGGATCCTGACCTCGTACCTGGTTACCAACGCCATCATCCTGCCGGTCAGCGGCTGGCTGGCCGGCGTCTTCGGCCGCAAGCGGTTCTACATGACCTGCATCGCCGGCTTCGGTGTGACCTCCTTACTCTGCGGGCTGGCGCCGAGCCTGAGCCTGCTCATCGCCTTTCGCGCCTTGCAGGGCCTGACCGGCGGCGGGCTGCAGCCGATGTCGCAGGCCATTCTCGCCGACGCTTTCCCGCCGCGTCACCGCGGCATGGCCTTCGCCTTCTACGGCATCGCCGTCGTCTTCGCGCCGGCCATCGGCCCGACACTGGGCGGCTGGATCACCGACAACTTCTCCTGGCACTGGGTCTTTCTGATCAATGTCCCAGTCAGCATCATCCTGTTTTCGCTGATCGGCACGATGATCGAAGATCCGCCGCATCTGGTCGAGCAGCGCCACTCGATGCTGCGCCGGGGCATCCGTTTCGACTACCTCGGCTTCTCCTTCCTTATCCTCGGGCTTGGCTTCCTGCAGGTGGTTCTCGACAAGGGCCAGCAGGAGGACTGGTTCGGGTCGGACTTCATTCTCACGGCCTCGATCGTCTCGGGCGCCGCGCTTGTCGCCTTCGTCCTGTACGAACTCCAGCGGGACGATCCGATCGTCGACCTGTCGCTGTTCAAGAACCGCAACTTTGCCACCGCCTTCGTCCTCATGTTCATGCTGGGCTTCGTGCTGCTTGGCAGCACCGCTGCCGAGCTGGTTGCCTCAATTGGTGTTTGGTCTGGCTTAACTTGCGACCGTGTGCGGCTCTGGTTAGACGATTCGCGCGGACCGTTTTGCTTGGCCGCCTCAGGGCTGCTGCCGGAAGCGGATTGCTTGGACAGCGTTCGTCGCTGTCTGATAGAGCAATTGCCATTTGACGCCGATGGGCAGTTCTATCTGCCGTTGCCGCAGGAAAGCGGCATGAATGGCGTGCTGCATCTCGGATTTTCGAGCAGCCCAGCGGTTGAGTTGATCGAGCGCATGCCGGCGCTCAGCAGCTTATTGAGCCAGCGTTTGCCGGCTGCGATTGAGCTAGAGCGTTTGCATCGGGCCGTTGAGCGCTTAGCCGAGGCCGAGCGCCTTCAGCGCGCGCTCTATGCGGTGACCGAGATGGCAAGTTCGGCACACGATATGGACGGCGTGCTGCGTGGTCTGCATCAAATTGTTGCTGGTCTGATGTACGCCGACAATTTCTTTATTGCGCTGCTGGATCGAAGCGGAACTCACATTCGTTTCGAGTATTTTTGCGACACGGTCGATCCAGAGCCACCAAGGTCCACTACAGGCTATTCGCTTGAGGATTTTCGAGGCTCGCTGACGGCCCACGTCATCATGTCGGGCGAGCCCTTGACGGGGCCGTCAGAAGCCTTGGAGGCGCGCATTGGCGGCACGACCCATGGCGTCGGTCCGCAG
>JBBSCD010000096.1:0-9102 GCA_038250645.1 Rhodospirillales bacterium
CCGGGCGAACGCGGCATCTCCCGCCACGTCACGACCAGGTCATCCTGCCGATCCCCTTGCCGTCCCAGCGCCATGTCGATCAATCCTTCGAACCGCTATGGGTGCAGAGAGTCAGAACCAACCGACTTCGTCAACGGGCTGTCATCCCAAGCGGCATGGCCGCGCCGTCGTTTGCCGCATGCATGGCAGACCAGGGGTGTTGGTGCGGGTCTCCGACTACATCGAGAGAACGAACACGGCGCGATCGCCGGAAGGAGTCTTCGACCTCTTTCGCGCTGCTGTTGCCGGCTTCGGCTACGACAGGATTGCGTTCGCCGCGGTCACGCCGGCAGCCCAGACAGCCGTTCAGTCGGTCCTGCCGCGCCCGGCGCTGGTGGTGAGCTGCGCGCAGCCGTGGATCGATCACTACATCGGCCAACGCTACCAGGACGTCGATCCGTGCCTGCTGCTCGCCCCAGGGAGGCTAAGGCCGTACACCTGGGCGGATACGCTGGCGCGCGAGCACTTGTCCTCGCGGCAGCGGCGTCTTTTCGACGAGTCGCGGGATGCTGGCCTGCGAGACGGACTGTGCATTCCCGTCCACGGCCCTGCCGGCGAGAGCTACGTCGTCAGCCTGGCGGCGACGATGCACGGCGACGACGGTGCAGTCCATCTCGGGACGCTGCAGATCCTCGCGACCCAGCTCCAGCTTGCCTATACCGCGCTGGCGCGTGGCGCGACGACGGCAGTACCGACCATCCATCTAACCGAGCGCGAGCGCGAATGCCTGACCTGGACCGCGCAGGGCAAAAGCGCTTGGTCGATCAGCAAGATCCTCGGCGTTTCGGAGCATACGGTGCAGTTTCACCTCAAGGGCGCGATCCGCAAGATCGGCGCCGGGAACCGGGTGCAGGCGGTGGTCAAGGCCGTTCGGTTCGGTCTGATCGCCCCGTAACGCACTCCGCAACGGCGCGCGCTTCCTACCCGCTCGCGAGTTTCTTCCGCAAGAGCGCGTTGACCTGACCCGGGTTTGCCTGACCCTTAGTTGCCTTCATGATCTGGCCGACGAACCAGCCGAGGATCTTGTCGTTGCCGCCCTTGAACTGCGCGACCTGCGTCGGGTTGCCGGCAATTGCCGCGTCGACAGCGGCCTCGATTGCGCCGGCGTCGGTGATCTGACACAGCCCGCGCTCGGCGACAATGGCTTCAGGCCTGCCGCCGCTTTCGGCCATCGCCTCGAAAACCTCCTTCGCCTGACGCCCGGAGATTTTGTTCGTCGTCATCAGATCGAGCAACGCACCGAGATCGTCGGCCGAGATCGGCGAGTTGGCGATGCCGCGGCCCTGCTTGTTGAGCACCGCGAACAGGTTGGTGATGACCCAGTTGGCGGCCAGCTTCGGATCGCGGCCATGGGCGAGCCGTTCGTAGTACTCCGCCGCTTCCTTTTCGGCGGTGAGCACCGCGGCGTCATAAGTAGAAAGGCCGTAGTCGTCGATGTAACGCTGCTTGCGCTGGTCGGGAAGCTCGGCAAGCGTGGCGCGGATGTGCGCGACGTACTCCGGCGTGAGCGTCAGGGGCAACAGGTCGGGGTCGGGAAAATAGCGATAGTCATGGGCGAACTCCTTTGCCCGCATTGCCCGCGTCTCCGCCTTCGCCGGGTCGTAGAGCCGGGTCTCCTGACGCACGGCGCCGCCGCCGTCGTAAACCTCGACCTGGCGTTCGGCCTCGCGCTCGATGGCCTGCATGACGAAACGCACGGAGTTCACGTTCTTGATTTCGGCGCGGGTGCGCAGGTCGTTGTCGCCCAACGGGCGGACGCTGACATTGACGTCGCAGCGCATCGACCCCTGTTCCATGTTGCCGTCGCAGGTGTCGAGGTAGCGGACGATGGCGCGCACCTTGCGGAGGTAGGCGCCGGCCTCTTCAGGGCTGCGGATGTCCGGCCGGGACACGATTTCCATCAGCGCGACGCCGGCCCGGTTGAGGTCGATCAGGGTATAGGTCGGGTGCTGGTCGTGGAGGGACTTGCCGGCATCCTGTTCGACGTGCAGCCGCTCGATGCCGATCCGCTTGCTCGAACCACAGGCAAGATCGACGCTGACCCAGCCCTCGCCGACCAGCGGCCGCTGGTACTGGGAGATCTGGTAGCCGGGCGGCAGATCGGCGTAGAAGTAGTTCTTGCGCTCGAAGACGCTGACGAGGTTGATCTCCGCGTTGAGCCCGATGCCGGTGCGCACCGCCTGTTCGATGCAAAAACCGTTGAGCACGGGCAGCATGCCGGGGAAGGCGGCGTCGACAAGCGAAACCTGGGAATTAGGTTCGGCGCCGAAGTCGGTAGCGGCGCCGGAGAAGAGTTTTGCTTTCGACTTCACCTGGGCGTGGACCTCGAGGCCGACAACCACCTCCCAGTCGCAGGTTCTGCCGTGGATCAGGTATGGCATCAGTGCAGGTATTTCCCTCGAGCGGTTCACGCGCGTGCAATCCTCCGGCAGCGGCACTGCTGGCGGTTGGATGGAAATGTAACGACCGCTCCGGTTCGCGAACAGTGCAAAGGTGCGCAGGCGGCGCGCGGTAAAGCCCTTGGGCTCGCGGCCGGGGCTTCCGGCGGCGTATGATCGCGGCACAAAGCCGAACGAAGAATGTCCCTGGCTTCCTACTCCATCGAGCGGCCGTGCTCGGCGGCTCGGATCCGCAACCGGCGCCTGAGCGGGTCATCCAGATTCCGAATCGCGATATTCGGCATCTTGCTCCATTGCTCTCATGAACATCCAGCTCCGACGCAGGCTGCACCGATTGCAATCTATGTTGGTCCCTTCAGGTCATTCCACGCTCGCTCTGCGTGCTTTGAGAAGCGTCACTGCGGCGCGGCTTCAAATCAGGCGGCAAAAACGTTAGAACGTCCCTGTTTCTTCAAGCGGGCAGCCACAGTCGTCCATGGACATTTATCTGCCGATCGCCGAGTACAGCGCCAACGTCCTGGCGTTGCTTGGTGTCGGCGCCGGGGTCGGCATCCTCTCCGGCGTCTTCGGCGTCGGCGGCGGCTTCCTTCTCACCCCGCTGCTCCTGTTTATGGGGATTCCCGCGCCGGTCGCGGTCGCTTCGGGCGCCAATCAGGTCGTCGGCGCCTCGGTGTCGGGCGTGATCGCGCACTGGGCGCGCGGCAACGTCGATGTAAAGATGGGCCTGATTCTTCTCGTCGGCGGTCTCGTCGGCTCCGGCCTCGGGGTCTGGCTGTTCGGCCTGCTCAAGGCCCTTGGCCACATCGACCTGGTCATCTCCATTTCCTACGTCGTCATGCTCGTCGCCATCGGCACGCTGATGCTGATCGAAAGCGTCGGCACCCTGCTGAAACGACGGCGCAGCGGCTCCAGGAGCGGCTCGCGCGGCCCGGGCAGGCATACCTGGATGCACCGGCTGCCGTTCAAGATGCGCTTCCGCAAGTCCATGCTCTACATCAGCGCGCTCCTGCCGCTGAGCATCGGCTTCGTCGTCGGCGTGCTCTCCGCGATCATGGGCGTCGGCGGCGGCTTCGCCATGGTCCCGGCGATGATCTACCTTCTCGGCATGCCGACCCGGGTCGTCGTCGGCACCTCGCTGTTCCAGGTCACCTTCGTCACCGCCAACGTAACCGTGCTTCAGGCAATACATACGCGCACGGTCGACGTCGTCCTCGCCATGCTGCTGCTGGTTGGCGGCGTCATCGGCGCCCAGCTCGGGGTTCGCCTTGGCGCGAAGCTGGCGGCCGAGCAACTTCGTATTCTGCTCGCCGTGCTGGTCATCGTGGTCGGCGCCAAAATGACGATCGACCTGACCACCCAGCCGGCGGAACTGTATTCCTCAGTAATAGTGACACCGGCTCCTGTTCACGCACCGGCCCTAGGTCCGGAAGCGCCGGCCAAATCGGCGGCGCCCGGCGCCTCGTGAAGCGCAAGAGGCGGATTCAGTTAATACCGGTCGGCGACGCGGAGCCGTCGGTTGCGACCGCGGGCGAACACAGCGACGCAGACAGGATTGCTGCCTCGGCGGGTGCAATGTCCGCCTCGACCGCGCTGGCGGCGCGGGGCAGGTAAAGACGCACGATGGTCCCAACGCAGCATTCGCTTTCCACTTCAACGTGACCGCCCGACTGTTTGGCGAACCCATAAACCATGCTCAAGCCCAGGCCGCTGCCTTCGCCCAGGCGCTTGGTCGTGAAGAATGGCTCGAAAATCCGCCCGATGATCCCCGCGGCAATGCCGACGCCGGTGTCGCGCACGCCGACCACGACATAGTCTCCGGGTGCCCTCCCGCCGCCCGGCGGATCGCCGCGCCGGTCGTCGGCGTCCGCGGCCACGTTTCGCGTATCGAGCGTTAGCGTTCCGCCGTCGGGCATCGCGTCGCGCGCATTGACGATGAGGTTCATCAATGCGCTTTCGAGCTGACCGTGATCGATTGTCGCCGGCCACAGCGCCGGATCGAGCCGGTGCTCGACAACGACGGCATTGTCCGCGTGCCTCGCTGCAGCCAGGGTCCGGCGCACCAGTTCGGCGATGTTGAGGATCAGAACGTTGACATCGGTGACGACGGGGCTGAGAGGCTGTCGCCGGGCGAAGGCAAGCAGGCGATGAGTCAGTTCGGCGCCGCGCTCAGCCGACCACAGCGCATCGACAACCAGCTCGCGGACGACAGCGTCGTCGCCCAGGCGCTCGTGCAGAAGCTGAAGGTTGCCGAGGATGATCGCGAGCAGATTGTTGAAGTCGTGAGCGACGCCGCCGGTGAGCTGGCCGACCACCTCCATCTTTTGCGCCTGGCGAAGCTGTTCCTCCGTGGCCTTGCGCTCGCTCACGTCGTCGAACAGTTCGACCACCTCGCCGCCCGGCAGCTTGTAGATGAAACTCTCGCGCCAGCCCCTTATGCGCTCGTCTTCATAAAGACGCGCCGGCATGTGCTCCGGTGTTCCGGTTCGCCAGACCCGGCGAAGAACCTCAAGGAGTCCGGAAGCCTCTGAACCCGGGAAAATATCGCCGATCAGCCGGCCGACAAGCCTGCCACGTTCGACCTGATCGATTCTCTCGCCGGCGGGATTCAGATCGGTGAAAATGAAGTCTTCGCCATCGTTCACCGCCCGCAGTACCGCGACGCCGCTGCTCATGCTGTCGAACAGATCGCGGAAACGGCGTTCGCTTGAACGCAGGTGCTCGATCATCGGCGTGCTGACCTGGACGAAGAGCGTGGTGCCGAGCGCGATCATGACCAGTGCCAGGGCAAGGACCGCGAAACCGGCCTTGATGAACGGCCCGCGCAAGGCGCCGAGATCGACCCTGCTGACGATCCCGAGGCCGACGTTGTCGACGGGCTCGTAGGCGGCGAGAACCGACCTGCCGAAGTTGTCGACGCCCGCCAGCAATCCACGCTCGCCTGCCAGCGCCCGGCGCATGGGATCGAGTCCCGGTGAGTCGAGGGGAACGCGAAGAGGTTTGGCGTCGAGCGGCTGTCCCGCGCGGATGAGGAAGACGACCGCATCGCCCTCGCGCCGCGCCAGGTTGAACTCGGCGGTGGGGGTGCTTTGTCCACCTGTGCCATGGGCCTCGGCGATCCGTCTGACGGCGTCGCGCTGCGCCTCGACAAGGGTTTCACCCAATGCCAGTTCGTGAGCGACGATGGCCTCAACCAGAATGGCCTGGCCTCGTGCCGTCTCCGCAAGGCGAAGGCGTTCCTGAGTCATGGCCGTTTCGTAGAGAATGAGGATGGCGGCACCGCCCACGATCAGCGTCACGCCGGTCATGATAAGGACCAGAAGAAAGACGCTCTTGTAATCGCGCACGGCTTCGCCTTCCCCACCACGGCTCAGGGTTCCGAGGGCGCACCCCATTCGTGGTGCAGAGCCTGGCGGAGCCGGGCGACGCTGACCGGCTTGCGCAGGGTGGTTACCGACTTCAGCCCCTTGAACTCAGCCAATATCTTGGCGTTGGACGCATAGTCGGGGTTGTAGCCGGTGCAGATGATCAGATCCGCCGGGCAGCGGCGTTTTGCCAGCCAGAGGATGAGCTCGTTTCCGTCCATGTCGGGCATGATCATGTCCAGAAAGATCATGGTCGGCCGGAAAGCGTCGTAAACCTCCATGAAATCGGCGGCGCTGCTCGTGACCGCAACCGTGTAGCCCAGCTCGTTCGCGACGCGCTGGACAAAGCGGCCGAAGCGCTCTTCGTCATCGCAGATGAGAAGCCGAACGGTGTCCATTTTCCATTTCGTCCCGCCGAGGCCGGATCCGCGCGATGCCGTCGTGGCAGCACTCCGCTCCGGTTATTATACCGCCTTTCCCTGAACGCGCATGTTGCGACGCGCACCGAAGGCTGCGCTTTTCGCCGTCTACGATGGGTTCTCCGAGCCGGGACTAAGGGTGTTCGTCGGCGTCGCTGTCCGTGTCGCTGCCGCGCCCGCCGCGGAGAATGATCGGGAGAAAGGTTTGTCCTGGCGCGAAAGTCCTCGCCGGAGCATGCGGGTTCCTGGAGCCGCGGAGCATGTTGGGCAATCCCTCCACGGCCTGCGGCTCGTCATCGCGCACGTCCCGGCTTTCCGGATCCTGCTCGAATGTGTTCGGCGGCCGAAGCCCGTCGCGAGCGTGGCGGCGGTGGGCGTCGCGCGCGGCCAGAACCCTCATCCGGTAGCGCCTCGCATTTTCCGCGGAACCGGAATGGTACCGGCCGACGGCAGCCAGCCATGATCCTGTCCGAACGGCGAGGTCGGTGAGAAAGAACGCAGCGTAAGCGACATTCTGCGCCGGATCGAGTGCGTCCTCAACGGAGTCGAAGGCCTCCGCGTGGTAGTACAGGTTGACCTGCATGCAGCCGACGTCGATGCTCTCGATGCCTTTGGCCCGCAGGTCGCGCACGGCCGCCGCCGCGCCCGCCCGGCTGACGAAGAATTCGCCGCGACCGCCGGCGGTGACGGTCCAGGGCCACGGCATCCTGACGCCCCGCGTCTCTTCGTAGCGACCAGATTCGACAAGCGCGATGGCAAGCAGCAGGTCGCGGGGATACGCCCGCCGGCGTTCTTCGGCCCGGATGGCGTCGCCGCAGAGCCGAGCGTCGGCGAGCCGACGCTCGCCGGCGTTGGCATCGGCGATCACCATCACCAAGCCGACGCTGGCCAGAACGGCTGCCCAACCGGCGGCGTTCATCGGCGCGGCAGCACCCCGCGTTGCGCCGGCGCGGGGTGCTGGTCGATCCAGCGACGAGAGCATCCTGCGCCCGCATGAGCGGGGCCATGATGCTCCGGCCCTTTGCGACCGATCAACGGTCCGCCTTCGGACAAGATCATGCGAAGGCGGATTGACCGATGCACCAGGAGAGGCGGCGTCAGTTTGTCAGGACACCGAGGGAGTTAAGGGTTTCAAGGGTAAGCTGTCCGCTGGGCAGGCCTTTGGCCTGCTGATAAGCCTGAACGGCCGTGAACGTCCTGCCGCCGAGCGAGCCGTCGATCGACCCGGGGTTGAACCCGGCGTTCATCAGGGCGCTCTGCAGCTTGCGCACGACATCGGGGCTGGTGTTGGTCTCGCACAGGATGGGCCGCCATTCCATCCGCCCATCCTCGATCTTGACGTTCTCGGCGACCGTCTCGATCTCCGCCGGAACCTCGGTCCGGATCTCCTGGGCCGGCTTGACCAGCTTCATCGTCTTCACGGTCTTGTACTCGGCCGGAACCTCGATCTTCCGGGTCTCGGCCGGCTTGAGCAGAACCTGCTTCTTCACGGTCGCATACTCGGCC
Organism: Rhodospirillales bacterium; assembly: GCA_038250645.1. GTDB lineage: Bacteria > Pseudomonadota > Alphaproteobacteria > Rhodospirillales > Defluviicoccaceae > JAEULH01. The sequence goes on from JBBSCD010000096.1 coordinate 7,726, forward strand.
GGAACCTCGACCTTGTTGACGCCGGCCGGGCGAACCAGAACACGCTTGGTGACGGTCTTGTACTCCGGCGGACGTTGACCAGGCACATGATCTCGCCGGTGCCGTGATCGAGCTTCTCGATCGGGCCGCGGCCCTTCTTCCAGGTCGTGTAGCCATCACGGACGAGAACGCGCTCATCAACCTCATTGTATTCGGCATCGACGGCAACGAGCTTCTCGCCGGCGGGCTTCACAACGACCTGCTCTTCAGCCCAAGTGAATTCCGCCGGAATGACTTCGAGCTTCTCGAACTTGTCCTTGACCAGGACCTGCTCTTCGACCCACTCGTACTCGGCTGAGGTCGTCTCGATCTTGACCCCGGCCTCGCGCTTGACGACCGTCTTCGAGACGTTCTTGTACTCCGCCGGCACAAACAGGCGGGCATAGCATTCCCCTGGCCTGGCATTGGGCGGCAGCATCGAGGCAACGGCCTCAACTCCCGTGTCGGTTTTGGCGGCCGGGTTTGTGTCAGCGGCGCTGCCGGTCGCCAGGCCCAAAGCGCACCCGGCGATCGTGAGCGCAGTCATCTTTCTCAGCATCTAAACCCTCCGGAGATACGCCGACGGCGCGGCGAGGACAGCCGGCAGGAGCGACGATCTCGTCAACAGTGGCGTGGAGCAGGCAGGAGCAGTCCCGCATGCGGATCCCATTTTCAGGCAGGCAAACCACCAGCCTGGTGAGACCGGCCCATTTATATTACAAATTCACCCATATAGGCCATTAAAATATAGTCCACGGGGGCGTCGGTGTAAACTTCCAGGTCAGGAAGTCGACGAAGCTGCGAACCTTCGGCAACAGATGCCGCCGGTGCGGGTAGACCGCGTGGATGGACAGCGGCTGTTCGCGATGCTGATCCATGAGCAGCGGGACGAGGCGACCGGTTCGCAGGGCTTCGCCGACCCGAAAGCCCGCCATGCGCGCAAGACCGAGGCCGGCCAGGGTCATTTCATAGAGACCGTCCCCGTTGTTGATCTCGATGTTACCCGTCACGGTGACGGTGTAGGGCCCATGCGGACCGATGAAGGGCCAGTCGTTGAGCCCGCCCTGATTAGCGATCCAGGTCAGGCAATTGAAGCGGTGCAATTCGCTGGGCGTTGTCGGCATGCCGTGGCGCTCGATGTAGCGCGGCGCAGCGCAGATAATCCTGTGATCGACGGCGAGCTGGCGCGAAATCAGCGAGGAGTCGACGCGGGCGCCGAGGCGGATGGCGACGTCGACACCTTCTTCAACGACGTCAACGACCCGATCGGTGACAGTAAGCTCCAGATGCACCTGCGGGTATTGGTCGAGATACTCCGGAAGGATCGGGACGATCTGGTAGGTGGCGAAGGCGACGGCG
>JBBSCD010000097.1:0-8613 GCA_038250645.1 Rhodospirillales bacterium
AAGCGTTCGCGGCGATGGCCGAGGTCGACCGGGTGCTCGGCAACGCCGAGAAGCTGCACCGGCGCCACTACGCGCGCGCCGACGGCGGCGGCGCCGGGCCTCGCGAGCGCATCGCCGTCTCCGACATCATGACCGCGCCCGAGACCGTCCTGCCGCCGGTCGATGAGTTCGACGGACGTAGCCGAGCGATGGTGCAGATCCAGCAGGGCTGCGACCATCGCTGCACCTTCTGCGCAATCCCGTTCGCCCGCGGGCCGAACCGAAGCGTGCCGGCCGACCGCATCGTCGATCAGGTCCGGACGCTTGTCCTACGCGGCTATCCCGAGGTCGTGCTGACCGGGGTCGACATCTGCTCCTACGGCGGCGACCGGTCCGGCGGAATAGGCCTGGCAGGCCTCGTCCGCGCGGTACTGGCGGCGGTCCCGGAGCTGCGCCGGCTGCGGCTGTCGTCGCTGGACCCGGCGGCCATCGCCCCCGACCTTGTTGCGCTCATGGGCGATGAAGCACGGTTGATGCCGCACGCGCATCTCAGCCTGCAGGCCGCCGACGACATGGTTCTGAAAAGAATGAAGCGACGCCACACCCGCGCCGGCGGCCTTAAAATGGTCGACACGCTGCGCCGCGCCCGACCCGATATCGTCTTCGGCGCCGACCTCATCGCCGGCTTCCCGACCGAAACCGAGGCGATGTTCGCCAACACGCTTTCCTTCGTCGCCGAAGCCGGCCTGACCTACCTCCATGTGTTCCCGTTCTCGCCGCGTCCCGACACCCCGGCGGCGCGCATGCCGCAGGTTCCGGGACCGGTCAGGCGTGAGCGTGCGGCGGCGTTACGCCAAGCGGGGGCGGCCGCGAAAGCGGCCTACTTCAGTGGGCGGATCGGCGTGCGGGTCGAGGTCGTGGTCGAAAACGAAAGCACCGGCCGCTGCCCCGACTTTGCCCCGGTGATGCTGGAGCTCGCGGCACGGCCGGGCGAAACCATCGCTGTCGATATCATCGGCGCGACGCCCGAGCATCTCATCGGAGCGCAGGCGACATGAGCGACAACGACAAGCGGAACAAGACAGAGCGCGGCGCGCACGTGCCCGGCGCGGCGCCGCCGGAGGTGCCGGGCGCAGCGCCGACGGAGTACGCGGCCGGCGGCGCACTGGAAGCGCCGCCGCCGAGCCAGGGGCCGAGCGAGATGCCGGCGGAGCGTCCCGCTGAAGTACCCACGGCCGGGGAATCGGAGCGGAAGGGGCGCGGCGAGGGCGGCGGCTGGCTCGTGCGCCTGCGCCGCGGGCTCGGAAATTCGTCGGAGAAGCTGACAGGGGGCATCTCGGGGCTCTTCACCCGCCGCCGGCTCGACGACGAGGCGCTTGAGGATCTGGAGGATCTGCTGATCGGCGCCGATCTCGGTGTCGGCACGGCGGCAAGAATCACCGGCGCTCTGGCGAAAACCCGATTCAACCAGGAGGTCACCGCCGACGAGATCCGCGGCGCGGTCGCAGACGAGGTGGCGAAGCTGCTGGCGCCGGTGGCGCAGACCATCGCCATCCACGAGGCGCACAAGCCGCACGTCATCCTCGTTTGCGGGGTCAACGGCAGCGGCAAGACGACGACCATCGCCAAACTGGCGCACCTGTTCAAGAGCGTCGGCCTGGAGGTCGTGCTCGCCGCCGGCGACACCTTCCGCGCCGCCGCCACCGAGCAGCTGCAGATCTGGGGCAAGCGCGCCGGCTGCGAGGTGATCGCGCGCGCTACCGGCGCCGACGCCGCCAGTCTGGCCTACGAGGCCTATGCCCAGGCGCGGTCACAGCGCGCCGATATCCTGATCATCGACACGGCCGGCCGGCTGCACAACAAGTCCGACCTGATGGGCGAGCTCAAGAAGATCGAGCGCGTCCTGAAGAAGGTCGATCCCGCCGCCCCGCATGACTGCGTCCTGGTCCTCGATGCGACGGTGGGCCAGAACGCCCACGCCCAGGTCGAGGTCTTTCGCGAGATGGTCGCCGTCACCGGGCTGGTCGTGACCAAGGTCGACGGCTCCGCCAAGGGCGGCGTCGTCGTTGCTTTGGCGGAGAGGTTCGGGCTGCCGGTCTACGCCGTCGGCGTCGGCGAAGGCATGGAAGACATGCGTGCATTCGAGGCGAGAAGCTATGCCCGGAGCCTGCTGGGCCTGCCGGCCTGAAGACGGACGCGGGCACGCTATGATGGCGTAGCCGATCCGGCTACCATCGTGGCCCTGGCGCCGCAGCCGGAAAGGCGGCCTTGGGATGGCGAAAATCGCGGACTTTATCTTCGGCGCCGCCGTCGGCGGTCAGCTTCCCGCACGCGTCCGTGAGGCAATCGTCGTCGAGGAGGCGCGCGCCGAAATCCTGATCGGCTGGGTCCAGCTCACCCTGGTCACCTTCTTCTTCGCCCTCTATTCCCTCGCGCCCAAGACCTCGGCCGGCACGCCGTTCATGCCGGTGCCCTACGTGCTCTCCGGCTACCTCGGCTTTTCGCTCCTGCGGCTGGCGCTGGCCTACGTCTGGCGACTGCCCCGCTGGTTCGTGCTCACGTCGATCGTGATCGATATCGGCCTGCTGATGGTGCTGATCTGGAGCTTCCATCTGCAGTATCAGCAGCCGCCACCCTTCTACCTGAAGGCGCCGACGCTTCTCTACGTCTTTATTTTCATCGCCCTGCGCAGCCTACGCTTCGAGCCGGGGTACGTGCTGGCGACCGGGCTCACGGCCGTCGCCGGCTGGCTACTCCTGGTCTGGTACGCCACCCGCGACATGAGTGTGATCACCCGCAACTACGTCGACTACCTGACCTCCAACAGGGTGCTGATCGGCGGCGAAGTCGACAAGATCATCTCGATCCTGCTGGTCACGCTGGTCCTGTGCGTGGCCCTGATCCGCGCCCGCCGGCTGCTCATGCGCTCGGTTGCCGACGCCACCGTGGCCCGGGACCTGACCCGCTTCATCGCGCCGGAGATCGCCGCTCACATCAAGCACGCCGACCGGGCGATCCAGCCCGGCGACGGCGAGGTCAAGACCGCGTCGGTGCTGTTCTGCGATATCGAGGGCTTTTCCACCTTCTCGGAGCGGCTCGCGCCCGACGCCCTGATGGGCGCGCTCAACGAGTACTTCGCCGCGCTCTCTGCAATCATCGCCCGTCATGGCGGCGTCATCGCCCAGTTTCAGGGCGACGCCGTGATGGTCACGTTCAACGCGGCGACCGCAGTGCTCGACCATGCCGCCTGCGCGCTACGCACCGCGCTTGCCATTCAGGACGTGGTCGACCGGCAGCGGTTCGGCCCGGGCCTTCTCCTGCGCACCCGCTGCGGCGTCAGCACCGGTGAGCTTGTCGCCGGCGTGATCGGCACCAGCGAGCGCATGCTGGTGACGGTCTACGGCGACCAGGTCAACATCGCCGCCCGTCTCGAACAGATGAACAAGTCCTACGGCACCTATGTGCTGGCGACGGAGAGCACGCTTGCGGCGACCGAGGGACAGTTCGCCTGTCGGGCGATCGGCGCCGTCACGGTGCGCGGGCGCGCGACCTCCGTCGACATCTTCGAGGTTACGGGCGCGGCCGCGTCCCCGCTTCTATAGCGCCGCCGCGTGCTCGCCGCCGGTCTCGGGCGGGCACCGCGGCAACGGCTCTCTCAGCCAATCGCGCCGGGCTCGCCGACCTCTTCGGCGTCGCTGCTGTCCTTGTAGATCGACGCACGGATGACCTTGTCGGTCACCGCCGCCAGGTACTCGTTAAGCGCCGCGTCGACATCCTTGAATTCCGGCCACAGAACGGTGTTGACGAACGCTTCCGGCGCCCGCACGACGATACTCTGACGATGCATCCGCGGGTAGCGGTAGGGATGCAGGCCGTAGCGCCGGCACAGCGCGATGAACATCCGTCGCGACCACGGGTCGGGCAGGCTGAAGCGCACCTCGATCGCCTCTTCGCGCTGCTCCTCGTCCCGCAACCGGGCCCGGATCCGCTCGGCCGCGGCGCCGGCGGCAGTCCGCTCCCCGGCTGTCGCAGCCCCCGCGAACAGGGCTTCGATCTTGCGCAGCTTGTCGCGGAGTGCGGCCTCCGGGCCCATCTTCATCTCTTCGATATCTCAAATTCTTCGTCATCGACTCACTTTGCCTGCACGGCCGGATCTCGGATGTTTCCTCCCGTCATGGCCGGGCGTCATCCCCGGCCATCCACGTCTTTCGCCAGCAAGGTGTGGACCGGCGTAACAAGTATTTCATTCGCGCAGTTGTTGTCATCGCGAGCCCCGAAAGGGGCGTGGCGATCCACTGCAAACAACAAGTACTCTTGAAGTACTGGATTGCGCGTCGGAGCTACGCTCCTCCTCGCAATGACGATCCGTATCGCAAGTCGCGCTTTACCGCGAGTAGTACTCGATGACCAGGTTCGGCTCCATCTGCACAGGGAAGGGCACGTCGGCGAGCTGCGGAGTGCGGACGAAGGTGCCGGTCATCTTGTCGAGATCGACGGCCATGTACTCCGGCACGTCGCGCTCGGGCAGGCGGACGGCCTCGAGCACCAGGGCCAGATCGCGGGACTTCTCCTTGACCGCGACGACATCGCCTTCCTTGACCAGAAACGACGGAATGTTCACCCGTCGGCCGTTGACGGTGATATGGCCGTGGCTGATGAACTGGCGGGCGGCGAAGACGGTGGGAACGTACTTCATCCGGTAGACGACGGCGTCGAGCCGGCGTTCGAGCAGGCCGATGAGGTTTTCCGAGGTATCGCCGCGGCGGCGGATCGCCTCCTGGTAGTAGCGATGGAACTGCTTTTCGCTGATGTTGCCGTAGTAGCCCTTCAGCTTCTGCTTGGCCATCAGCTGGGTGCCGTAGTCAGTCGGCTTCTTGCGCCGCTGGCCGTGCTGGCCGGGCCCGTAGTCCCGCTTGTTGACCGGGCTCTTCGGCCGGCCCCACAGGTTGACGCCGAGGCGTCGGTTGATCTTGTACTTCGATTGCGCGCGCTTGCTCATGATCTCTCGCTCTCGTTTGCAACGGATGTTGTTGTCCCGGTAGGTCCGCACGCGCGGACGGGGCGCACGCCAACGGCTACAGCGCCCGCGTTCCCGGGAGATGAGGGGCCAGAGAGTACACAAACGAGCTCGCGGCTGTCAAAGCGTTCACGCACTCTAGGCGATCACGGCGGACGGGAAGGACTTCCGCTAGTACGGATCCAGTTCGCTGTCCCAGTAAAGGAAGTCGCGCCAGCTCTTGTGGAGGAAGTTCGGCGGGAACGAGCGGCCGTTCTCCTGCAACTCGTAGGTGGTCGGCTCGTAGGGCGGGCGCAGCGGAAACAGCCCGCTCGCACGCGGCACCCGATGGCCCTTGCGCAGGTTGCACGGCTCGCAGGCGGCGACGACGTTGGTCCATTCGGTCCGCCCGCCGCGCACCCGGGGGATGACATGGTCGAAGGTCAGCCGCTCGGCCGGCAGATGGGTGGCGCAGTACTGGCAGATGAAGCGGTCGCGGAGGAACAGGTTGAAACGGGTGAACGCCGGACGGCGGGATACCGGCACGTATTGCTTCAGGGCGATGACGCTGGGCAGGCGGATTTCCAGGCTCGGCGAGTGGACCAGCCGATCGTATTCGGAGATGACGTTGACGCGGCTGAGGAAGACCGCCTTGATCGCCTCCTGCCACGACCACAGCGACAGCGGAAAATAGCTCAAGGGCCGAAAGTCGGCATTGAGAACGAGGGCTGGGTATCCGTTCATCCCGTTCAGCGCACGCGCCCCTCACTTAGCGGCGCGAACGATACACCATCTGTCAACGCCTTGACAAACACGCACTCCATGAACGTTTATTGAATCGCCATACAACATGTGGTGGTCAGGCCTCGCCACCCGGAACAAATTCGCGCAGGAACCGCAGCGCCGCCTGCACCGTCGTCTCGTCGATGCCGTGTCCCAGGCCGGGAACCAGCAGCGAGCGCACCGGAACGCCAGCGGCCTCGAGCGCCGCCTTGGCCGCGGGCAGCGACGCCGGCGGGACCATGTCGTCCTCGGCGCCATGGGTAAGGAGCACCGGCGGGCGTGAGCGGATCTCGGCGCCGAGCCGGTCCGGGCCAATGAGCATGCCCGAGTGGGAGATGAGCGCCGCGATCCGCCCCTCGCGCCGCAGCCCCACGTGCAGCGCCATCATCGCGCCTTGCGAGAATCCGCAGAGAATAAGCTTGTCGTCGCCCAGGCCCAGGCGGGCCAGCTCGGCGTCAATGAAGGCATCGAGGAGGGGCGCGGCCCGGCGGACGCCGTCGGAGCGCGGCATCGCCTCCAGATCGCGAATGCTGAACCACTGATAGCCGAACGGCGCCATGTCGAACGGCTCCGGCGCGTTCGGTGCGACGACCAGCGCGTCAGGGATCGCGGCGCGGTAGTAGGGTGCCAGCGCGATCAGGTCATTGCCGTCGGCACCGACGCCATGGAGGAGGACCAGCAAGTGCCCGGCCCTGACCCCGGCCGGCGGCGTCAGCCGCGGTCCGGTCAATCCTGCCGGGGTCATCGGACGACCATGCCGCCCGCAAACAGCGAGCGCAGGCCGTGGACAAGGGCGAGGTAGTCGGGTTCGTCCGGGCCGATGTAGCCATGGCGGATGAGAAAGTCGATCACCACCAGCGCGCAGTTGAACTTGAACTCGCCGGTGTCGCGCACCGTCTCGATGACCTGTTCGATCGGCCAGAGATGGAACTCGCTGATCTCCCCGTCGGTGTTGCGCGGGACGAAGTCGGCCGGCAGCTCCAGGTCGAAGACGTAGAGGATATCGCGGCGCAGCCCTTCGCTTCGCTCGGTCCGGTAGGTAATCGCGCCGACGGAGACAGCCCGGCCTGCGAGGTCGGCGTCCATGTCGGCCTCTTCAGCGCTCTCCTTGAGCAGGGTGTCGAGGACGCTGTCGCCGGCCGGCTGGCCGCCGCCGACCAGCTGGTCGAGCTTGCCCGGCGAGTTCGCCTTGTCGAGTGCGCGCCGGCCGATCCACATTTTCAGCCCCTGGGCCGTGCGGACAACACCGTTGACGTGGATCCCGGCGGCGACGATCCCGAACTTCGGCACAGCCGCCCGCTCCATCCGGAACAGCGCCGGCGCGCCGGGAGCCGCGGCAACGACGTAGTCCTCGTCGCGCCAGCCACGCAACAGACCCTGCTCGGCCAGCGGGCGCAACGCGGCGTTGACCGCAGCGGTGCGCGCATCCGGATCCGCCGGCACCCCCGGAGCGAGGCTGACGGCATCCGCGTCGACCGTGAAGACGCCCGTCGAAGGCGCCAGCGCCGCGGCGAAGTCATGGGCAACGAGGCCGACATCGATGCCATCGACGCGGAACGGCCTGTAGGCGGCGGGATCGAAAACGGCGCAGGCGCGCATCCGGTCGAGATAGCTCAATGGTTCAGGCTCCAGGTCTGAGAAACGCCGGGCGTGCCGCTTCTTTTTCTACGTACGGCCACGACTCGGGCATGGCAAGCTTAACGCAGGTTCTCGCCTCCCGACGCGGTGTCGGTAGTCTCCGTCGCTGCTGGCGAACAGCGGCGGAGGAACCATGGCCGAGAAACGCGTCGACGTCGCCATCATCGGCGCCGGGACGGCGGGACTGAAAGCGATCCACGAGGTCGCCGCGGCGACCGACAATTTCGTCGTGATCGACCCCGGTCCGCTCGGCACCCTGTGCGCCCGGGCCGGCTGCATGCCGTCGAAAGTCCTGCTCCAGGTTGCCGCCGACTTCCGCCGCCGCAGTGTCTTCGCCGACGAGGGTATAGGCGGCGGCGAAGGCCTGAGCCTCGATGCTGGAAAGGCTCTCGCGTACGTCCGGCGGCTGCGCGACGGCTTCGTCGACAGCGTGCTGAGCGGGACCATCGCCGATTGCAGCGACAAGATGATCAAGGCCCAGGCTTCATTTCTCGAGCCGCAGGTCCTGCAGGCCGGCGAGATGCGCATCCGGGCCGGCAGCGTCATCATCGCCACAGGCTCGCGGCCGATCATCCCGAAGCCGTGGCGACGTTTCGCCGGGCAGATCCTCACGACGGACAGCCTGTTCGAGCAGGAGCGGCTGCCCCGACGCCTCGCCGTCCTCGGTCTCGGCCCGGTCGGCCTGGAGATGGGCCAGGCGCTGGCGCGCCTCGGACTTGTAGTAACCGGTTTCGACGCCGACCAGTCCCTGGGCGGCCTGCGCGACCCGGTTGTCAGCGCCGCAGCGGCCGACGCGATCGGTCGGGAGTTACCCCTCCACCTCGGCGTGACCGCCGAAGTGCAGGACGATAGCGACGGTCTGCGGGTGAGCGCGGGCAATACAGGCGTAACGGTGGACACACTGCTGGTCGCCGTCGGCCGCAGGCCCAACATCGACGCCCTCAACCTCGCGGCCCTGGGCGTGCCGCTCGACGATCATGGCCTGCCGTCGTTCGACCGGGAAACATTGCAGGTCGCGGAACTGCCGGTCTTCATCGCCGGCGACGCCGACGCCGACCGGCCGCTACTTCACGAAGCCGGCCACGAGGGCATGCTCGCCGGCTTCAACGCCGTGCAGGGCAATCCCGTCGCCTTCCGCCGCAAGAGCGCGCTGGCGATCACCTTCACCGATCCGAACCTGTGCAGCGTCGGCGCACCGTGGCCGGAGGTCGCCGCCG
>JBBSCD010000098.1:0-8304 GCA_038250645.1 Rhodospirillales bacterium
AGAGCCGTGCCGAAAAAACCGCAGATGGCGACGGCGACGATGCCCCGTGGCGCAATCCAGCCGACCAGCAGCTTTTCCCGCCAAGTCATGTCGCTGCCGATCGTGCTGAGCCACACCGTCAGGGGCCGAACGACAAACAGGATGGCGGCGACGAAGCCGGCCAGCCGCCAGTCGACGGCTCCCAGCATGTCGCGTGTCAGGGTCGCGGTCAGCACGACGAACACGGCGGAGACGAGGATGATCGCGATGTTCTCCTTGAACCGGCGCACCTCCTCGATGCTGTGCACCCGCGAGTTGGCCATGGTGATGCCCATCGCCGTCACCGACAGCAGGCCTGCCTCGGCATGGATCATGTTGGCGGCCTCGTAGCAAGCGAGCACCAGGGCGAGGATGACGGGGGCCTTGAGAAACTCCGGCACCCAGCCGCGGCGGAACGCCCAGGCCATGAGCCGGCCGCCGCCATAGCCGATCGCCCCGGCCATCGCCGCCGAAGCGGTCAGCCACGCTGCATTGCCGGTGAAGGTCAGGTCGGTGCCGGTGAAGGTGGCGTACTCGAACACGAGGATCGCGAGCAGGGCGCCGATCGGGTCGTTGATGATGCCTTCCCATTTCAGCACCGCCGCCGGTCGCTGCGCCAATCTGGCCTGGCGCAACATCGGAATGATCACCGTTGGGCCGGTGACGACGAGAACGCCGCCGAAGAAGATGGCAACCGGCCACGACAGCCCGGCCAGGAAATGTGCGGCGAGAGATCCGAGCACCCAGCCGATGGGCACGCCGATGAAGACGAGCTGACGCACCCCGCGGCCGATGCCGCGCAGTTCCCGAAAATTCAGGCTCAGCCCGCCCTCGAAAAGAATGACGGCCACGGCAAGGGCGATGACCGGCTGAAGAAAGGCGCCGAAGTCGAGGCTCGGCGACAGGATCCCGAAGACGGGCCCGGCGAGGAGACCGGCGACGCTCATCAGCACAATGGCCGGAAGGTTGAACCACCATGCCAGCCACTGCGAACCGATGCCGAGCGCGCCGATCAGCGTAACCTTGAAGACGAGGTCCTCGTTCAAGCAGCCGTTCCTTCCGCATCTGCCCGCGAACGAGCGGCTGTTGCCCGTGCCGTCGTCGAAGCACCGTAGAGCATGCCCGGACGCTTCGCACCCTGGCATATAGTAAGCCGGCTGGACGAGCGCCGCCGTGTCGGACGCGCTGCCGAGGGATGCGCCCCGCACCGGACCGCGGGAGGGATGAAACGGCGGTCATGGACGATTTTGAAGCTTTTGACGCCCTCGGGCTGGCAGCCCTCGTTCGCGGCCGGCAGGTCTCGGCCGAGGAGCTGGTCGTCGCCTCAATCGCCCGCATCGAGGCGCTCAACCCACGGCTGAACGCCGTCGTTCAGCGTCTCGATGACACGGCGCTCGCTGAGGCACGCGCATTCGACCGGAAGGGCCGCGGCGAGGATCGGGGCCCGTTCGCAGGTGTGCCCTTCCTGCTCAAGGATCTGATCGCGACCTGTGCGGGCACGCCCACGACCGAGTCCTGTCGACTTCTCGCCGATCGCCTCGCTTCTGCCGATAGCGAAATCGTCGCCCGCTACCGCCGCGCCGGCCTCGTCTTCGCCGGCAAGACCAACACGCCCGAGTTCGGCATCCTCCCGGTCACCGAGTCGCGGCTGCGCGGTCCCGCTCGCAACCCGTGGAACCTGGCGTTCAACGCCGGCGGCTCCAGCGGCGGTTCGGCCGCGGCGGTCGCCGCCGGCATGGTTCCGGCGGCCCATGGTTCGGACGGCGGCGGCTCGATCCGGATCCCGGCGTCCTGCTGCGGCCTGTTCGGGCTGAAGCCCACGCGCGGGCGCAACCCGCTGGGCCCGGCGCTGGGCGACCTCCTCTCCGGCTTCGTCCAGGAGCATGTCATCACCCGCAGCGTTCGCGACAGCGCAGCACTGCTGGATGCAACCTGCGGCGCCGACGCCGGTCCGCCCTACGCCGCTCCGCCGGCCTCCGGAGCATTCCTCGACGAAGTCGGCCGCGATCCGGGCCGCCTGCGCGTCGCCTGGACAGCAAACGCCCTGCTCGGCAACGCGACCCACCCGGACTGCCGCGCGGCGGTGGAGGATGCCGCAAAGCTGTGCGCCACGCTCGGCCATGATGTCGAAGAGCTGGCGCCGGCCCTCGATGTCGCGAAGCTGGTCCGCACTTTTCTTGTCATCGGCACCGTCGACGCCGCCGTCACGCTCAGAGCGGCAATCGCAGCGGCCGGGCGCAAGGTCCGCTTCGACGATTTCGAGCCGCAGACCTGGCTGCTTGCTGCGATCGGCAGCCGCCTGGGCGCGATCGAACACGCCGACGCGCAGGAAACGGCGCGGCTCGCCGGCCGGGCCATGGCGCGGTTCCTTACCGACTTCGACCTGCTGTTGACGCCGACCATGGCCTATCCGCCGATGCGCGTCGGCGAGCTGAATGTCACCCCGGCGCAGGCGGCAGCCATCCGCGCCTTGCGGCGGGTCCCGGTCAGGCCGGTGCTGGACCGGATTCTCGCTGTCCTTGCCGGAGGCGCGTTCGAGGCCACGGCCAATACGATGCTGTTCAACATGACCGGGCAGCCGGCCATGTCGGTCCCGTTGTTCTGGACGACCGGCGGCCTGCCGATCGGGGTGCAGTTCGCCGCCCGATTCGGCTCGGAAGCGACGCTGCTACGCCTCGCCGCCCAGCTTGAGGCGGCGCGGCCCTGGTTCTCCCGTCGCCCGGCCTTGACCTGACCCGGCTCAACGGCGTTGCCCGTCCGGCGGAGTCAAGGCGAACAGGCCGCGGGGGCGGAAGACCAGAACGACGGCCAGCAGGGTGAAAACGGCAACGTCACGCGCGGCAATCGGGAGGTAGGCGGACCAGAACGTCTCGATCGCGGCGACGAGGAGGCCGCCGAGCATCGCGCCGGGCAACGAGCCAATGCCGCCCGCGACAGCCGCGGTCAGCGCCTTGAAGCCGAGCATGGTGCCCATGGTGAAGCCGACGCCGCCGTAGTGCAGGGCGATGATCGCCCCGGCGATGCCGGCATAGGCGCCGCTGACGATGAAGGTCGCGGACACCGTCCGGCCAACGTCGATCCCGCAGAGCGCGGCCATGTCGGCGTCATCGGCGCAGGCGCGCCAGGCTCGGCCGTGGCGGCTGCGACGGACGGCCTGCAGAAGCGCGGCGAACAGCACCGCGGTTACAACCACGACGGCGATCTTGGCCACGGTCACGGTCACCACAAGGTGCCCGCCGACATCGACGACGAGCGGATCATTGAGCACCGGCTGCAGCCAGCGATCGCGCGCGCCCTGGGCCAGGCGGACCGCTTCCTGGAGCGCAATGGCGAGGCCGACCGTGGCGATGAGCGCGGCCTGCGACGGGCTCTTCCGGAGCGGGCGAAAGATCAGGCGCTCGCTGGCCCAGCCGTAGACGGCGGCGATCGCGGCCGCCAGCGCCGCGGCAACGACGACGCTTACGCCCACTCCGCCGGCGCCGAGCGCCGCTGCGATTGCGGCGGCGGTGGCGTGGACCGAGACCAGCGCCGCGTAGGCGCCGATCATCGCCAGTTCACCGAAAGCCATGTTAATTCGCGAAATGATGGCGAACACGAGCGTATAGGCGACGGCGAGCAGGCCATAGACGGAGCCCGCGATCAGGGCGTTGACGGCCTGCTGCAGGGCATAGCCAAGGGTGCCGGAGCCGGCATCGGCCGCGCCCGCGGTGGCGTCGCGGACGGCGGTCTGCGTTTCGAACCGACCGAGCCAGAATCGTCGCAGCATAAAGAGTTGAACGTCGCTGAACGTGCTTTTGCGATCTGTCGCGACCTCGACCAGTTCGCCGCGATCCGGCGCAAAGCCGGCGCCGGCGAACCGGCATCGCACCCAGTGTTCCGTCCCGTCGTTCCCGTCCGGGCCGATCCTGTAACGAACGATAACGCCGTGGCGGTCGTCCGGATCGCTTTCCGCCGGCAGCATTTCGACCCCGCGCGCGTCGCGGTCGACGGCAGCGACAACGTCACGGCAGATCCGGACCTGCTCGCCGTCAGGGCCGCCGCAACCGGCGACAAGGAGCAGCGCCAACACCAGCAGCGCCAGGCGATCCGGCCGTGCAAGCCTCAAGGAGCCGTTGTTCCTAAGGCCTCGATCTGCGTTATCGCTGGCGGTGAAAAAGATGCCGTGTACACTGTTATGGTTCATCAGGGGTTAGCGGACGCGCAACGCGAGGAAACGTTCGCAATACTGTGCCAGTGGATGACGCACATGAGGCAGTTCATTCGCCATCCCGCAGATGTCGCAATCGAGGTGACCGCCGGCCGCCAGCTTGATCATGCGCCCAGGCACAGCCGCAACGTCGGCATCGGCGGCCTTGCCTTTCAGTCCGATCAGGCGCTGGCGGCCGGGATGATCATCGATCTGCGCATTCCGCTTCTCCGTCCGCCCTTCGAGACCACCGCCCGCGTCGTCTGGTGCCAGGCAACGAACGACGGCTGGGAACTCGGCGTCGAGTTCCTCCACCCCGACGACGCTTTCCGGGCCCGGATGGTCGAACAGATCTGCCACATAGAGGATTACCGCAAGGGCGTCGAGCGCAGCGAAGGCCGGGCGTTGACGGCGGAGCAGGCGGCAATGGAGTGGATCGGCAAATTTGCCGCCGAATTCCCCGAAAGCGGCGTCGACGGCAACGAGGGCATGTAGCCAGTCCAGTCAGGCTGCGGAGTGCCGAACTCAGGCGCGCCGCCAGGTGGTGCCGTCCGGGCGATCCTCGAGAATAACCCCGCGGGCTTCGATCTCCGCCCGGACCCGGTCGGCGGCGGCGAAGTCCCGGCTCTTGCGCGCCGCCGCGCGCGCCTCGATGCGCGCCTCGATCCAGTCAGCCTCCGCCCCCTCGCCGACGGCGCTTTCCGCATCGCCGTGAAGCCACGCGGCCGGATCGGTCGAAAGCAGCCCGAGAAGGCCGCCGCTGGCGCGAAGCCGCGCCCTGAGCGCCGGTTTGTCGGCATCCGTCGCCCTGTTGAGCGCGTTCAGCAACTCGTGCAGCGAAGCCAGGGCCTGCGGCGTGTTGAGGTCGTCCTCGAGCGCGGCACGGACCGCATCGTCCGGCCCGGCCTTACCCTTCTGCGCCCCAGCCGCCGCAGCCAGCGCAGTGTAGAACCGGTCAAGGGTCCGCTTCGCCCGCGTCAGCGCGGCTTTAGTAAAATCCAGCGGCTGACGATAGTGGGTCTGCAGCAGGAGCAGCCGGATGGCCTCGCCGGGCACCTCGGCCAGCAGGTCATGGACGGTGTAGAAGTTGCCCAGGCTCTTTGCCATCTTCTCGCCTTCGCTCATCAGGTAGCCATTGTGCAGCCAGAACCGTACGAACGGCCGGCCGTCGTGGGCGCAGGTGCTTTGCGCCAGCTCGTTCTCGTGGTGGGGAAAGATCAGATCCTGGCCGCCGCCGTGGATATCGAAGGTTTCGCCGAGATATCGGCCGCTCATCGCCGAGCACTCGATGTGCCAGCCGGGGCGGCCCCAGCCCCACGGGCTGTCCCATCCGGGCTCATCGTCGGCGGACGGTTTCCACAAGACGAAGTCTTGCGGCCCTCTCTTGTACGGCGCGACCTCGACGCGGGCGCCAGCGATCATCTCGCCCGCGTCGCGGCGCGACAGCCGCCCGTAATCGGGCATCGAGCCGACGTCGAACAGGACGTGGCCGTCGGCGGCGTAGGCATGGCCGCGCTCGATCAGCGCGGCGATCATCGCCACCATGTCGCCGATGTGGTGAGTCGCGCGCGGCTCGATGGTCGGCGACAGGCAGCCGAGCGCCGCCATGTCCCGGTTGTAGGCGTCCGCCGTCCGCGCCGTGATCGCGTCGATCGGCTCGCCGTTGGCGCGGTGGGCAGCGATGATCTTGTCGTCGACGTCGGTGATGTTGCGGACGTAGCTGACGTGATGCTCGCCGTAGATTCGCCGCAACAGCCGGAACAGTATGTCGAAGGCTACCGCCGGGCGGGCGTTCCCGACATGCGCAAAGTCGTAGACGGTGGGGCCGCAGACGTACATCCGCACCGCGGTCGGATCGAGCGGGACGAAGCGTTGCTTCGCACCGTCCATCGTATTGTATAAAGTGAGGCTCATTGTCCCAGTCAGTTCGCGGTGACGTTGGCGGTAACGGCGGCGGTGATCTTTTTGAAGATGCGCAACGCGGCAGCGGCCGGCTTGGAGCCTGATGTGCGCGCCGGGGCTAGGCGCACTCTTAGGGATGCTGTTGTCAAGACTGAAGTGGATGGCGGCCGGCGCCGATCCCGCGCGGGACGCGGCCGACGGTATGGCGTCGCTCCCGATGATCTTCAAGGGAAACCATGACCTCGCTACGCGCGATGTACGTCGACTTCTTTCATCTGAGCGAGCCGCCGTTCTCGATCGCGCCCAACCCCCACTACCTGTACATGAGCGCTCGCCATCGTGAGGCGCTGGCGCACCTGATATACGGCGCATCGGGCGGCGGCTTCGTCCTGCTGACCGGCGAGGTCGGCACCGGCAAGACGACCCTGTGCCGCTGTCTCCTCGAACAACTGCCCGAAACGTGCGACGTCGCCGTCATCTTCAACCCCAAACTGACTGCAAGCGAGATGTTGGCCGCGATCTGCGACGAGTTCGAACTCGTCTATCCGACGACGGATACCAGCATCAAGACCTACGTCGACATCCTCAACGCCTTCCTTCTTCGCCGGCATGCCGAAGGGCGCACCGCGGTCCTCGTTCTCGATGAGGCGCAAAACCTGACGCCCGACGTGCTCGAGCAGATGCGGCTGCTCACCAATCTGGAGACGAACGAGCAGAAGCTGCTGCAGATCATCATGATCGGTCAGCCCGAGTTGCGGATGATGCTGGACCGGCCGGAGCTGCGTCAGCTCGCCCAGCGGATCACCGCCCGCTACCACCTCGACGGCCTGACCCGGGCCGAGACCTCCGAGTACGTCCTGCACCGCCTGCGCCGGGCCGGCGGGCGCGAGTCGCTGTTCCGCAAGAGTGCGCTGCCGCTGCTCTATCGCCTGAGCGGCGGCATCCCGCGCTTGATCAACGTGATCTGCGACCGGGCTCTGCTTGGCGCCTACATCCAGGGAGAGAGCGCGGTGATGCGCCGCACCCTGCGTACGGCGGCCGAGGAAGTGTTCGGCCGACCGGAGAAGCGGACCACAGCCACCGGCGCCCTCGGCGAACGCCTGGTCACGATCACGACCGTGGTGATCGGCGGGATCGGCCTGGCGGCGGCGATCTACTTCCTGAGCCCGCCGCCACTGCTTGAGACCCTCGGTCTCGGCGGCATGGCGCATGATGGCCGCGGCGTCATGGATGCCAGCCAGCCGTTCGAGCGCTGAAGCGGAAGGGCGCGCTCGGGTGTCATACATTCTTGAGGCTATCCGGCGATCGGAAGAAGAGCGGCGCAAGCGCCTTGTCCCGGGCGTCTCGACGATCCACGCCGGGCCGCGCCCGCGCCCGGTACACAATGCCCGGCCGGTCGCGGTATTGGTCCTCGCCGGCGGCGTGGCGCTGGCGGTCGCCACCGTCATCGCCGCGCGATCATGGCCATGGTCGCGGGCGGCGGACGAGACGGTCGCGAGCGCCGAAACACAGTCAGTCGCGCCTCGGCCGGCGGGCGAAGACGCCGCCAAGGGGGTTCAGCCCGCCCGGCCGGAGGAGCACGCCCTGGTCCTCCCCCCGGCCCCACCCCAGGCCGCCGCACCGCCGCCGCGGCCGGCGGATGCGTCCGTACCCGCGCCCGAGAGAGCCGCGGCCGCCACGGCGGCAGAGCCTGGAGCGGCAGGCGAGCCGGCCGCGGCGAAGGGCGAGAAAAAGCCCGAGCGCAGAAGGCCACGGACGCCCTATTCCGCGACCGCCGCCGGCGACGCCAAAGCGGTGGCGCGCCAGCCGAAGACCACAGCCTCCCGTGTCGCTCAGCCGCCGGTTGCCGCCGCTGACAGTAACGACACCCGGCAGAACCCGCTGCCGGTGCCGGCCCCCGCGCCCGCGCCCGCGCCCGCGCCCGAAATCGTCAGCGCCATGGCGCTGAGCGATCTTCCCGATACCGTCCAACGCGCCCTTCCCGATATCGCCATAACCCTGCATCGCTACGCCGAAACCGCGTCGGCCCGAATGATCCGGGTCAACGGCCGCACGGCGCACGAGGGCGACGCGCTGACCGAACACCTCAGCGTCGCCGAGATCACCCGCAACGGCGTCGTCTTCGTCATCGGCGACCAACGCTTCTACATGGACGCGTTTCAGAATTGGCAGGCGAAGAACGGCTCCTGACCGGACAG
>JBBSCD010000099.1:0-8233 GCA_038250645.1 Rhodospirillales bacterium
GACACTTCGCCCTCAACCTCGTCCGCACCGCGGCCGACAAGCACTCCATCAAGTCCCGGCGAAAGCTCGCAGGATGGTCCCCGGACTACCTCCACACCATCCTCGCCTCAGGACAATCGTGAATTGGATTCGGAGCCCTGGCCCAGGATGCGACTTGCACCGCCGGGCGATGATCTTCACCCGGCGCAACGGTCTGAACCTCAACACCGTCGTCAGCGACGCGCTGCGCTGCTGTCTCGACGGCGAGGAGGTCGGGCGCTCACGCCGCTGTCACCCGGTCGACCTTGATCTCATTGGCGTGTTCCATCACGCGGGCAAGGTCGAATGCCGCCTGCATCCGATACCAGGTCTCCGCGCCGCCGCCGAAGGCCTTGTCGAGGCGGATCGCCATTTCCGGCGAGATGCCCGCACGACCATTGACGATGTCGGAGAGCTGCTTGCGACTGACGCCGAGACGCCTGGCGGCATCGACAATGGTCAAGCCCAGCGGCTCGATACAGTCGTGCCGGACGGAAAGCCCCGGATGCGGCGGTTTCTTTATCGCCATAGCCATGTCTCCTAGTGGAAATCAACCAGGTCAACGTCGCTGGCGTGGCCGTCCGCGATGCGGAAGATCACCCGCCAGTTGCCGCTGACGGTCACCGACCAGAACCCCGCCAGATCGCCTTTTAGGGGGTGGAGGCGGTATCCGGGCAGGTCCATCCCGTCCGGTTCGTCTGCCCGATCAAGACGGGCAAGAACGCGCTCGATCTTTTCCGCATGGTCCGCCGACACCCTCCGAAGGTCGACCTGCTCGTAGAGCAACCTGAGCCTCTTGTGGCGGAAGCTTGTTATCATGCGCGAAGTGCAACTTATCGCCTCTCATGCTGCAACGCATATCATGGCGGCGTCAGGTCATCCCCTGGCGCACCCGGTTGATAAGCGCGACCCGCTCTACGTCTCCGCCTTCCCCCTTCGCTCCTCCAGCAGCTTGACGATCCTGTTGGCCGTCTGCTCGATGGAGCGGTTGGTCACGTCGATCACCGGCCAGCGCTGGCGGACGAACAGCCGTCGGGCGTCGCGCACCTCGATGGCGACGGCGGCTTCGGCGTCGTAGTCTGTGGTCTCGTCCGCGCTCAGCATCCGCAGCCGGGCGTTGCGGATCCGCGCCAGCTGGGTCGCATTCACGGTGAGGCCGACGACCAGCGGAGCTTTCGCCGCGAACAGGCCACGGGGCGGCGGCACGCCCGGCACCAGCGGCACATTCGCCGCCTTGATCCCGCGCGAGGCGAGATACAGGCACGTCGGCGTTTTGGTCGCCCGGGAGACGCCGACCAGGATCACGTCGGCATTCTCAAGATCCTGAGCGGCGACGCCGTCATCGTGGCTCAGCGTGTACTTCATCGCCTCAACCCGGCGGAAGTAGTCCTCGTCCATGACGTCGCGGGCGCTGGCGCGGAAGCGAATTTCCGCGTCATAGTAGTTGGCGAGATCGGGTACGAACGGCTCGAGGACGAAGCGGCAGGGCACGTCGAGGTGGGCGCAGCCGTTCTCCAGCGCTGCGCGGACCTCGCGGTCGGAGACGCTGTGCAGGACATAACCCGGGCGGGCCGCGATCTCGCCAAGGATGTCGGCGGCCTGGCCGAGGTTGCGGACCATCTTCCACAGCCGCATGTCGATGGAGACGCCGTCGAGCTGGGCGACGGTGTTGCGCGCGAGCATTTCGACCAGCTCCCCCGAGGCATGGGAGACGAGGTAGAGGATCGGCCCGTCGCTCACCATGCTCCGCTCCCGCCGGCCCTAGCGATGGTAGCCGCCGTCCAGGCGCAGGACGGTGCCATTGATCATGACATTGGCGATGACGTGCATGACCAACATCGCGAACTCCGCCGGATCGCCAAACCGCTGAGGGAACGGGATCGATTGGACGACCCGGGAGTCGAGATTGCTCTCCATGGCGAACAGCGTGGGCGTGCCGAACAGGCCGGGGGCGATGCCGACCACGCGTATGCCCAGCGCGCCGAGCTCGCGCGCGGCCGGTAGGATCATGCTGACGACGCCGCCCTTCGACGCGGCGTAGGCCGCCTCGCCGCTCTGGCCCTCGTAGGCCGAACCCGACGCCGTCGAGATGATCACCCCGCGCTCGCCGGCCGGCCCCCGTGGAAGGCGCGCCATGTCGGCGGCGATGAGGCGGGTCATGTTGAAGGTGCTGATGAGGTTTACCTCGACGAGCTGGCGGAAATCATCCAGCGGCATGGGCGTGTCGTTGTCGACGATCTTCTGCGGATGGGCCCGGCCGACGCAGTGAACCAGAACCCGCGCGGCGCCGTGGGCCTCTCTGGCTTTCTTCAGCGCGGCCTCGGCGGCGCCCGAATCGGCGACGTCGCACGGGATGGCGAGCCCGCCCACCTCGTCGGCGACGGCGGCGACGCCGTCCGCGTCGATGTCGATCAGCGCCACCCGCGCTCCGGCCTCGGCGAGGTAGCGCGCCGTCTCGGCACCCAGTCCCGATGCCGCTCCGGTGACCACCGATGCGCAATGCCAAAGGTCCAATCCGTCCTCCGTTGGCCCAGGCGGACGACGCCGCTGAAGCCTGCACCATACACCGCTCACCGGTCCCGCCAAGGCCGTGTATGCGGATTCGGCGCAACGCCCGCATAACAGGTTAGCCGGCGCGCGGAAGGGAACCGGCGATTGTTTCCGGTGTTGTTGATCTACTTCAACACTTGATTGACCGGAGACCCTCCATGCGCGCATCTCACCTTCTCGCCGGTGCGGCGATAGCGACGATCATGGCCGCCGCCGCGGTGCAAGCCGCGCCCAGTGACGGCAAGTCAGCATCGAACTCGTCCGAACATGTGCTTCTCGCCCAAGGCAGCGGCGGTGGCGGCGGAGGGTCGGGTGGTGGCGGTGCGGGCGGCGGCAGCGGCGGCGCCGGCGGTTCCGGCAGCGGGAGCGCCGGGAGTGGCTCGGGCGCCGGCGGAACGGGCGGCACAGGGACAGGCGGCACCGGCTCAGGGACGGGCGGAACGGGCGGGACCGGTCCCGGCACGGGCTCTGGCTCTGATACAGGCACCGGGCCGGGCACGGGCACGGGGTCGGACACGGGACCGGGCACGGGCTCGCCGGATTTGCCGCGCAAGCCGGACATGCGCCAGTAGTTCGACGGTTCGCCAAGTCGCGACACCCGGAAGGCCGCGGCCTTCCGGGGCTCGCCCGCCCGGTGGAACCGGCCCTTCCGGCGCAGTCGGGCTCGGGCATGACCCGAGCTGTCGTCGATGACGGGAAAGCGCCCGGTTGTGGATCTTGAGTTCTGGTTCGAGTTTGCCAGTACCTATTCCTACCCTGCAGCGATGCGGATCGAGCGACTGGCCGCGGGTCGCGGGGTGCGGATTTCGTGGAAGGCGTTTCTGCTGGGCCCGATCTTCGCCGCCCAAGGCTGGGCTGACTCGCCGTTCAACATCTACCCGGCCAAAGGTCGCTACATGTGGCGCGATCTGGAACGGATCTGCGACCGCGAGCGGATCACTCTGCGCCGGCCGTCAGTCTTCCCCCGCAGCGGACTGGTTGCGGCCCATGTCGCCTGCGGAAACGCTGGGGCGCAGTGGCTGCCGGACTTCGTCCGCGGCGTCTATGTCGCCAATTTCGCGGAGGATCGAGCGACGGATGATCCGGTCGTGATCGGCGAGATCCTCGATGGCCTCGGCCTGCCCGGTCGCGACCTGATCACCCGCGCCGCCTCGGATGAGTCTAAGGCCGCCCTGCGCCAGCGCGCCGACGAGGCCGCGACGTGGGGGATCTTCGGCGCCCCGACCCTGTTCGCCGGCGAGGAGATGTTCTGGGGCAACGACCGGCTCGAGGACGCCCTCGACTGGGCGGTGACGCGGCGCTGAAGGTGCGCCATTGCCGCCTCGAGGCGGCAACAGCGACACCCATGAGATACGGCTAGAGAGAGAAGCGATAACCGATGCCGACGCCGAATATCCAGGGATCGATGTCGGCATTGCGGCTCTTGACCGCGCCGCTGTTGACGCTGACGCTCGCCGGCAGGAACAGCTTCTTGACGTCGAAGTTGACGCTCCAGCGATCGAGCACCTGCCAGTCGAATCCGGCCTGAAGGGCCCAGCCGAACTTGTTGTCGTAGTCGACATCGTTAACGAGACCGCCGCTCGGATCGTCGACGCCGTAGAACACCGTGTAGTTGATGCCGGCGCCGACGTAGGGGCTGACCTTGTTGTCGGTGAAGAAGTGATACTGCAGCGTCAGGGTCGGCGGCAGCAGCCAGACGCTGCCAAGGTCGACGTTGCCGAGCGCCGAGTCATGAACCTTCACGTCATGCCTGATCGTCGCCAGGATCAGTTCGGCGCCGATGTTCTTGTAACCGATCAACTTTCTGCTTTCGGATGATTCCATCCGAAAGCAGATTGATCTAGGCCTATCGCCGGATCAACGCGCTCGCCCGGCGCGGCGGCCGGTCGGCGATGCGGTTTGCGGCTGGACATGGGGGAGGATCTGCTCGTCGAACAGGTCGGCCAGGTTCTGCAGCATGGTGCCGCCCAGTTCCTCGGCGTCGACGATCGTAACCGCGCGGCGGTAGTAGCGGGTCACGTCGTGGCCGATGCCGATGGCGGTCAGCTCGACCGGCGACCGCGTCTCGATCCAGTCGATCACCGCGCGCAGGTGACGCTCGAGGAAATTGCCGGGGTTTGCCGACAGCGTCGCGTCGTCGACCGGCGCGCCGTCGGAAATCACCATCAGGATGCGCCGCTGCTCGACGCGGGCGAGCAGCCGGTCGTGCGCCCACAGCAGCGCCTCGCCGTCGATGTTCTCCTTGAGCAGGCCCTCGCGCAACATCAGCCCGAGGTTGCGCCGCGCCCTCCGCCACGGCTGATCGGCGCCCTTGTAGATGATATGGCGGAGGTCGTTGAGCCTCCCCGGATCCTTTCCACGGCCGGCGGCGACCCAGCGCTCGCGGGCCGTGCCGCCCTTCCACGCCTTGGTCGTGAAGCCGAGGATCTCGACCTTGACGCCGCATCGCTCCAGGGTCCTGGCGAGAATGTCGGCGCTCATTGCCGCCACTGAGATCGGCCGGCCGCGCATGGAGCCGGAATTGTCGATCAGCAGCGACACCACGGTGTCGCGAAACTCGGTCTCCTGTTCCTGTTTGAAGCTCAGCGGGTACATCGGATCGGCGACCACCCGGGCGAGCCGGCCGGAGTCGAGCAGACCGTCCTCGAGATCGAACTGCCAGGCCCGGGTCTGGCGGGCGAGCAGCCGCCGCTGCAGCCGGTTGGCCAGACGCGCAACGACGCCCTGAAGGTTGCTGAGCTGCTGGTCGAGCTGTGCGCGCAGGCGCGACAGTTCGTCGCCCTCGCACAGCCGTGAGGCGTCGACAACCTCGTCGTAATCGGTCGTAAAGGTCTTGTAGCCGGCGAAGTTCTGCCCTGCCCGGAGATCGGTCTGGTTCCGCCGCGCCGATGGTCCGGCCGGCATCTCGCCACCCTGTCCCGGCTCCGGCTGCTCGCCGGCGGCCGGATCGCCGAAGTCCTGAACCGCGTCGGCCTCGGCGCCGCCGGCAGACGCCGAAGACGTCTCCGAAGCGCTGCCCTCGGCACCTTGCGAGCGGCTCTGCGAGGATTCCGTCTGATCGTCCTCTTCGTCACCCTGATCGGGGCTTTCGTCGCTGTCGGGAGAAAACGGCTCGTCGTCGATCAGACCGAGCGCGTGCATCATCTGCAGAACCATCGCGCCGAATGCGCGCTGGTCGCTCATCGTCTCGCCCAGGTGGCCGAGCTGCTCGCCGCAGCGTTCCTGAACCAGCGGCCGCCAGCGCTCGAGCAAGGCATCGGCGGCCGCCGGCGCGCGGTTACCCGTCAGCCGCTCGCGGACGAGGAGGCTGACCGCCTCGGTGAAAAAGGCCTGATCGCCGGCCTCCGGACGGCCGAAGCCCTTGATCCGACAGGTGTCCTCGAGGAGGGCGTCAAGATTGGCGGCAACGCCTGTCAGGCGCTGGCTGCCGATGGCCTGCACCCGCACCTCCTCGACGGCATCGAAAATGGCGCGGGCCGGCGGGGCGCTCGGTCCCAGCTTGTCGTGGAGGCCGGCGTCGTGATAGCGCAGCGTCAGCGCCGCATTGTCCGCCAGTCCACGGAGGCGGGCAACTTCGGCCCGGCTCGTCCGCGACGGCGGCGCTGGCAGCTTGACCCGCATCCCACGCAGATCCGTCTCACCGGCGCCGTAGATGACGGTGACGTCGCTGCGTCCGGAAACCGCCTTCAGCGTCGCGGCGGTCACCCGCCTGACCAGCGCGCCGGCGTCCTCGTCGTGCTGCATCACGGCACCACGGCGTCAGCGCACCGCCGCCTGCATGGCGGAGTCGGCAAGCTCGGCGCCGAAGCAGCGCTGATAGTATTCCGCGACGGTCGGACGTTCGAGCTCATCGCACTTGTTGAGGAAGGTGAGCCGGAAGGCGGCGGCGATGTCCCCGAAGATCTGCGCGTTCTCCGCCCAGGTGATCACCGTGCGTGGCGACATAACGGTCGAGATGTCGCCGTTGATGAAGCCCGCGCGGGTCAGGTCGGCAAGCTCGACCATGGCCGAGACCTGGGCGCGGCCTTCCTTGCCGGCATAGGCCGGCACCTTCGCCAGAACGATCTCGAGCTCGTCGTCATGGGGCAGGTAATTCAGGGTGGCGACGATGTTCCAGCGATCCATCTGCCCCTGGTTGATCTGCTGGGTGCCATGATAAAGGCCGGTGGTGTCGCCGAGCCCGACGGTATTGGTCGTCGCGAACAGGCGAAAGTACGGATGTGGCCGCAACACCCGGTTCTGGTCGAGCAGCGTCAGCTTGCCTTCGACCTCGAGCACCCGCTGGATGACGAACATCACGTCCGGCCGACCGGCATCGTATTCGTCGAACACCAGCGCCGCCGGCCGCTGCAGCGCCCACGGCAGAATGCCCTCGCGAAACTCGGTCACCTGGGCGCCTTCCCGCAGGACGATGGCGTCCCGCCCGACCATGTCGATCCGGCTGATGTGGCTGTCCAGATTGACGCGGATGCACTGCCAGTTCAGGCGCGCCGCGACCTGTTCGATGTGCGTCGATTTGCCGGTGCCGTGGTAGCCCTGCACCAGAACCCGCCGGTTGAAGGCAAAGCCGGCAAGGATCGCGAGGGTCGTGCCGCGATCGAACCGATAGGCATCGTCGATATCGGGCACGTGATCGTCGGCGACGCTGAATGCCGGCACATCGAGATCGCTGTCGATGCCGAAGGTCTGCCGCACCGAGACCCTGATGTCCGGAGCGTTGAGGGCGGAGGCTGGGCTGGACGCGCCGCTGCCGAAAGAAGTCATGGATGGCTTGTTCCGCGTTGTGGTCGCCGGAGTGTTCGGCACCGTCAATCCTCGATCGCGTTCATGACGGTGCGGTAGGCATCGCTGATCTCCTTGAACCGTTCCTCCGCCGCCTTGGATCCGCCGTTGGCGTCGGGGTGGTGTTTCTTGACGAGCGCCTTGTATCGTGCCTTCACGACGGCGACGGTGACCGGCGGGCTGAGATCGAGGACGGCGAGCGCTCGGATTTCGACCGCGCCCACGCCGCCATCGGCCGGCGGCCGCGGCGGCTCGGCGGCCGCGCCCAGATCGTCGAACATCGCGCTCGACCGGAACGAAGCGTTGTGCAGGGCCTTGATGAACGGCCACGATGGCCGGCGCCAGACCGTATCGGCGCGAATGTCCGCCTCGATTTCGTCCTCGCTCATGCCCTGGTAGTAGTTCCAGGCGGCGTTGTAATCACGCACATGTGCAAGACAAAACCAGAAGTAGTCCGTCAGCCGATCGCGGTCCCGCGGGGCGCGAAAATCTCCGTCGGCGGCACAGCCGGGCCAGTCGCAGCCACGCACCGCACGAACCGGCATTTCCGCCAGGTTCGGCTTGCTCGGTCGGGCCGTTCTTCCCTGGGCGTGCGGCATGTCGATACTATGGGTTCTGCGCCGGAGGGACGCAAGAAGCGACACCCGGCGGCGGCACGCGAGCCCGCCATGCAACCCGCGTCCTTGCCCGCGGGCGACTGCCGGGCTACCACAGCCGACCGGACGGCACGACCGGACGCACTCGTTGCAACGGCCCGAACGAAAGACGCCGATATGACCGTAGCCGAAACGATCGATCGCAAGCTGTCGGAGGCTCTGGCGCCGGGCGAGGTCCAGGTCATCGACGACTCCGCCCGCCATGCCGGCCATGCCGGAGCGCGGCC
>JBBSCD010000100.1:0-7985 GCA_038250645.1 Rhodospirillales bacterium
GCCTCGCTCAGCGTGTCGACCGCCGACAGCCAAGCCTGAAACTCCTTCCGCTCCATCGCGCAAATCCTCCAGCGTTTCCGCCATCCTACTTCGATCAATGCGAATTGCGAATAGAGCCACAAACAATTACCCTTTTGAGCCGCTCGATGCAAGAGCGAACTTGCTCCGAGCGACCCCTTCGGCAGGCAATACGGCTGTTTACAGGCTGCGCATTGCGCTACGTCAACTCTGGATCAACCTGCTTCCGGATGGGCTCATCCGAAAGCAGAAAGTCGATCGATCAGAAAAAGATCGAGCATCTCATCCGCGCCCATCCGGGCGCAGGATGCTCTATTGTGTAGCCGGCGTGCGAAAGTGCGTCGCATCGTCGTCCAGCATCGGATCAGGAGGCAAAACCGATGGCCGAACTTCGCGCCGCTGTTCCCCGGCTCCGTGCCCACCGCGGTCCCGCCGTTCTCGCCTACGGCTATCGCCCGTTCTTCCTCGCCGCGGCGGTCTGGGCGGCGTTGTCGCTGGCCCTGTGGCTTGCGGCCCTGGAAGGCGCGCCGGTTGTCGCGAGCGCGTTCGACCCGCTGCTCTGGCACGCCCATGAGATGGTTTTCGGCTTCGTCGGCGCGGCGATCACGGGCTTCATGCTGACGGCCATTCCCAACTGGACCGGGCGGATGCCGCTGCAGGGCTGGCCGCTGTTGGGCCTCGTCAGCCTGTGGCTGGCCGGGCGGCTCGCCGTCGCCTTTTCGGCATCGATCGGCGCGGTGCCCGCCGCCGCCGTCGATCTCGCGTTCTACGCTGTTGTCCTCGCCGTCGTCCTGCGTGAGGTCATCGCCGGCAAGAATTGGCGGAATCTGCCCATGGTCGTGGCGGTGGCGACCTTTCTTGCGGCAAACGCGCTGATGCATGCCGAGGCCGCCGGACTGGCTGCGACGGCCCAGCTCGGCTGGCGCTTGGGCATGGCCGTCGTGATCATGCTGATCGCGCTGATCGGCGGGCGCATCATTCCGAGCTTCACCCGCAACTGGCTCGCCAAGCGGCAGGCGCTAAGGCTGCCGGCACCGTTCCGCGGCCTCGATCGGGCAGCGCTGATTGTCACGCTCGCGGCTCTTGTCGCCTGGACGCTGGCGCCAGAGACGTTGGCGACTGCGGTCCTTGCCGCCGCCGCAGCGATCACGAACCTGGTCCGGCTCGCCCGCTGGGAGGGGTCCGCGACATTGGCCGAGCCGCTGGTGGCGATACTCCATCTTGGCTACGCCTGGATCTGGATCGGCTTCGCCCTGCTCGCCGCGAGCACGTTCAGCCCGGCGATCCCGCCCATTGCCGCGATCCACGCGTTCAGCGCCGGCGCGATGGCGACCATGATCATGGCGGTCACGACCCGGGCCACCCTTGGTCACACCGGCCGCACCCTGCATGCCGGCGCCGCGACGAGCACGCTCTATATCCTGGTCACCGCAGCGGCGCTCCTGCGCGTTGGCGCGTCGTTGCTGCCGGCGCTCTACCAGCCGCTGCTGATGATCAGCGGCATTGCCTGGATTGCGGCCTTCCTCGGCTTTGCCGCCGTCTATGGGCCGATGCTGCTCCGGCCGCGGCCGGACGGCAAGCCCGGCTGAGCCTCCGCTACCGCAAGTTCACGGCAGGTAGCGGACGGCGAGATAAACGTTGGCGATGGCGATGGTCAGCAGCATGATCGGAAACGCGACCTTCATGTACGGAACGAAACGGATCGGCTGACCGGCGCGCTCGGCAAGTCCGGCGACCGTGAGGTTGGCCGAGGCGCCGACCAGTGTGCCGTTGCCGCCGAGGCACGCGCCAAGCGACAACGCCCACCACAGCGGCATCAGCCCCTCGGGACCGCCGAAGGACGGCGCCATATTGTGGATCAGCGGGATCATGGTGGCTACGAACGGGATGTTGTCGATGACCGCCGAAAGAATGGCCGACGACCACAGGATCGCGATGGTCGTCGTCGTCAGATCGCCGCCGGTGGCCACGACCAGCTTTTGGGCCGCGAGCTTGAGCAGGCCGGTCTGCTCGACTCCGCCAACGACGATGAACAGTCCGACAAAGAAGAAGATCGTGATCCACTCGACCTCGTTGAAGATCGACTGGACCCGCTCGCTTTGCTCTTCGGCGGGCTGGCCGAAGCAGTAGAGCAGCATCAGCAGCGCCGCGCCGAACAGCGCGGTCGTCGCCGGCTGGATGCCGAAGGAGTGGGCGAAAACGAACCCGGCGATAACGACGGCGATGACGCTGAGCGACTGCACCAGGAGCCGCCGGTCGGAAATGGCGGCGCCGGCATCGAACCGCATGATCCTGGCCCGCGCGCGCCTGGTCGCGTGCAGCCGGCGGCCCCACAGCAGGTGGAAAACAAGACATGCCACGGCCTGGATGACGACGATGATCGGGGCAAGGTTGAAGATGAACTGGTTGAAGGTCAGGCCGACGAGCGAGCCGATAAGGATGTTCGGCGGATCGCCGATCAGGGTCGCGGTGCCGCCGATGTTCGAGGCGAAGACCTGCGAGACGAGGAAGGGGTAGGGCGAAACGCCCAGCTCCTCGGTGATCACCATTGTCACCGGCACCACCAGCAGGACCGTCGTCACGTTGTCGAGTAAGGCCGAGACGACGGCGGTGATGATCTGCAGCATGAACATGATCCCGGCCGGATTGGCCCGCGCCTGACGCGCCGCCCAGATGGCGAGGAACTGGAAAACGCCGCAGCGCTTGGTGATGGCGACGATCACCATCATGCCGACGAGCAGCCCGATGGTGTTGAAGTCGACCCCGCGTACCGCGGCTTCCTGCGACATGATGCCAAGCAGGATGAGGAGCGTCGCGCCGAGCAGGGCGACGATCGCGCGGTTGACCTTCTCGGTCATGATCGCGGCATAGGTGACGACTAGCACCGCAGTCGCCGTCCACATCGGGTTCAGGCCGAACAGCAGGTGGATCGGCGCGGCTGATTGGGGTTCCATGATTTACCTCCAGGGTAACGCGGCCGGCGTTCGGGCACCGGTTCGTGAGGGCACGCGCGGCGGCTAGGATGCGGTGCGGATCTTGGCGATGGTGTCCCAGGTGGAGATCAGGCCGGCCAATTTGCCGGTCCGCGCGTCGACGACGGGGACGAAGTTGCGGGTGCGGAAGACCTGAAGCACCGCCGCGACGACCGGCGAGTCCGGGTGGAGCACCGGCACCGTCTTGTCGACATAGCGGCTGACCGGATGATCGGCGATCGCGCGCAGCCGGTCCTGCATTTCGGGGAGATAATCGCGGAGAAAGCCGAGCTCCGGAATCGTGCCCATGCTTGGCACGGCGGTTTCGCTCGCCACAACCGCGGGCAGGAGCAGGCCGAACAGCCGGCTCTTGGCGAACATGCCGATGTAGCGACGGTCGTGTTCGATCACCGGCAGGGCGAGCACGCGCTCTTTCAGCAGGCGATCGACGGCCTCACCGACGGTGTCGGTCGGGTACAGGACTGGCGGGTCGACGGTCATGATTGCTTCACAGGTCATCTGCCCGGCCTCCGCTATCAGAAATTGCCAGCGCATGCTTGGCCGGGTGCAGATGCGGCTGCGCCGGCCGATGAGGACGCTAGGCCGGCGAACCCGCCGCGACAAGCGCGGCTGCGGCATAGGCCGCGGCCGTTCGCGCATGGGCGGGTCGACAGGTCGCCGCAGACAAGACGGCCGGTCGCGTTCGGCACGCCGGAGCGCGTCGGCTTTTCTCCTTCGCACGATCCCGCGGCAGCGTGAAAGGTGATCTTAACCGCGATCCTTCAGTCTCAGGGCCATGTGCACGCCCAAGGCGAAGGATTGAGCGGCATTGCCCGCGGCCGCGCCCTGTCTTCCGGGAGGAGAGCGCGGACGGCGCTCGCCGGTGCGGTGCGGGCTTGGCGTTTCGCTCGTGTTCGCGGCGCTGGTCGCTGTCGTGCCGCTCGCCGCAGCCCGCGCGGAGCCTCCGCCGGAGGCTGACTTTGCCGCGCTCAGTCTCGAAGAGCTGATGGACGTCGACGTGGTCGAGGTCACCTCCCTGACGCTTCGGTCACAAACCCTGGCGGAAACCGCCGCGGCCGCGTTCGTCATCAGCGAGAGCGACATCCGCCGTTCGGGCGCGACCAGCATCCCCGAACTGCTGCGCATGGTCCCCGGCGTCGAAGTCGCCCAGATCGACGCAAACAAGTGGGCGGTGTCGATGCGCGGCTTTAACGGCCGCTTTGGCAACAAGCTGCTCGTCATGATCGACGGAATGACCGTCTACACGCCGTACTTCTCGAACGTCTTCTGGGACGTGGAAGATGTACCGCTGGCGATGATCGAGCGCATCGAGGTCATCCGCGGCCCGGGCGGCAGCATCTGGGGGGCGAACGCCGTCAACGGCGTCGTCAATATCATCACGAAACGCGCCGAAGACACGCAGGGCGTGCTGCTCTCGGGTGGCGGCGGGACCGAATTACGGGCCTTTTCCACGGCGCGCTACGGCGGCCGAATCGGCGAGCGGAGCTTCTATCGCGACTACGCGAAAGTCTCCGCCTACGACGATGCCGGACGTACGGAAGACGGCCAGGCGGCCGCCGACGGCTGGAACCAGAAGCAGGCCGGCTTCCGCTTCGACACGGAGACATCCACCGGCGATCCGATCTCACTCAGCGGCCGGCTCTACGAGGGCGACAACGGGACAACCGGGATTACGGTTCCGGTGTTGACTCCACCTTATGCGTTGCGCTTCGACGATACCGGGCAGGTTTCCGGCGCAAGCCTGCAGGGCAGCGGACGTCACACGCTCTCTGCAACGTCGGCTGTCGACGCGCTGGGCTACTACCAGCGAACGAACCGCAAGGAACAGGGGCTGATCTTCAATCTCGACACGATCGATCTCGACGTCCACCAGCACTACGACGGATTATCCGGCCATGCGCTGACCGGCGGCATCGGCTACCGTTTCATCCGTAACCGGCTGGACGGCACGTTCGCGCTATCGTTCAGCCCGAAGGAGCGGGTCAACCATCTGTTCTCGGCCTTCCTTCAGGACGAGATGTCGCTGATCCCCGATCGCCTGCGCCTCACCGTCGGTGCGAAGGTGGAGAACAACGACTCGACGGGCTTCGAGATCCAGCCGTCGGCGCGGATCATCTGGACGCCGAACCGCCGGCATTCGCTTTGGGCCGCCGCTTCGCGCGCGGTGCGGAC
This sequence comes from Rhodospirillales bacterium, assembly GCA_038250645.1. Taxonomy (GTDB): domain Bacteria; phylum Pseudomonadota; class Alphaproteobacteria; order Rhodospirillales; family Defluviicoccaceae; genus JAEULH01. The sequence continues at coordinate 5,184 of JBBSCD010000100.1, forward strand.
GCCGACCATCGCCGAGGAGGACGTCCGCCTGAATGTGGCGACGCTGCCGCCGGGCGCGCCGGGAAACCCGGGCCCGGCGCCGGTGCTGATCAGCCTATTTGGCGATCGAGATCTTGGCGCGGAAGAACTCTACGCTTTGGAAGCCGGGTACCGCGTTTCGCCCAACAACACGCTGGCGCTCGACATCGCCGCGTTCGTGAATATTTACGACAACCTGCGCACGTTTACGGCGGCCACGCCGCGCTTCGAGACGGACCCGCCCCCGGCCCACGGTCTCGCGCCGTTCTTCGCCTCCAACGACGCCAAAGGCACCGCCCACGGCTTCGAGGCGGCGGCGCGCTGGGACGCGGCACCATGGCTGCGGCTGAACCTCGCGTACACCTATCTTGACCTCGATCTCCAGGATCGCGGCGATCTCGGCATTCTCGACCAGGCGCAGGGCAGCAGTCCCCAGCACCAGGTCTCGCTCCGGGCCATGGCCGACCTCGGCGGCGGCTGGCAGCTCGACTTGTGGCCGCGCTACGTCGACAACCTGTCGTCACTGGGTGTCGAGAGCTATTTCGACCTGGACGCCCGCATCGCCTGGCGGCCGAATGATAGGGTCGAGTTCGCCATCGTCGGCCAGAACCTCCTCGACAGCCGGCGCAAGGAGTTCGTCCCTGAGTTCCTTTCGCTGACGCCGACCCAGGTTGAGCGCGGCGTCTACGCCAAGCTCACGCTCACCTTCTGATCCGCGTCGGCTTTCCTTCTCGCGCGCGCGAGATCCCGCGGCAGCGTGAAAGGTGATCTTAACCGCGATCCTTCAGTCTCAGGGCCATGTGCACGCCCAAGGCGAAGGATTGAGCGGCAATGTCCGCGCCGGCGCGCCCTGCTTCGGGCGGGAAACGCAGACGGCAACCGCTCGCGCGGCACCGGCGCACCGTTCGGCTCGCGTTCGCTGCGCTGGTTGCTGTCGCGCCCTATGCCGCAGCCGGCGCGGAGACGCCGGCGGATGTCGACTTCACGGCTCTCAGCCTCGAAGAGCTGATGGATGTCGAGGTGACGTCGGTCTCCAAGCGGCCCCAGCGACTCGCGGACGCCGCCGCCGCCATTTTCGTGATCACCCAGGAGGACATCCGCCGACCCGGCGCGACCAACATCCCCGAACTCCTGCGCATGGTTCCCGGGGTCGAGGTCGCGCGCATCGACGCCAACAAGTGGGCCGTCTCAGTCCGCGGCTTCAATGCCCGCTTTTCCAACAAGCTGCTGGTTCTGATCGACGGACGGAGCGTTTACAGCCCGCTCTTCTCCAGCGTGTTCTGGGATATTCACGATCTCGTTCTCGAAGATATCGAGCGGATTGAGGTCATCCGTGGCCCGGGCGCGACGATGTGGGGCGCCAACGCGGTCAACGGCGTGATCAACATCATCACCAGGTCCGCAAAGGACACGCAAGGCGCGTTGCTCTCGGGCGGCGGCGGTACCGAACAGCGCGCTTTCGGTACCGCCCGCTATGGCGGCCGGATCGGCGACAATTTGTACTATCGGGGCTACGTCAAGGCGGCGAAACTCGATGACGGAGCGCTCGCCTCCGGAGACGACGGCGCCGATGGCTTTCATCAGTCCCGAAGCGGCTTTCGTCTCGACTGGGAGCCCCGAGACGAGGACACCCTGACCCTGGCCGGCGACCTTTACCGCCTGGATAACGGGACGACCGATGCCAGTCATCCGCTCTTTGTCCCGCCCTACCTCTCGACATGGGACGACCGCGGCAAGGCGGAAGGCGGCAGCATCCTCGCCAACTGGAGTCGCCATTTGTCGGCGGATGCCGGCCTCTGCGGGTCCGCGGACGTTATCGAGGCGGACTTGCAGCACGACTTCTCGCCGCTCTCCGGCCATCGGCTCGTCTGGGGCCTCGGCTACCGATATACCCACACCGCTTCCGACAGCACCCTTTACATGCGCCCCAGCCCGGCAAATCGCAGCGAATCGCTGTTCAGCGCCTTCGTGCAGGACGAGATTTCGCTGATCACCGACCAGCTCAGCCTGACCCTCGGATCCAAGTTCGAGCATAATGACGCCAGCGGGTTCGAGGTGCAGCCGACCGCGCGCCTGCTGTGGACGCCATCGCCCAACCACAGCCTGTGGGCCGCCGTCTCACGGGCGGTCAGGACACCCTCGGTCAGCGAGCGCGACGCCGATCTGACCGCCGTCGTCATTCCGCCGGGCACGCCGGAGAATCCCGGGCCGCTGCCTGTGGAAGTGGCCTTGGTCGGCAACGACGCGATCGACTCCGAGGAGCCATCGGACGACGGTGTTACCCGATCTCTCGCATGGACGTTGCCACCTTTTACAATGTCTATGACAACCTTCGGGAACATGCCGCCACCGGGGCGCCGGTATTCTCGCCGACGCCGGTGCCGCGCCTGCGGCTGTCGCAGAAGCCGAACTCGTCCGGATCCGGCAAGACCTATGGCGTCGAGGTCGCGGGCGACTGGAATGTCCGTTCCTGGTGGCGGCTGAAAGCCGCCTACTCGTTCCTCAACACGGACATTGGTGACGCCGTGATCGACGGCGACGCCAGTCCCCGACACCAGGTCTCGCTGCGCTCGATGATGGATCTGGGCGGCGGCTGGCAGCTCGACCTGTGGCCGCGCTACGTCGACAACCTGCCCAGGCTCGGCGTCGAGAGTTACTTCGACCTCGACGCCCGCATTTCCCGGCGGCCCAACGACACCGTCGAGTTCGCCATCGTCGGCCAGAGCCTGCTCGACAGCCGGCGCAAGGAATTCGTGCCGGAGTTCCTTTCGCTGTCGCCGACCC
>JBBSCD010000101.1:0-7683 GCA_038250645.1 Rhodospirillales bacterium
ACGCAGCGTCAGCATCCGATCGCGCCGGCCGGTGATGATCTTGTGCGGGTAGGCCTGATGGCCGACGTCCCAGATCAGCCGGTCGCGCGGGGTGTCGAAAACGTAGTGCAGCGCCACCGTGAGCTCGACCACGCCGAGGCTGGCGCCGAGATGGCCGCCGGTGATCGAGACGACGCGGATCGTCTCCTGGCGCAACTCGTCGGCCAGCGCCTGTAGCTGGTCTTCCGGGAGCGCCTTCAGGTCGCTCGGGAAATTGACCCGATCCAGAAGCGGCGTCCGTATGTCCATGCACATCTACTCCACTCTTCAGCTGGGCGCCGGCTCCGACCCTGTCGGTAGCGCTCTAGTTTCGGCGCTTGACTATGAAGCCCGCAAGCGCCCGCAGGGGTTCGGCGGCGTCTCCGAACATTGCCAAGTGTTCCACGGCCTGACGGGCGAGCATGGTCGACTGCCTGCGCGCGCGCTCGATCCCGAGGAGCGAGACGAAGGTCGCCTTGCCGGCCTGCATGTCCTTGCCCGTCGTCTTGCCAACGGTCTCCGCATCGCCCTCGATGTCGAGAAGATCGTCGACGATCTGAAACGCCAGACCGAGGTCGTGCGCGTAGGCGCGCAACGCGTGACGGTCGCTGTCGCTCCTCTTGCCGAGGATGGCGCCGGCCTCGCATGAGAATGCGATCAGCGCGCCGGTCTTCATCCGCTGCATCCGCGTCACCTCGGCCATGCCAAGGGTGCGATGCTCGGCGAGAAGATCGAGCATCTGCCCTCCGACCATGCCATCAACACCGGAAGCGCGGGCAAGCTCCACGACAAGGTCGGCGCGCACCCTCGGATCGGTATGGGTGGACGCATCGGCCAGCACCTCGAACGCGCGGGTCAGCAGCCCGTCGCCGGCGAGAATGGCCGTCGCCTCATCGAACTCGACGTGACACGTCGGCATGCCGCGCCTGAGCGTGTCATCGTCCATGGCCGGGAGGTCGTCGTGGATTAGCGAATAGCTGTGAACCATCTCGACGGCGGCCGCGGTTCGCAGGGCGAACGGACGGCTGACATCGAACAGTTCGGCGCCCGACAGGACGAGAAAAGGCCGGATCCGCTTGCCGCCGGACAGCGTCGAATAGCGGATCGCCTCCATCAGGCGCCCGTCCGCGTCGTCATGCAGCGGCAGAAGATGATCGAGCGCTGCATCGACCTCCTGCGCGGCGTCGGCCAGCGCCGCGGTGATGTCAGGGACAGTGGCTTCGGTACGCATTCAGTCGAAATCGATTCGCTCGGCGGTGACACGGCCGTTCGGTCCAACGACGATCTTCTCGACTCTGCTTTGCGCTTCCTGAAGCTTCGCCTCGCAATGCCGCTTCAGCACAACCCCCCGCTCGTAAGCTGAAATCGCCTCGTCCAGCTTGGCCGACCCCTCTTCGAGGCGACGCACGATCTCTTCCAGTTCGGACAGTGCGTCTTCGAAACTCAGTGCGGAAGCATCGCCGCCGGCGTCGGTCTGGTCCGCCATGATCCCCGCAGGCGCGGCGCTGGACAAAGCCTCGAGCGCCCGCTGTCCTTATACGAATAAAGGATGCGTCCGGCGCCCGCGCCGGTCGCGTCTTCCGGGTTTATGCGCCTTTGCCGCGTCGTGCAAGTCCATTGCGGCGCGGGTCGACGCCTTCAGGAGCCCATCATCACCTTGACGTGAGCGGCGACGCTCTCGGAAAGCGCCGTAAGATCGTAGCCCCCCTCCAGCGTCGAGACGACCCGTCCGGCGCATTCGCTGGCGCCGATCTCCATCAACTCCTGGGTCAGCCAGACAAAATCCTCGGTCTCGACGCGCAGCTGCGCCAGCGGATCGCGGATGTGCGCGTCGAAGCCGGCGGAAATCAGGATCATGTCCGGCCTGAACTTGCGCAACGCCGGGAGAATCCGTTCGCCATACGCCCGGCGAAACTCCTCGGAGCCGCTGTTCGGCCGTAGCTGGACGTTGCAGATGTTATGGAACACGCCGGTCTCGTGCTCCATTCCCGTTCCGGGATAGCACGGCCACTGGTGGCTGGAGGCGTAGAAGAGATCGCGGTAACGGAAAAAATGGTTCTGTGTCCCATTGCCATGGTGAACGTCGAAATCGACAACGGCGACGCGCTCGAGCCCGTGGACGTGACGCGCGTGCTCGGCGGCGATGGCGACGTTGTTGAACAGGCAAAAGCCCATGGCCGCGGACGACTCGGCGTGATGGCCGGGCGGGCGGACCGCACAGAAGGCGTTGTCGGCCTCGCCTTTGACGACTGCGTCGACGGCGGCGCAAATGCCGCCGACGGCGCGCAACGCCGCCTCTCCGGAGGCGCTGTTGACGGCCGTGTCGGGGTCGAGGTGAACGTGACCGCGCTGCGGAATGTTCTCGAAAATCGCTTCGACGTAGAACGGCGCATGCACCCGCTCGACCTCGCGGAAGCTCGCCTTGGGGGCTTCGCGGCGTTCGAGAGCGCCGAAGTCGTCCCCGTTCAGCCGCTTCATGATCGCTTTCAGACGCGCCGGAGCCTCGGGATGCCACTCCCCCATGTCGTGGTCCTGGCAGACCGGGTGCGTGTACAACAACGTGGTCATGACGGAATCGTTTGCCTTCCGGACATTCCCCCAAAAATTCCCATATGCCGCTTGTTGCTGCTTGCCTCGCCGCTTGCCACACGCCGCGGCTGCATTAGGGCATATCGGTGAAATAATCGCTGGGGGGCGCAAACACTACCCCCTAATTTCTGCAACCGCGTCACTTCTGGCCGCCTCCAGCGCCGCGACGAATGGATCATAGTGCAAGAACAGCCGCAGAGTCGCGACGGCGACGACTCCGGCTCCTACCCCAACAGGCAGGGCCAGCCCGACATGGTCGGCGAGCGCGCCCATGAGGAGGGCGCCGAGAGCCGGTCCGCCGCGGAAGATCAGGCCATAGAGTGCAAGAACCCGTCCGCGCATCGCCGGAGCGACGGACAGCTGGATCAGGGTCTGGGTGCCGACGCCGGCGCCGACCATGGCCGCGCCTGTCGCGACCAGCACCGGCAGGGCCAAGGCGAGCCGGGGGGCCTCAACGAACAGGACAATGCCCACGGCCAGGCTCAGGGTGCTCAGCACGGTGACGCCGGCGAGCCGCCGCGTCGCGCTCTGGCCGATCAGCCATATTGCGCCGGCGACCGCGCCCAGGCCGATGGCCGACGTCATCATCGCCAGACCCTCCGGCCCGGCGGCGAAGACCTGCGCGGAGAAGCCGGGAAGAAGCTCGACAAACGGGCGGCCGCAGACATTGGTGATGACGAGAAGGCCGAGCAGCGGGGCGATGCCGCGATGGCCCAGGGTATAGCGGAGCCCATCGGCGAGATCGGCGCCGAAACCGCCGCCACCGCCGCGCCGCGCGCTCACCGGAGCCTGTTTCCCGATCTCGCGCGGCAAGCGCGACAGCGCCAAAAGAAAGGCCGCGTAGCTCAGCGCATTGACAGCAAAGACCAGCGCAACGCCGCCGCCGACGATGGCGATCCCGGCCAGCGCCGGGCCGATGAAGCGGGCCAGGTTGAACACGATGGAGTTGATGGCGACGGCGGTGGTCAGATCCTCGCGGCGCACCAGACTGGCGATCAGAGCCAGCCGCGCCGGTTGAGCGATCCCGGTGATGATGCCGAGGCCCAGCGTCACGGCGAGCAGGGGGAAGATGCCGAGCACACCGCTGATGCTCAATGCGAACAGAGCCGCGGCCAGCGCCAGCGCCAGCGCGGCGGTGATGCGAAGCATGCGCAGGCGATCCCATCGATCGGCGGCAGCGCCGGCGAATGGCGCCGTGACGACCGTGGGAAAGAGATCGGCAAAAGCGATCACCCCGAGCCACGCGGCCGAATGGGTAAGCTCCCACGCCAGCCAACCGACCGCGACGCGGTGCATCCAGGTGCCGATCAGGGAAACGGCGTTCCCGGCGCTGTAGGTGCCGTAAGTGCGCTGGCCGAGCACCCGAACGGCGTGATGGAGACGCGAAGGCTGCGGCATCGCACCAATATGGTGCGGATGCGCCAGCGTTGGGTGTCGACGTTTACAGTGTCGTCCAACGCGACATCGCACGGCGAGACATGTCGGAACGATGGACCGGACCGGGCCGGAGGCCGCTTGAGGCCGGCCAGCGCCTTGACAAGCCGCGCGTCCGGGGGCTAAACGACGCCGTCGCTCAGGGGGCCGAACCTGCAATTGCACGCTCCTCTTGCTCCTCGCCCTGACGGCCCGCCCCTCGCGCAAGAAGTAACAACGTGCGCAGGGGGCATAAAAACAGCTCTGGTTCTTTGGGATCACGAACAGTGGAGGGACACATGGCACGCGTGGCAGTTGTTACCGGCGGGACGCGAGGCATCGGTGCGGCGATCGCCAAGAGGCTCAAGGCCGATGGCTGCAAGGTCGCGGTCGTCGACGTCGTCGACGAGCAGATCGAGACTTTCAAGAAAGAAACCGACATCCCCGGCTTCAACATCAACGTCGCCGATTACGCCGCGGTCGAGGAAGGCTTCAAGAAGATCGAAGAAGAAGTCGGGCCTATCGACATCCTCGTCAACAACGCCGGCATCACCCGCGACGGCCGGTTTGTCCGGATGACCCGGGAGAAGAACTGGGATCCGGTCATTGCCGTCAATCTCTCCGCCGCCTTCAACACCTGCCGCGTCGCCGCACCGGGCATGGCGGAGCGGGGCTGGGGGCGCATCGTCAACATCAGCTCGATGAACGGCCAACGCGGTCAGTTCGGCCAGACGAACTACTCGGCGTCGAAGGCGGGCATCATCGGCCTCTCCCGCTCGCTCGCCGCCGAACTGGCGAAGGGCGGCACCACCGTAAACGTCGTCTGCCCGGGCTTCATCCTCACCGAGATGACGTCGGCGATGCCGAAGGAGATCCTCGACGGCGAAGTCAAGAAGATCCCCTGCGCGCGCATCGGCTCGCCGGACGACATCGCCCATGCCGTCTCCTTCCTCTGCACCGACGGCGCCGAATGGATCTGCGGCGAGACGTTGTCGGTCAACGGCGGCCAGCATATGCCGTAGCCCTCGGGCGCTTTTCGGCGCGCGAACGATCAGGCAAGCGACGAGAGGCCACCGCCCGGCGGTGGCCTCTTGCATCTGCGGCGCAACGGAAGCGGGTGAACCATGGACATCGCTGGAACAACGGCCATTGTCAGCGGCGCGGCATCCGGGCTGGGCGAGGCGACGGCAAGACGGCTCGTCGCGGCCGGCGCGACGGTCGTCCTGCTCGACCGCGATCTGGCGCTCGCCGAAGCCGTCGCCGCCGACATCGGCGGTCGCGCCTTCGCCTGCGACGTCGCCGACGCAACCTCGGCGGAAACCGCGGTGCAGGCTGCGTCGGAGGCCCTCGGTTCGATCCGCATCGCCGTGAACTGCGCCGGCGTGGCGCCGCCGGCCAGGATCGTCGGCCGCGACGGCCCGCTCCCGCTCGCGGCATTCGCCGACGTCGTCGCCATCAACCTCACCGGCACCTTCAACATCCTTCGGCTTGCGGCAGCAGCGATGTGCGATCTGCCGCCGCTGGCCACGGGCGAGCGCGGCGTTATCATCAACACCGCCTCGATCGCCGCGTTCGAGGGGCAGATCGGCCAGGCGGCCTACGCCGCGTCCAAGGGCGGCGTCGTTTCGCTGACACTGCCGGCCGCGCGCGAGCTCGCCCGCCACGGCATCCGGGTGCTGACAATCGCACCGGGTACCTTCGCCACGCCGATGCTGCGCGGCCTGCCGGCGGAGACCCAGCGGCAGCTCGGCGCCGCGGTGCCGTTCCCGTCCCGGCTCGGCGAGCCGGCCGAATTCGCGGAGCTGGTCGTGCACATGATCGGCAACGTCATGCTCAACGGCGCCGTCGTCCGCCTCGACGGCGCGCTGAGGATGCCGCCGAAGTAGCCGAGGCCTGTGTCGCGCTGACCGCTGATCAGGCCGCCCCGGCCGCAGCCGCCGCCTTGTCGATGAAGGCCGCGAGCTTGATGTCGAGCGCGGTGACGCCGCCGGCGTCGTGGGTCGCCAGCGTCACGTCGACGCGGTTGTAGACGTTGAACCACTCCGGGTGATGGTTGAGCTTTTCCGCCATCAACGCGACCCGGGTCATAAAACCAAAGGCCTGGTTGAACGATCTAAATTGGAAGGATCGGGCGATAGCGTCCCGGCCGTCGACCTCCGACCAGCCGTGAAGGTCGCGCAATCCACTCCGCCGAGCATCACCGGTCAATCTCTCCGCCATGGCGCTGCCTCCCTCGTGTTGCTGTCACGGCGCGACTTACACCTGCAAGCCCGGGCAAAAGCAACGCCCTTGGCGGCGCCTGCGAGCGGATATAGGGTGCCTGCATGCATCCGGACTCCTCGTCACCGCCCGGCCTCGAAGACATCGAGGCTCTGGCCCGCCTCGCGCTCGCCACGATCCCGGCGGAGCTTCGACTTCACGCAGCCAACCTGGTCATCCGCGTCGAGGACTTCGTCGACGAAGAGACGGAGGACGAGCTGGGTCTTGACAGCCCTTACGAACTCCTCGGCCTCTACCGCGGCGTCTCGCTGAACAATAAGAGCATCTCGGTGTCATCGGAGGATGTCGACATGGTCTTTCTCTACCGCCGGCCGATCCTCGACTACTGGTGCGAAACCGGCGAGGATCTGGCCGATCTCGTCCGCCATGTCCTCATTCACGAGATCGGCCACCATTTCGGCATGAGCGACGACGACATGGAAGCCATCGAGGATCAGCCATGAGCCACGGTGCGCCGGCCGCGGACGCGGCAGCGAGCGACAGGCGGCTGTTCTACTTCGCCGACCCGATGTGTTCGTGGTGCTGGGGATTCTCTCCGGTGATCGCCCGGATCCGCGCCGGGTACGGCGACCGGGCGCCGGTGCGCCTCGTCGTCGGGGGCTTGCGCGCCGGCATGACCGCGGCCATGGACACAAGGGCCAAAGCCGCCGTGCGCGGCCATTGGGAACATGTGGAAGCGGCCAGCGGCCAGCCCTTCAGCTTCGGCTTCTTCGACCGCGACGGCTTCGTCTACGACACCGCGCCGGCCTGCCGTGCGGCGGTCGCCATGCGCAACCTGGCGCCGGAGCACACCTTCGCGTATCTGGCCGCCTTGCAACGGGCCTTCTACGTCGAGGGCGGCGATGTCACCGACGCCGACACTCTCGCGGCGCTCGCCGAACCGTTCTGCGGCGACGCCGGGGCATTCGCGACCGTCTACGCCGCGGCCGAAATCGCCGAGGCGACGCTTGCCGACTTCCGCCTGACCCAGGCGCTGGGCATCGCCGGCTTCCCGGCCGTGATCCTCGGCGACGCGAACGGGCTTACCGCGTTGACCATCGGCTATCGCCCGTTCGAAGAGCTCGCCCCGGCGCTGGATGCGTGGCTCACGGCGTAGCCGAACATGGGAGGCGTAAGAAGCGGGCTTTTCGAGACAAACCGCCGCCATAAACACCTGTCCTCAGACGTACGTAGTCACCTGACAGTTGGTCACGCTGGCGGCGGGCCCGACCCGTAACGAGTCTGGCGCGGCGCTGATGTGGCCATGCCGCGGGCGTACATCGAGACGATCTTGTCGTCGAAGCCGGGAAACCGCCGCTGATACTTGGCGATCAGCTGCGGATCGAAGCTCGACAGCCGATCGCGCGGGATGTCGAGCGCGATCCTGCCCGTCCCGGTCAGAAC
>JBBSCD010000102.1:0-7439 GCA_038250645.1 Rhodospirillales bacterium
CTGGACTTCGACGTGGACGCTCTGGCGGCTCGTAAGCAGGCGGAGCTGGAAGCCGACGGCCTGCCGCTTCCTGAGTAGGCCCGCGGCGCGGCGATCGCTCTTGAAAGGGAGGGGAAGTGAGCATTATCATCACCACCACCGACGGTATCGAAGGACAACGGATCGTCGACTACCTCGGCGTCGTCGGCGGCGAGGCGGTCATGGGCACGAACGTCTTTCGCGACTTCTTCGCCGGGATCCGCGATGTCGTCGGCGGCCGCTCGGGCTCCTACGAGAAGGAGTTGCGTAAAGCACGGACCTTGGCCATGGAGGAGATGGCCGAGAAAGCCGAAAAGCTCGGCGCCGACGCCGTCGTCGCCGTCGACCTCGATTACGAACATCTCGGCACCGGCGACCGGTCCATGCTGATGGTCAGCGCCAACGGCACGGCGGTGAAGCTGGCCCGGTAGGGTCCCGCTTCAAGATCATCGCGTAGCCCCGCACGGGGCGTAGCGATCCAGTGCCTGTTCAGATTGAAGGCCGGCGGGTTCCGGTCAGCCGCTGAAGAAAATCCCGCGGCAGGCCGGGGGCAGGTCGGCGAGGTCGAGCTTGCGCCTGTAGCCGCCCGCCGGCGGTGGAGTCTTCGGCCTCGCCTCGGGCGAGAACCACCAGTCCAGGCCGCTGTCACAGCCATCGCCCGCCGGCAACGGCTCTTGGGCGATGCAGGCTGCCTCCCCCGGCGGGCAGCGCAGGCGAACGTGGAAGTGGTAGGTGTGGCCCCACCACGGGCGGATCTTCGCCAGCCACGCCCGGTCCTTCCCGGCGCCGGCGCACGCGGCCCGTTTGATCGCGGGATTGACGAAGATGCGCTCGACGTCCGCGAAGCTCGCGGCCGTGCGCAGCAGGCGGAGCTGGCGATTGCTCCAGACGGACCCGTTCACCGTCTCGCGGTTGGCGGCCACCATGCTGGTCGCGCTCATCGTCTCCCGCTCGTCGGCGCTGAGTCGGCGCGACGGCGCGGGCGTAAACCAGATGTCGGCGTCGAGGCCGATTTGGTGGCTGGCGTGGCCTGTCAGGATCGGGCCCCCGCGCGGTTGCGCCATGTCGCCGATGAGCAGGCCCGGCCAGCCGCCGGCCTGCGCCTTTTTCGCAAACGACTGAATGAAGGCGATCAGCCGCGGATGCCCGTAGTAGCGATGGCGGGAAAGGCGCATGACCTGGTAGCCGGGACCGCTCGCCGGCAGCGCGACCGCGCCGCCGAGGCAGCCTCGGGCGTAGCCGCCGATCGACCGCGCCGGCGCCGGCGCCGGCGCCGTGATGGCGCCCCAGTCGGGGACGATGGCGGCCTGGGCTTCGGCCGCGCGAGCCGGATGCGCCGGAAGGCCAGCCAGAAGGAGCGCCAGCGCCGCAGCGATACCGGTCAGGCCGACCCGGCCGGGCCGCCGGTGTTTCCGTCGCTGAAGGAACGAAGTCGCAAAAGTCCGCAATGGCTGTGCCCCCAAAGCCTGTGCAGATGACGGGGCGGTTTCCGCGAACGGCCACCGCCAGAACTGTACATCATCCCGCCACACTGCGCAGCAGCGCCAAGACGTCCGCCGCTGTCTGCTGTCGGCTCAAGGACGCGTGGAATCAGCGAACCAGCGCGTATTCGACCGCGGAGACGACCCGGAGCGTCTTGTTGATCTGGCGGCTCTCCGTTTCCCCCGGCGCGTCGTTGCGCGGCAGGATCTGAAATAGACCCTGACTGGCGGTGCGGATGCCGCCGAGCCGGCTTGCCGAATCGTTGGCGAACTGCTCTGCGGCGGCCCGGGCGCTCTGCGTCGCCTCGGCGATCATCTTGGGCTTGATCGCGTTCAGCCCGGTGAAGACAAAGGCCGGTCCCGCCGCCGGCCCTTCGCCGGAAAGGACGACGCCGCGGGCGACCAGATCGCCGACCTGCTGGCTCGCCGCGGCGATGCGGTCGACCGAGGGCGAGCGGACCATCAGGGTCTGGGCGACGATGAAGCGGCTCTCAACCGGGCCGGAGCGATACGCCTGCGCCAGCAGATCGGTGACCTCGAGGCTCTGGATGGCGGTTTCGTCGCGCCCGATCCCCGCTTCGGCAAGAAACGCGGCGATGGTCGCGGCGTCGGCCGCGATCTTCTCCTGCGCCTCGGCGAGCGCGTTGCTGGTGGCGACGAAGCGCATCGGCCAGAGCGCCAGATCGGCCTTCACGTCGCGTTCGGCGAGGCCCTTCACCGTGACCGTGCGGTCGCCGCTGCGGACTTCCCGCAGGCCGTCGGCCACCAGCCAGGCGGCAACAACCATGCCGGCGGCGAGTACGGCGGCTGCGAGCAGCGGGGCAAGGGATGGTTTCATCCGACATTTCCCAGAGCGCGATGAGGGAGCGAAACGGCAACGCCTTTCAATACGAGACGTTCACACCCACGGCAACAACGACAGCAGCGGTCCGGGTCGTGCGAATATACAACCTATAAGAAAGTTAGTAGAAAATATATTCGTTTAAAGGTTGATTAATGCCCCATAAGAGGGTATAAATTACATCATGCTCGCACTTGAGCTGCAGAAACGCGAAGGCAAACCCATGAAGCGCACCGCCATCATCGTCATCTTCGCCCTGCTTGCCGGCATGGCATCGGCCGCGGCCGACTCGATCGAGCCGCGTTCGCTCACCTGGAACATCGTCAGCGATCAGGAGATGAGCCAGCTGTGCCGCCGGCATGGGCAGACGTCTGGCTGCGCCGGGCTGGCGGCATGGGACGAAGAGTTCCAGAGCTGCATCATCTGGACACGCTCGCCGCGCGGTGCCGATGACCTGCAGCGCTGGCGGCTGATACACCACGAACTGCGTCACTGCCAGCAGGGTGCCTACCACTCCTGACGCGTCGAGAAGACCGCCGCCGGCTGCCTCGGTCGGCCTCAGGACAGGTCGCGGGCGATCGCAGCGCTGACGGGGAGGGGATTGCGCAGGCTGTGGTAGACGACGCAGTAGCGCTCGGTGAGCTTCAGCAGCGTGGCCAGGCGCTCGTCGTCGGCATCGCTGTCCACCTCAAACCGCAGCCGGATGTCGCGAAAGCCGACGGGGGCGTTCTTGTCGACGCCGAGGGTGCCGCGAAAATCGAGATCGCCTTCGGCGGTGACGGTGCCGTCGCGCAGGTCGATATCCAGTGCGACCGCGACGGCGCGGAGCGTGACGCCGGCACAGGCGACCAGAGCCTGCAGCAGCATGTCGCCGGAGCAGGCCTGCAGGCCGCTGCCGCCGCTCGCCGGATGCAGTCCCGCCTCGACCAGCGCGCGGCCGGTCTCGACGCTGCAGGCGACGCCTTCGCCGCCGACACGACCGCTCGCCGTCAAGGTGACGACAGCCGAGGCCGGATCGTCGCGGTAGCGCGCCTTCAGCGGCGCCTGGATGCTGCGGATGGCGTCTGCGTCCATGCCTCTCCCTCCATTTGTTCTTGTTTGCCCGACCCGGACTATACGCCGTAGCGCGCCGCCGGCGAAGATCGGCAATGCCGCCCTCGTTAGCGGCTTGATCCGCCGGCCGGGACCGGCGCACGATGGTCTCCGCCCCTGACGCACCTCGAAGCGCGGCGGCCGCACCGGTCTAACGGAAGACACTTCTTATGCCTGACATCGCAAACGACCCCGCCAGCGACCTCGCAAACGACCTCGAAAGCCACTGGATGCCGTTCACCGCCAACCGGGACTTCAAGGCCGAGCCCCGGTTCATCGTGCGCGCCGAGGGCATGTACTACTGGAGCCGGGCGGGGCATCGGGTGCTCGACGCCGCGTCGGGGCTTTTCTGCTGCACTGCCGGGCACGGCCGCCGGGAGATTGCCGAGGCTGTATCGCAACAGCTGCTCGAAATGGACTACGCGCCGCACTTCCAGTTCGGCCACCCATCCTCGTTCGCTCTGGCCGGGCGGCTGGCCCAATTTCTGCCAGGCGATCTCGACCACCTCTTTTTCTGCAACTCCGGCTCGGAAGCCATCGACACGGCGCTGAAGATCGCCATGGCCTACCATCGCGCCAGGGGCGAGGGCGGCCGCCAGCGCTTCGTCTCGCGCGAGCGGGCCTATCACGGCGTCAACATCGGCGGCACCTCGCTCAGCGGTATTCTCCGCAATCGCGAGGCCTTCGGCGCGGTCATGCCGGGGGTCGTGCACCTGCGTCACACCTGGTCGGCTGCGGACCGGTTCGTTCGCGGCCAGCCCGAACAAGGCGCCGAGCTGGCCGAGGATCTGCAGCGCTTCGTCGACCTCCACGGCGGCGCGACCATTGCCGCCTGCTTCGTCGAGCCGATCGCCGGTTCGACCGGGGTGCTGGTGCCGCCCAAGGGTTATCTCGAACGGCTGCGCCGGATCTGCGACGCCCACGGTATCCTGCTGGTCTTCGACGAGGTCATCTGCGGCTTCGGCCGGACCGGCGCGCCCTTCGCCGCCGACAGCTTCGCCGTCATGCCCGACATGATCACCATGGCCAAGGCGCTGACTAACGGGGCGCAGCCGATGGGTGCGGTCGCCGTGCGCGACGGGATCTACGAAGCCCTGACCGGCGGCGCTCCGGCGCATGCGATCGAGCTCTTCCATGGCTATACCTTCTCCGCCCATCCCGCGGCATGCGCCGCGGCCCTGGCGACTCTCGACATCTACGTCCGTGAGGATCTGGTCGCGCGCGCCGCACGGCTTTCGACGCCTTTCCTCGATCGGGTGTTCTCGCTTTCCGACCTCCCCGTCGTCACCGACGTTCGCGGCTACGGCATGCTGGCGGCGTTCGATCTGGCGCCGGCCGCGGCGCCCGGCGCGCGCGGCTACGCGGCGTTGAAGCGGCTGTTCGAGGCGGGGCTGTTGCTCAAGTGGACCGGCGACACCGGCATCCTTGCGCCGGCGCTGATCGCCGAGGAGACGCATCTCGATGAAATGATCGAGTGCCTGCGCGATGGTCTCGCCTCGCTCTGACGCGATCGCCAGGCATTGGCCGGGCTGGTCGGCGTGGGGCGATCAGCCGGCGAGGCCGCCAGAGGCGCGCGCCTGACGGACCGCGGCGCGGTAGAACAGGTGCCGGCCGATCTGGGTGATCTGGGCCATCGCCTTCGCCCATCCCGGCGAAACATAGTCGGCGTGGTACCACAACGCGCCGTCGGTGGGATCGGGCAGATCGAGAAAGACCATGGAGCGGGCGATGTGCTCCGCCTCGCGCCAGGCCTTGTCATTCTGCGGCTCGTTTTTCTTGCCGTCGCACATCCACGAGAACTGACAGCGATGCGGACCAAGGCTTTCGCCCTGACTGACGACGCCGCAGACGGTGTTCGGAAAGCGCTTGTGGCCGACCCGGTTGAGGGTCACGGCGGCGACGGCGAAGCGGCCGAGCGTCGGCTCGGAGCGCGCCTCCCAGTAGATGTTCAGAGCGAGGCAGTGAAGTTCCGCGTCGACATCCGTGCCGATAAGGCGCGCCCAGCGGCCTGCCGGTCGCGGCGCGACGTTGGTTGGGTTGCCGATCGCACGCAAGGCAACCGTTCGCAGCGCATCGATGGACGGATCCGTAGCGCCTGCCGGATCCTTCGGCTCTTCCGGGCTCTCGCTGCCGCCGGCCACTTCCGCCGCAATCGCGATGGCGTCGCCGCCTTCTCCGGCATCCGCCGCCGGCTCCCGCTCGTCAGCGACGGCCTCGGCCGCCGTCGGTCCGCTCTGCAACGCAATGTCGAGCCGGTCGTTGCCGCCGGCGGACGGCAATATGGTGCCGATGATCGTCGTCAGATTGTGGGCCATCGCGAGGTCGGCGTCGGGGGCAGAGGATTCGGCTTTGGGAGACGCTACCGCCACTGGCAGCCGGTCGTCGCGACCGGCCGACTGTTCGGGCGCAGCAGCCATAACCGGCACGGACTTCGCCGCCGACGCCGCGGAAACCGTCGAAGACGCGGTTGCCTTCACGCTCACAGGTGCTGCTGCGCGCTGCTCGTGAATGTCCACGGCGCTCCATGCCATCGACGCGGCGACAACCGATATCGACATCCAGAGGTACGCGTCGCGGGTCACTGTGAACTCCTAAATATCTATGGGCGGGGGATCCGGCTCGGCACCTCGCCCACCCTGCTGTCGCCTGACACATCAACCATTAACTTACGTTAAGGAAATACAACTTTGACGATACTGTCAATGAAAATTATCTCGCAATTTCTTAGCATATCATAAGTTGTTTACTAACAAAAGGTTGCGCCCATATGCGCAGCGGCTGACGGTGCCGGAACTTCGGCAATGGGCCGGGAACCTGGGCTCCGCGGGGTCCGGTGGGCGCGGCCGGCCCGGACCAAAGCGCGGCGCGAGCCGCACTCGCAAGGAGCGGGAACGTTCGGCTACACTTCGGGCGAAATCCTGGTGAAGCGCGGGGCTGGTGATGCTGAAGCGGCCGTATCTGTTGTTCGTCGGCGATGCGTCCGACCTGCTGGCGGCAAAGTCGGCCGCCGGCGTCTGGCAGTGGCGGCGGGAGCTATGCGTCGGGCAGGTTCGTCTCGCTGGCTGCAGCGCCGAGCTGTCCCTGCCGGTCATGAGCGTCGAAGAGGGTGCGGCGGCAGGGGCACGAACGCTGATCATCGGAGTCGCCAATGCCGGCGGCGTCATCCCCGAGCCCTGGATCGAGACGATGTCGCGCGCGCTTGAAGCCGGGCTCGATCTGGCCAATGGCCTCCACGATCGCCTGAGCGACCGGCCGGACCTGGTCGACGCCGCGGCGAGGTACGGCCGTCGGCTGATCGACGTCCGCCATCCGTCGCGCGAATTCAGCGTCGGCACCGGCGAGCCGCGCTCAGGGAAGCGGCTTCTGACCGTCGGCACCGACTGTTCGGTCGGCAAGATGTACACAACCCTCGCGCTCGAACGGGAGATGCGAACGCGCGGCATCGACGCCGACTTCCGCGCCACCGGGCAAACGGGGATTTTCATCGCCGGCGGCGGCGTCGCTGTCGATGCGGTGGTTGCCGATTTCATCTCCGGAGCCGTCGAGTGGCTGACACCGGCGGCCGCCGAAGGGCACTGGGATCTCATTGAAGGGCAGGGCTCGCTCTTTCACCCGTCCTTCGCCGGGGTCAGCCTCGGCCTGCTTCATGGCGCGCAACCCGATGTCCTGGTCATGTGCCATGAGCCCATCCGCGGCCACATGCGCGGCCTCCCTAGTCGGGCCTTGCCGGACCTGCGTGACTGTATCGACGCCAATCTCGCCGCTGCGCGGTTGACCAGCCCGCAGGTTCGCTGCATCGGCGTCGCGGTCAATTGCAGCGGGCTGGCTCCGGCCGACGCGCGCGCCTGCCTCGACCGGCTCGGCGACGACCTCGACTTGCCGTGTGTCGATCCGCTGCTGGACGGGGTCGCACCCCTGGTCGATCGCCTCGCGTCGTGACCCGCACGCTGCGGGTGCGCGCCGAAAGCTGGCCGCTGCGCCGACCGTTCGCCATCGCCCGGGGGACC
>JBBSCD010000103.1:0-7169 GCA_038250645.1 Rhodospirillales bacterium
AACTACGGCTGGCCGGGGCGCGAAGGCACATTCGAGACCGTCCGGACCGATCCAAGCAAGCTCTACGATCTGCCTGCCGACGATGCCCGCTTCGGCTTTACCTACCCCGTCGCCCAGTACGATCACGACGACCCGAGCTTTTTCAACGGATCCAACGCGATCGTCGGCGGCTTCGTCTACCGCGGCCACGATGTCCCTGCTCTGCAGGGCCAGTACCTGTTCGGCGACCTCGTCAACGGCACGATCTACCACGTTCCGGTCGATGACCTGAAGTTCGGCCAGCAGGCGGACTTCGAGCAGCTCAACCTTCTCGTCGACGGCAAGCCAACCTCTCTGCACGATCTCGTCGGAGCGAGCCGCGTCGACCTTCGCTTTGGCGAAGGCCAGGACGGTGAAATCTACATCATGACCAAGCAGGACGGCGAGATCCGCACCCTCGCATCGGCCTCCACTTCTCCAGGTGGCACGATCAACGGAACCGACGGCCCCGACGTGATCAGCGGAACCCCTGGCAACGACTTGATCAACGCGCGCGGCGGCGACGACCTGGTCAAAGCCGCGGCGGGCGACGACACCGTCAACGGCGATGCGGGTTCGGATCGCCTGTATGGCGATGCCGGCATCGACACGATGAACGGCGGCAGCGGCAACGACACGATCTTCGGTCAGGCCGGCAATGACATTCTCCATGGCAACCTGAACAACGACAGTCTCGTCGGCGGTTCAGGCAACGACATGATCTTCGGCGACGATGCCGGTGATTACATCGCGGGCCGCGAGGGCGCCGATCGACTCATCGGCGGCGCCGGAAACGACCGGTTCGACTACAATCTTGCAAGCGAGTCGACACCTGTGGCGACCGGGCGGGATTACATCGCGGACTTCGAAGGTGCCGGCGCCCCCGCAATCGACCGGATCGATCTGAAGGGCATCGACGCGAACGAGAGCGTGGCCGGCAATCAGGCCTTCGTCTTCGTCGGGACCAGTCCGTTCACCGGGCCGGGTCAGGTTCACGTCCGATCTCCCGGGATGAACACACTGATCGAGGCCAACACCAAGGGCTCGCTCGCCCCGGAATTCGTGATCCTGGTCACCGACGGCGCCGACAAAGCCGCCGCGGATTGGGTCGCGGGCGACTTTGTGCTGTAGGGCGGAGGCCGGGCCATCCGCACGGAGTACAGATGATCTCCATAAGCGAGCGCTACGTAAGTTGTATTGATTATCTTCTACTTCAAAGGTAGGTCATCGCCTCCTTTGGGATACAGGAGTGTGTCGCCATGCCGCCGCTTGCAACACCGAATCCGTTGCCGAACATTTCGAAAGGCAGCCTCTCCGTCGAGATCAACGACTTCGTCAAGCCCCCCGCCACCGGGGGCACCGGCGGCCCTGCCCGTCTCAATTACCTCTACCACGCCGACGACGGCAGCGGCCGGCTCTTCGTCGCCGACAGCCGCGGCCCGATCTGGCTGATCGATCACGGCAAGGTGGATCCGCAGCCCTTCCTCAACGTCAAGGCCGCCCGCGGCGCGGTGTTTGAAGACGGGCTGCAGAAAGGCCTCCGCAGCTTCGCCTTTCATCCCGATTACGATAAGCCCGGTACGGCCGGGTACCACAAGTTCTACACGATCGACACCGAGAAGGCGGTGAGCGGTCACCCTGTCTGGAGCAAAGGCATCCCGCCCGGCGCGGTGAAATTTCACGCCGTCCTTTCCGAGTGGAAGCTGAGCGCCAGCGACCCGACAAGGATCGATCCCTCGTCGCAGCGCGAGGTGCTGCGCCTGGCCGAGTGGAAGGATGACCACAACGCCGACACTTTGATGTTCAACCCCAACGCCAAGCCGGGCTCAGCGGACTACGGCAAGCTGTACATCACGACCGGCGACGGCGGTAACACGACGCCGAGCGACCCCTACAATCAGGCGCAGGATCTCGGGGCGGCGTTGGGCAAGATCCTCCGGATCAATCCACTCGAGCAGACAGGTCACAAGCCCTACGGCATTCCCTCCGACAACCCGTTCGTGGGCCACGCGGGGGCGCGGCCCGAGGTGTGGGCGCTGGGCTTCCGGCATCCGCAGACCCTCAGCTTCGATACCGGCGGGACCGGCAAGCTGCTCATCGCGGACATGGGCCAGGCGCAGATCGAGGAAATCAATATCGGCAAGGCCGGGGCTAACTACGGCTGGCCGGGGCGCGAAGGCACGTTCGCAACCGTGCGCGGCGATCCGGGCAAGCTCTACCATCTGTCGGCCGACGACGCCCGCTTCGGCTTTACCTACCCCGTCGCCCAGTACGATCACGACGACCCGAGCTTTTCCAACAGCAAGCACGCCATCGTCGGCGGCTTTGTCTACCGCGGCCACGATGTCCCCGCTCTGCGGGGTCAGTACCTGTTCGGCGACCTCGTCAACGGCACGATCTACCACGTTCCGGTCGATAATCTGAAGCCCGGCCAGCAGGCGCACTTCGAGCAGCTCAACCTTCTCGACGACGGCAAGCCGACTTCACTTCTGAAACTCGTCCATTCGGACCGCGCCGATCTTCGCTTCGGCGAGGGCCAGGACGGCGAGATCTACATCATGACCAAGCAGGACGGCGAGATCCGCACCCTCGGGTCGGCCTCCTCCCATCCACCACCACCCCCTCCACCAGGCGGCACGATCAACGGAACCGAAGGCCCGGACGTCCTCCACGGAACGGCCCACAACGACATAATCAACGCGCGGGGCGGCAACGACCTCGTCGGGTCGGAGGCCGGCAACGACATCGTCAACGGCGACGCCGGAGCGGACCGCCTGTACGGCAGCTACGGCAACGATTTGATCCATGGCGGAACCGGCGCGGACAGACTTTACGGCTCGGTCGGCAACGACAAGCTTTTCGGCGATGACGGCAATGACTTTCTCTACGGCGGCACGGGCATTGACAGTCTCGTTGGCGGCTCCGGTAACGACCAGTTCTTCGGCGAAGAAGACGGCGACTACATCGCCGGCCAACAAGGCGCGGACCGGCTCACGGGCGGTGCGGGAAGCGACTTCTTCGATTACAACGCCATCGGCGAGTCGACACCTGCCGCGGCAGGGCGTGATGTGATTGTCGATTTTCAGGGCGTTGGAGCCGCGAGATCAGTCGATAAAGTCGATCTCCGAGGCATCGATGCGGATGCAAGCAAAGGCGGCAATCAGGCCTTCTCCTTTCGGGGGACGGACCCGTTCACTGGCCTGGGCCAGGTCCACGTCAAGGCCGCGGGTGCAAACACGCTGATCGAGGCCAATACCAAGGGCTCGCTTGCCCAGGATTTCGCGATCCTGGTCACCGACGGCGACATCAAGCCGGGAGCGTGGGCGGCCGGCGACTTCTTTCTGTAGCTGCCCCGGCACCGGCGCCGGCTCAGATCACGCCGGCGCGGGAAAGCTCGGCCATGTCGTCGTCGGCAAGGCCGAGCAGGCCGCGGTAGATTTCGTCGTTGGCGTTGCCGAGCGCCGGCCCGAGCGTCTCGATGCGGCCGGAGCAGAAGTTCTCACAGACGACGGCGGGCATGGCGGCCAGGCGCTTAAAAGGGCGGCGCCCTGCGGTTTGCTCAGGTCGAGCGTGATCGACTTCTTGTTGCGTGCCTCCGACAGCCACGCCAGCGTCGAGTCCGCTCGTGGCGTCGGCGTGCCGAACCTGCTGAAAGGGTCGCCGCCGAGCGGATGCTCGACCTTGATCACCTCGGCGCCGAACTCCCCAAACAGCGTTGCGCACAGGGGCGCAGCGATGAACGTTGCCGCATCGAGAACGCGCAGCCCACGCACCGGGAGGACCGATGATGCCATCGCGCGGTCTTAATCTCCCCAAACCGCAGCGACAATCGGTTTATGTCGGCCGATCGCAAACAGGGCGGCGCAGAGGGCGAAGGCCATGGCTTCGCGAACATAAAGCCGCAGCCGCGTCGGCAGGCCGGCCGCGGCGGGGGCGCACACTGCATCGCCTTCGACATCCAAGCCAAGCCGGCGAAAGACGAACAGGGTCCGCGGCATGTGAAAGGCGTCGGTGACGACGATTGCTTGCCGCCAGCCGCGCCGGCGCATGATCAGGCCTGAATAGAGCGCATTTTCGAAGGTGTTTCTCGCCCGGTTCTCGACGACGATCCGATCCTCGCCCACCCCGCGGGCGAGCGCCAGGGTGTGCATGATCTCGGCCTCCGCGGGCGGCGGCCCGACAGCCGCGCCGGTGACAATCAGGAAGCCGCCGCCGCGTTCGCGCCAGACCGCAACCGCGTGATCGAGCCGGCGCTCGAGCACCGGACCCGGAACGTCCGGGGCCAGCGGCGGCGCACCGAGGACGATGACGACAGGGGTCGCGGGATTCCGGTTCACCGCAGGCCCGTCTCGAGTGCCATTGCTTGCCTCAAGTTATCGCAATAACCTCAGCCGCGGTGACTATTCTGCGATTCTCCACGTGAGGTATCTATTTCATGGCACATTTTCTGATCAAGAAAAGGAAGAAAGAAAAAAAGAATGTCGGCGGAAAGCCGCGCCCCACGTGGGATGATACCTGGGGTATCGAAATGTATGCCGTGGGCCTCCTCCGGGACATCGCTCGTGAGCATCCTCTGAACGATCCGTACAGCACCCTCAGGCTTCTCCGCCAGAGCTTCGTTCCCATGCGGCGCGACATCGTCGAGCTGAAGGCCGGCGGCGACGGCAACAGCCTTTCTGCGAACCGCTTTCTCAGGCTGAAAGAAGCGATCGAGGGAGGCCTGCCGCCGTTGCCTGAAGTCGTGGCGCGCCGATGCGCCCTCATCGCCGACACCTATCTCGGCAATACCGAGGAGTTCCCTCGCCGCGCCGCCGACGTCGCCTGGCATTTCGCCATCTCCTCCAGCAACATGACGAAAGGCCGGGTACTGGCGGCGGCGGTCCGGTTCATGCGCCCGACCCGGTACCTCGAAATCGGAACGGCGTACGGTTTTTCGGCGGCGATCATTGCTTTCGCTCTGCAGCGTGTCTCCTCGCAAGGCCGACTGCTGACGATCGAAATCGGCGAGATTCAGCACCGCCTGTCGGCTGGTCTGCTCGCGGAACTGTTCGGCGACCGGATCGAATGCTGCCACGGTTCGACGGAGACCGTTCTCGCCCCGGCCGCCAGGCGCATGGCGCCGGTCGATTTCGTGTTCCACGACGGCGGCCACTCCGGCGAAGCCTACGTTCGCGATTTCGCCAACTTGGTGGATGCGCTCGCGCCCGGCGCCGTCGTCGTGTTCGACGACATCCGCTGGCATAATCGCTTCGCTCCGGGGACCGATCCCCGCTGCTACGAGGGCTGGCGCGAGGTTGTCGCGCATCCGAGGGTCGAGCGAGCCATCGAGATCGGGAACGATCTCGGCCTGGTCATGGTGTCGTGAACGTCGCGGATGGCCGCTTGGGAAGTTGGCGCACCAAGCGTGCACGTTTCGGCGAACGTCTTCAAATGTTTCCCTCATGAGCCATATCCAGTAGAAATCTGCCTGACGCAGTTTCAGCGAGCGACGCGGCACCGGGGCCGGCGACAACAACCAGGACGTGAGATGGACAGGCGAAGCAGCACCGACCTCATGGGGGAAATTCTGAACCTCGACAACGCCACGGTGATCGACGTCGGCTGCGGCGATGGCTGGCTGAGCCGCTTCCTCGCCGGCAGGGGCGCCCACGTCACCGGCGTCGAGGTCAGCCCGAAAGCGCTGGCGCGGGCGCGGGCGATCAAAATGGTGCGCGACGAGCACTACATTCAGGGCCTGGCGGAAGATCTGCCGGCAGCCAGTCGCTCCACGGATATTATCATCTATTACAACAGCCTGCACCATGTCGACAGCGACGGCCTGATGAAGGCGTTGCGCGAGGCGGCGCGGGTGCTGCGATCGGGCGGGATTCTCTACATCTCGGAACCGATGCCGGAGGGACCCTACTTCGAGCTGATGCAGCCGGCGCACGATGAGACCGTGGCGCGACAACGGGCCCAGGCGTCGTTGCGCTATGCGCCCGAGTACGGCCTGCTGCTCGAACGCGCGCTGACCCACCTCGACACCGTTGTCTTCCCCGATTTCCAGGCGTTTCATGATCGCCTGACCTCGATCAACCCACATATCCGCGATCGCTTCGATGAGCAGGAAGAAGAGATCGCTGCGAACTTTCAGCGTCTCGCGGCCAGACGCGAGGACGGCTGGGCGTTCGATCAGCCGATGCGGGTGACCGTCCTGCGACGGAGCTGAGCCTGGATCGGGGCGACGCGTCCGGGCCCGCCTCGAGTCAGGGGCCGGTCAGCCCCACAGCGCCGGCAGCGGCGGATAGATGTGGCCGTCGGCGTAGCGCAGTGAGGGTCTGCGGTCGTCGGCCAGCCAAAGCGGCCCATCCAGATCGACGATGCTGGCCGCGGCGGTGAGCAGCATCGCCGGGGCCATCGCCAGCGATGTCGCGACCATGCAGCCGATCATGACGGCGAGCCCGCGGGCGTGCGCTGCGGCTACCAGATCCAGTGCGCCGGTCAGGCCGCCGGTCTTGTCGAGTTTGACGTTGACCATACCGTAGCCGGCGAGCCGGTCGAGATCGGCGACGCCGTGGCAGGATTCGTCGGCGCAAAGGACGATCGGCGAGAAAAAACCCGCCAGGGCCGCATCCTGCCCCGCCGGGAGCGGCTGCTCGATCATTTCGACGCCCAGATCCTGCAGCGGACGGACGAACCGCTCGAGCATGTTCAGCGTCCAGCCCTCGTTCGCATCGACAATCAGTCGTGCGGTGGGCGCCGCGGCGCGGACGGCGGCGACCCGCTCGACGACCGCATCCGCACCCAGCTTGATCTTCAGCAACGGACGTGCGCCGGATCCGGCCGCGAGCGCGGCGGCGTCAACGGCCATCGCCTCGGGCCGATCGAGCGAGATGGTCTCGGCCGTCCCTACGGGCTCCGGCGGCGCCAGGCCGGCAAAATCCCAGGCGCGGCGGCCGGTCGCCTTGGCGGCGAGATCCCACAGAGCGCAATCGAGCGCGTTGCGCGCCGCGCCGGCCGGCAGGACCGTCTGCAGCGTGTCAATGCTCAGGCCCGCCGTGACCTCCGCTGCGCATTCCTCAAGCGCGGCGACAACGCCGGCAACGGTTTCGCCATAGCGGGCATAGGGTACGCACTCGCCGCGGCCGATGCGGCCGTCCTCTTCGATCTCG
>JBBSCD010000104.1:0-6998 GCA_038250645.1 Rhodospirillales bacterium
CCCAGCGCCATGTCGATCAATCCTTCGAACCGCTATGGGTGCAGAGAGTCAGAACCAACCGACTTCGTCAACGGGCTGCTATGGGCGATGGGATTCTCATGGGCAAATGGGCTAGTCTAGAATGGCTCCGTTGCGCCCGAAGGGGAGACCGATGGGATGAGCGACGATCTGCTGTCGTTACTCCAGCAGCAAATGGTGGATGTCATCGCCGCGCACGCTCAGCTGGTCAGCGCGCAGATCGGCAAGGAGAAGCTCGACGAGCGGGTTCTGGCGGTCATGCGTCGCATTCCCCGTCACGGCTTCGTCCCGGTGGAGCTGGCGCCCTATGCCTATGCCGACCAGCCGCTGCCGATCGGTTTCGACAAGACCATCTCGCAACCGTTCATCGTCGCGCTGATGACCGATCTGCTCGACGTCAAAGCCGATCACCGCGTTCTCGAGGTCGGCACCGGGCTCGGCTATCACACCGTCATCCTCGCCGAGCTGGCGAACGACGTTTTTACCGTCGAGATTGTCGAAGAGCTCGGCGAAAAGGCGCGCAAGCGCTTCGACAGCCTTGGACTCGGCAATGTCGAGGCGCGGATCGGCAACGGCGAGAACGGCTGGCCCGAGCATGCGCCGTTCGATCGGATCCTGGTCTGCGCCGCGTCTGAGCTTATTCCGGCCATGCTGCTCAAGCAGCTCGCTCCGGGCGGCAAGATGGTGGTGCCGACCGGTATGCCCGATTCGCAGAATCTGATGTTCGTCGAGAAGAACGAGGCGGGGAAGGTCTGCACCCGCGATGTCCTGCCGGTGCGATTCGCCCTGCTTGAAAGCGCGCATTAGAGCATCCTGCGCCCGTGTGGGCGTAGATTAAGATGCTCGGTCTTTATTGTAATCGATCAACTTTAATGCTTTTGGACGATTCCATCCGAAAGCAGGTTGATCTATCGGCGGCGCTGAGCCCCCGCCGCCGCCAAAGGCGGGGCGGAGATCGAGGCGCCATGCCTTTGCCGGTTGCTGGCGTGATTGCGCTGTGGCAAAACAGGATGTAGCAGATAACATCTGGGCAACTCAGGGTTAGGTGCG
This sequence comes from Rhodospirillales bacterium, assembly GCA_038250645.1. Classification (GTDB taxonomy): domain Bacteria; phylum Pseudomonadota; class Alphaproteobacteria; order Rhodospirillales; family Defluviicoccaceae; genus JAEULH01. Next base: position 1,069 of record JBBSCD010000104.1, read on the forward strand.
GATGCAAACAGCCGCCGTCGTCGCTCGGGCGCTCGCTTTGATCGCGCTCGTGGTCGGGCTTACGGCACTGTCGCCACGGCATGCGGCGGCCGCGGACGTCGCCGCGTCGGAAGCGGGGGCGCCGGATCAGCCCGTCGGCGAGGCAACGGCGACCAAAGAGAGCTTCGCGACTTGGCTTGCCGGGGTCCGCGCCGAGGCAATGCGCCGCGGGGTTTCGGCGGCGACGCTCGATGCGGCCTTATCGGGAGTCGAGCCTCTCGACCGGGTGCTTGAGCTCGATCGCCGGCAACCGGAATTCAGCCAGACGTTTTGGCAGTACCTCGATAAGCGGGTGACGGCGCAACGCATCGAGCGCGGTCGGCAGATGCTGACGGAGCACGCCGGACTGCTTGAAGCGACCTCTCGTCGCTTCGGCGTCCAGCCGCGCTTCATCGTCGCGTTCTGGGCGCTGGAGAGCAACTTCGGCGACTTTACGGGCAACGACCGGGCCGTCGCGGCGATCGCGACCCTCGCCTTCGACCAACGCCGCAGCGCGTTCTTCCGCGAGCAGCTTCTCGCCCTGCTTGAGGAAATGAATGACGGCGACATTCCGGCCAATGCAACCGGATCGTGGGCCGGCGCGCTCGGCCAGCCGCAATTCATCCCGACCACCTACCGGCGCTACGCCGTCGACTTCGACGGCGACGGCCGCAGGGATCTGTGGACCAGCCTCGCCGATGTCTTCGGCTCGACGGCGAATTATCTCGCCGCCGCCGGCTGGGATGACCGTCGCACCTGGGGCCGCGAGGTTCGCCTGCCGGCGAATTTCAATTTGACCCTGTCGGGCCTTGAGACGGAAAAACCGCTCACGGAATGGCAGCGTCTCGGGGTGCGCGGCATCGACGGCGAGGATCTGCCGGTTGTCGACCTCAGCGCCTCGCTCATCCTGCCAGGCGGCATTTCCGGCGGCCCGGCGCTGCTGGTCTATCCCAACTTCCGGACCATAATGGCTTGGAACCGCTCGATCCTCTATGCCGTGGCCGTCGGCCATCTTTCCGATCGACTGGCCGGCGGCGACGCTTTTCGGACCCTGCCGCCGGCGAACGAGGTGGCGTTGTCGCGCTCGGATCTGATCGAGATTCAGAGCCTTCTCGGCCGCCTCGGGTTCGACATCGGCACGGCCGACGGCATCGTCGGGCCGCAAACCCGCCGCGCGATCATGAGTTTCCAGCAGGAAGCGCGACTGCCGGCGGACGGCTATCCCGGCAGTACCCTGCTGGATACGATCCGCCGGGTCTCGGCCGAGTAGGGAGGCGAGGATGCGTCAACCGCAGGTCCAGCCCGGGGTCGGACGCCAAGCGTTCCGGCATTGCGTGACTGCGGTCGCGCTCGCCGCCACCGCGGCGGTCGCCGGCTGCGGCGGCGCCGACCCCGGCGAACCGCCTCCATCCGTCGGCGCAGCGGAAACGTTCGTGCCCGGCGTCGGCGCTGATACCGGCTTCAAGATCGGCCGGCCGTACGCCATTAACGGCGTCTGGTACCGGCCGGCGGTCGACTGGAGCTACGTGGAGGAAGGTGTTGCCTCGTGGTACGGAACTGAGTTCCACGGCCGCAGGACCGCCAACGGCGAACGCTTCGACATGCATGACCTGTCGGCGGCGCACCGGACGCTGCCGCTGCCGAGCATCGTTCAGGTCACCAATCTGGAGAACGGGCGCAGCCTCAGGCTTCGGGTCAACGACCGCGGCCCGTTCGCGCGCAGCCGCATCATCGACGTCTCGAAGAGCGCGGCCAAGGCGCTCGGGTTCTACGACAAGGGCACCGCGCGGGTTCGGGTTCGGCTCGTCGCCGACGAGAGCATGCGCCTTGCCGGACTCAGCCCGCCTGCAAGGACAATGCCCGTTACGGCGCCCGCCGCACGGCTCGCCGCCGCGCCTGTCGTCGCACCCGTTGTGCCACAGGCCGCCACGCCTCCCGCCGCTTCCGTGGCCGCTCCCCTGGTCGCACACAAGGTCGTCGCCGACGCCGGCGCTGGGGCCTACCGCATCTATTCGGCCCGGTCCTTCGTGCAGGCAGGCGCCTTCGCCGACGGCGGCAACGCTTCGCGCGCCGGCATGCAGCTGGCCCATCTCGCTCCGGTCGTCATCACTTACGGCGCGCCGGAGGGGGCGAACTTTTACCGCGTCCGGCTGGGGCCCCTGGCCTCGGCGGACGAGGCCGACAGGGTGCTCGCCGAGGTGATCCGCGCCGGTTTCCCCGGCTCCCGGGTGGTCATGGAATAGGCCGGCGCCGGCACCGCCGGCTTCCTTCGCATTGACATCAACATCGACCGAACCGTCGAGGAACAATGACATCAAGCTTTAAGATACGCTGTTATCTACCTGGTATAGTAGCATTTTTTATAATCTTTGCGGCGCTGCCGGCGGCTGCTTTCGAAACGCCGGCGCGCGAGGCCATCCTCCTCGACGCCGCCACCGGCGCGATCCTCTTCGAGAAGAACGCCGATGCACCGATGCCGCCGGCCTCGATGAGCAAGATGATGACGCTCTATGTCCTCTTCGACCGGATCAAGTCAGGCCGCCTGTCGCTCAATGACACCATGACGGTCAGCCAGAACGCCTGGAAGAAGGGCGGAGCGGCCAGCGGCGGCTCGACCATGTTCCTCAATCCGAACGAGCAGGTGCGGGTCGAGGATCTGATCCGCGGCATCATTATCCAGTCGGGCAACGACGCATCGATTGTCGTGGCGGAAGGCATCAGCGGCACGGAAGAGGCGTTTGCCCAGAAGCTGACGAAGACGGCGAAGAAGATCGGTCTCCGCGACTCGACGTTCAGGAACGCCACGGGCCTGCCCGATCCCGAGCACCGCATGACGGCGCGGGATCTGGCGACCCTAGCCTACCACACGATCAACGACTTTCCGGACTTCTACCACTTCTATTCGGAGAAGGAGTTCCTGCATAACGGCATCCGCCAGGGCAACCGCAACCCGCTGTTGTACAAGACCATCGGCGTCGACGGGTTAAAGACGGGCCATACCGAAAACGCCGGCTTCTGCCTCGCAGCGTCGGCGAAGCAGGGCGAACGGCGGCTGATCCTCGTCGTCGGCGGCCTGTCATCGATGCAGGAGCGGAGCGACGAGGGCGAGCGGATTCTCTCCTGGGGCTTCCGCCAGTTCGACAATTACGCCCTGTTCAAGCCGGGTGACGAGGTGACCGCGGCCGACGTCTGGCTGGGCCAGCAGGAGACGGTGCCGCTGGTGAGCGCCGATGGCGTAACCGTGACCCTCCCGCGCAACGTCCGCCAGGAGATGAAGGTCACGGCCGACTATGACGGGCCAATTCCGGCGCCGATCCACAAGGGCGGCCGTCTTGCGATGCTCAGCATCTCCGCCCCGGAGGTCGATACGATTCAGGTGCCGCTCGTCGCCGGCGCCTCGGTCGATCGACTCGGCATGTTCGGCCGTCTGGGCGTCGCGCTGGCGCATCTCGCCGGCGTCTCGACCCACTGACGCCGCGCCGTTATTCCGAGGTGGACGCGCCGGGCGACGTCGCCAGCAGAGGACGGTTCGTCACCATTGAAGGCGGCGAGGGGGCCGGCAAGTCGTCCCAGGTACGGCTTCTCGCCGAAGCCTTGCGCTCGCGCGGGCTGTCGGTGGTGACGACGCGCGAACCGGGCGGTGCGCCGGCGGCGGAGGAGATTCGCGCGCTACTGGTCAGCGGCGCGATACATCGCTGGTCAACGATGACGGAGACGTTGCTGCATTACGCGGCACGACGCGAACACTTGGATGCGACCATCCTGCCGGCGCTGGCCGCCGGCGCCTGGGTCGTCTGCGATCGCTTCGCCGACTCGACCATGGCCTACCAGGGCTACGGCCACGGCATCGGCGGCGACGTCGTCAACGCTCTCCATGAGCTGGTTGTCGATGCGATACGACCTGATCTCACCCTGATTCTCGATATCCCAGTGGAGCAGGGGCTGGCGCGCGCCCAAGATCGTGCTGGCGGCCGCGCCGGCGGCGAGGACCGCTACGAGCGGATGGACCGCGCCTTCCACGAGCGCGTTCGTCGCGGATTTCTCGCCATCGCCGAGGCCGAGCCGGATCGCTGCGTCGTCGTCGACGCCAGCCGATCGCCGGACCGGGTCGCCGCCGACCTGGAACGATGCGTGCTCGCCCGGTTCATGCGGAGCGGTGCGTGAGCGCGCGCGCCGCGGTCGCGGCCTCACCGCCGCCGGCACCATCGCCGCGGGCCAATCCCGATCTTCTTGGCCATGAGGCGGGTGAGCGGACGCTCCTCGCCGCAGCGCGCGGCGGCCGTCTCGCCCATGCCTGGCTGATCACCGGCCCGCCCGGAATCGGCAAGGCGACGCTCGCCTTTCGCTTTGCGCGCTACCTTCTCGCCGGCGGCCGGCATCCCGGGCAGGGCTCGCTACTGTCGGCCGCGGGTAACGAGGCGGACGAGGGAACGGGCCTGTCCGTCGCGCCCGATCACCCCGCCTTCCGCCGGGTTGCCGGCGGCGGCCACGCCGATCTGCTCACGATCGAACGAAGCTTCGACGACCGGCGGGACCGGCTCCGCCGGGAAATCGTAGTCGATGATGTCCGCGCCATCGGCGCCTTTCTGGCCCAGACGCCGGCGGAGGGAGGCTGGCGCATCGTCGTCGTCGACAGCGCCGACGCGCTCAACCGCAATGCCGCCAACGCGCTGCTCAAGGGTCTCGAGGGACCTCCCGACAGGGCGCTCCTGCTGCTGGTCAGCGACACCCCCGGCGGCCTGCTGCCCACGATCCGCTCGCGCTGCCGGCGGCTGGCGCTGGAGCCGTTGCCGACGGACATCGTCAACGCGCTTCTCGGTCGCTACCAGCCGCACCTGAATGCCGCCGAGCGCGCCGTCCTGGTCGACCTCGCCGAAGGCAGCATCGGCCGGGCGCTGGCTCTCGCCGAGGCCGGGGTGGCGCAGATCCACCGCGATATCCGCCGGCTTTTCCTGTACCTCCCGGCGCTCGACGTGAGCGCGCTTCACCGCCTCTGTGATGACGTCCTGAAGCAGAAGGAGGACGGCTTCGCGGTGCTTTGCGACCTCATTCGCTGGTGGCTGGCCGGCCTTACCCGCCGCGCCGCCGGTGGCTCAGCCGCGGTCGCAGAGGCCGAAGGAGCAGGGGCGCAGGCCCGCTTCGACGCGGTCGCCGGGGCGGCGCCGCTTGATTGCTGGCTCGAGGTATGGGAAAAAACCGAGCGCCTTCTTGCTGTCGTCGACAGCGCCAATCTGGACCGCAAGCAGGTGCTGCTCAGCATCTTTCTCGATATCGCGGCGGCGATGCGCCGCTGAATCCGCCGGATCCCCGAGCGGCCCCCGCGATACACGGCAACGAGGGAATTAAAAGGCATGGCCGACGGAGCCGCCTTCTACGTCACGACGCCCATTTATTACGTCAACGACGTGCCGCACATCGGCCACATGTACACCACGCTTGCCTGTGACGTGCTCGCCCGATTCAAGCGTCTCGACGGCGACCGCGTTAAGTTCCTCACCGGCACCGACGAGCACGGCCAGAAGGTGGAGAAGGCGGCCGCCGCGGCCGGCCTCGCGCCAAAGGCATTTACCGATCGGGTTTCTGGCAACTTCCGCGACCTTGCCGCACGAATGAACTTTTCGAACGATGACTTCATCCGCACTACCGAGCCGCGCCATTTGGCCGCCTGCCAGGCGCTTTGGCTGCGCCTGATCGAGCGCGAGGAAATCTATCTCGGCAGTTATGCCGGCTGGTATGCCGTGCGCGACGAGGCCTTTTATGCCGAGGGCGAGCTCACCCGGACCGCCGACGGCAGCCGGTTCGCGCCCTCCGGCGCGTCGGTCGAGTGGGTCGAGGAGCCGAGCTACTTCTTCCGCCTTTCGGCCTGGCAGGACCGGCTGCTGGCGTTCTACGAGGACCGCCCGGACTTCATC
>JBBSCD010000105.1:0-6886 GCA_038250645.1 Rhodospirillales bacterium
TACCACGCCGAATATAATGAAGGCACTTGGCACGGACATGGGCCGACCGGGACGATCACGCTGCACGGCGGAGGCGGCATCGACAGGATCGACATGTACGCAGAATTCTTCACTGGCATCGATCTTACCGAAACGACGACGTTCCTCTACGGCGATGCCGGCAACGATTTTCTGTCGGCGACAACGTACGACCCGGGGGGCGACGGAAGTTTCTGTCTGCCCGGCAACCTCGATCACCTGTATGGCGGCCCGGGCAACGACAGCTATTACATCTTCGAGAACAAGGATGCGGTCGTAGAAAAAGCGAACGAAGGCTATGACACGATCATATTTTTCGAGGAAAGCTATACTGGCGGCAACTCTGAGTACATTCTTCCCGCCAATGTCGAACAGCTTGTTCTGCATTACAACTATGGCGATGAACCGCCATTTCAAAGCTTTCACGCCACCGGCAACGCATTGGACAACGTCATCGTCGGGAGCAACCGCAACGAGAGCCTCGACGGCCAGGCCGGCAACGACACAATCTACGGCGGCGACGGCAACGACCTCCCGGGCGAGGACATCATCCACGGCGGCGGCGGCAACGACCTGATCTATGGCTGCAGCGACAATCGGAACACGACCGACGGTGCCGACCAGCTCTATGGCGACGACGGCAACGACCGGATCTTCGGCGACTACGGCGACGACCTGATTTACGGCGGGAGCGGCAGCGATAGCCTCGCCGGCCAAGCCGGCGACGACTCGCTGTGGGGCGGCGCCGGCAACGACCACCTCGGCGGCGGCACGGGCGACGACCTGCTCTACGGCGAGGACGGGATTGACGTGCTCACTGGTCGCGACGGCGCGGATACGCTCCGCGGCGGCGCCGGCAACGACCGCTTTGTCTATGAGGACATCGCGGACTCGAAGGCTGGCTTGGCCAGCCACGATGTGATCCTCGACTTCGCCGGCATTGGCAAGGCCGGCGGCGATCGGATCGACCTGGCGCAGATCGACGCCAATCTCACCAAAGGCGGCAACCAGGCCTTCGCCTTCGTTGCCTCGACGGCGGCGCTGAAAGCCGGCCAGCTCCACGTCGTCGCCGGCAACGGAAGCAACAGCCTCGTCCAGGGCGAGGTCGACGGCAAGGCCGGTGTCGACTTCGAGATCATGGTCGCCGACGGCGCAACAAAGCCCGGCGATTGGATCGCCGGCGACTTCATCCTCTGAGCAATGTTGGCGACAGGCGCCCCGCCTCCCGCGGCGGGGCGTTCGTTCAATCAGGCCGCGCTTGCAGCCAACGACGCGGCCGTGATACTTCGCAAGTCCAGGCGCGACGCCGCGCCCCTCACCCCGACCCTCTCCCTCAGGGAGAGGGAGGGACCCGCGTCAGCGGGAGGGTGAGGGACTTGCCACGCCGCCAGTGCGGCTCGCAAGGACGTTGCTTGCTTGACGGAGTTGGCGCAAGAGGGGAGCTTCCAGCGATGCCGGCGTCCACGCACGATGTTGTCGGGATCGGCAACGCCATCGTCGATGTCATCGCCCATGCCGATGACGCGATGATCGACCGGCTCGGCCTCAACCGCGGGACCATGACCCTGATCGACGCCGAGACGGCGGCGCTTTTGTACGACCGGATGGGACCGGGGGTGGAGGTATCGGGCGGCTCGGCGGCCAACACAATCGCCGCGCTGGCCTCGCTCGGCGGCAACGGCGCGTTCATCGGCAAGGTCAGCAACGACCAGCTCGGCACGATCTTCCGCCACGACATCACCGCGCTCGGGATCCGCTTCGTCGCCGAGCCGAGCCACGGCGGGACGCCGACCGGGCGCTGTCTGATCTTCGTCACGCCGGACGCGCAGCGGACGATGCAGACGTTTCTCGGTGTCAGCGCCGAGCTGGCGCCGGGAGACATTGACGAGGCCGCTGTCGCCGGCGCCCGGATCACCTATCTCGAAGGCTACCTGTGGGACCGACCCGCGGCCAAGGACGCGTTCCGCAAGGCGGCCAAGACTGCGCACGAGGCCGGCCACCTCGTCGCCCTCAGCCTGTCGGACCCTTTCTGCGTCGACCGGCACCGGGCGGATTTCCGCGCACTCGTCGAGCACCACGTCGACGTGCTGTTCGCCAACGAGGACGAGATCGTCTCGCTCTACCAGGAGCATTCCTTCGACGCCGCGCTCCAGCAGGTCCGCCACCACTGCTGGATCGCCGCGCTGACCCGCTCGGAGAAGGGTTCGGTGATCGTCGCCAATGACGAGGTGCACGTCGTCGATGCCGAGCCGGTCGAGGCCGTGGTCGACACCACCGGCGCCGGCGACGCCTATGCGGCCGGCTTTCTCTTCGCCCTGACCCGGGAGAGGGATCTCGCCACCTGCGCGCGGGTCGGCGGTGTCTGCGCCGCCGAGGCCATCAGCCACATGGGCGCCCGCCCCGAAGCGTCGCTTTCCCGGCTGGTCGCGGAAAGGCTCGGCTGACGCCGGCACCGTTGCCGAGGTCGCCACAAGCCGCGCCGATGAAGGACTTGGCGCAGGGCTGGCGGGCGGCGGCCGGCGTCTACCGCGACCGCCGGGTGCTGTCGCTGCTGTTCCTCGGCTTCTCCAGCGGCCTGCCGTTCGGCGTGCTCGCCGAACCGCTGAGCGCCTGGCTCACCGACGCCGATGTCAGCAAGACCGAGATCGGCCTGTTCGCCCTTGTCAGCATTCCCTATTCGCTGAAGTTCCTCTGGGCCCCGCTCGTCGACCGGCTCTCCCTGCCCTGGCTGACGGCGCGCCTCGGTCGGCGGCGGAGCTGGGCGCTGCTTGCGCAAGGGTTGCTGCTCGCGGCCATCGTCATGATGGGTAGAACCGATCCGGCGTCGGATCTGGTCGCGACCGCCACCTTTGCACTGGCTGTCGCCTTCGCCTCGGCCAGTCAGGACATCGTCATCGACGCCTACCGGGTCGAGATTCTGGAAGACCGTCAGCTTGCCGCCGGCGCCGCGACCACCGTCTTCGGCTGGCGGCTCGGCCAGGTCGGAGCCGGCGCGCTGGGGCTGATCCTTGCCGACATTCTGCCGTGGCCGCTGGTCTTCACCGTCATCGCCGCGATGGTCGGGGTCGGCATGGCGACCATCCTGCTCAATCCCGAGCCGAGGGCCGTCGCCGGCGAGGCCGACGCGGTCGAGGCCCGGGCCGAGGCGTTCCTCGATCGGCGCCCGCATCTGCCCCATGCCTGGGCCGCGGTCCTCGCCTGGACCTACGCCGCCGCGGTCTGCCCGATCATGGAGTTCGTGCGCCGGCGCCACTGGCTGACGATCCTGCTCTTCATCGCCCTCTACAAATTCGGCGATGCGGTGCTCGCGGTGATGAAGGTTCCGTTCTTCCTCGAGGTCGGCTTCTCCAAGACCGAGATCGCCGAGGTGGTGAAGCTGTTCGGCGTCGTCGCGGTCATCGCCGGCGGGCTGATCGGCGGCGTGCTGCTGGCGCGGATCGGCATTCTCCGTGGCCTGCTCGTCTGCGGCGTGCTGATGGCCGCCTCCAACCTCGTCTTCATCGTCCAGGCCTACGCCGGGCCCGACCTGCACATGCTCGCCTTGACCATCGCGGTGGAGAACATCACCACCGGCATGGGCACGGCGGCGTTCGTCGCCTACCTTTCCAGCCTCTGCAATTTGGCTTATACCGCCACCCAGTACGCGCTGCTGACGTCGCTCATGGCGCTGTCGCGCACCGTCCTGTCGTCGGGCGCGGGCTGGCTCGCCGACCGGATGACCTGGCCGGAATTCTTTTTCGCCTCGACGCTCGCCGCGGTGCCGGGATTGCTGCTACTGGTGTGGATGATCCGCGCCTTTCCGCCCGCCGCGGCCGATCGCGGAAGAGGCGCAAACGAAGGCTGACTGAGGACTGATTGCGAATGGACATCACCAAGGTTGCGGCCGGAAAAAACGCGCCCTACGACATCAACGTCATCATCGAGATCCCGATGGGCGGAACGCCGGTCAAGTACGAACTCGACAAGGCATCGGGGGTCATGTTCGTCGACCGGTTCCTGAACACCGCCATGTACTACCCGTGCAACTACGGCTTCATCCCGCACACGCTGTCGGAAGACGGCGACCCGGTCGATGCGGCGGTCCTCTGTCAGGTGCCGGTCTCGCCGGGGGTGGTGATCCGCTCGCGGCCCATCGGCGTGCTGATCATGGAGGACGAAAGCGGGATCGACGAAAAGATCCTTTGCGTGCCGGTCGACGAGTTGCACCCCTACTACACCAACATCGCCTCCTACCGGGAGCTGCCGCGCATCCTCTGCGACCAGCTCTCCCACTTCTTTACCCACTACAAGGACCTTGAGAAGGGCAAGTGGGTCGACGTCAAGCGCTGGGGCGAGCCGGACGAGGCCTTTCAGCTCATCCGTCAGGGCATGGAGCGTCGGCAGAACGAGGAGCGCGCCGAGGAAAAATCAGGCTCCTGAACTGCGGCCCGCCGTGCCGGCGGGCGGAGGCGTGAAAACATCATGAGCGCGGCGCAGATCGAGATCGTCACCGGCGACATCACCACTCTTGCGGTCGACGCCATCATCAATGCCGCCAACGAATCGCTTCTGGGCGGGAGCGGTGTCGACGGCGCCATCCACCGCGCCGCGGGGCCGGAGTTGCTTGCCGAATGCCGGAGGCTGGGCGGCTGCCCAACCGGCGAGGCCAGGATGACCGGGAGTTACCGGCTGCCGGCGAAGCACGTGATCCACACGGTCGGGCCGCTGTGGCGCGGCGGCGGCTGCGGTGAGGAGGCGCTGCTCGCCGCCTGCTATCGCCGCTCCATCGAGATTGCTTCCGACCACGGGCTGGACTCGATCGCGTTCCCCGCCATCAGCACCGGCATCTACGGCTATCCGCCGGATCGGGCGGCCGGGGTCGCGGTTACCGCCATCCGCGAGACGCTGGAGGGCCGCGACCGGCCGCGCCGGGTGATCCTCTGCTGCTTCAGCGAAGACAGCGCCGCCGTCCACCACGCCGCCTTGGCCCGCGCGGAGTGACTGGAAGGCAACTCATCGCCTAGAACGGGAAGATGATGTCCCAGATCTGGGTGCCCCAGCGCGGCTGCTGCAGGTCGCTGAGCGTGCCGCGCCCGCCGTATGCGACCCGCATCTCGGCGATTTTCTCGTGGGCGATGGAATTGTCGGCCTCGATGTCCTGGGGCCGGATGACGCCGGTGATCATCAGCTCGCGAAGCTCGTAATTGACCCGGATTTCCTGGCGGCCGACGATCGCGAGCAGGCCGTTGGGCAGAACCTGGGTGACGATCGCGGCGAAGGTCAGGTCGATCTCTTCCTGACGGTCGATGCCGCCGTTGCCCTGGGTCTGGTGGTCGGTACCGAAGCTGAGGACGGGCCCAGCGGCGCCGATTGCCGGAACGACCGACTGCAACGCACCCTCGAAGCCGAGCATTGCCTCGATCTTCTGGGTTTCGCTGTCGTCGCGGCCGCGCTTGGTCGAATTCTTGAGCTTGGCCTTGTCGTCCAGCTTCAGCCGGATGGTGAGGATGTCGCCGACCTCCTTGGCGCGGGTGTCCTTGAAGAAGGCCTTGGCGCCCGGGCGCCACAGCGAGTTCGGGTTGTCCTCCGGCTGCGGTCGCACCGGCATCGGCAGGCGGACGGGCCTGTAGGCCGGCTCGTCGGCGGGATCCTCGGCGATCTGGCTGAGCTGCGGCTTGTCGCCGACCTCGCTCAGCCGGGTAGCGAGGCTGCAGCCGCCCGCGCCGGAGGCGAGAAGCAGGCTTAGCGCGGTCCATGCGACCGCCTGGGGAAGGGATCGGTTCATCGACGGGTTCCCGTGATCATGCGCGCCGGCGGGCGCACCCGGATCTGCCCGGGTCCGGCGACCGTGCCCTCGATGACGACATTGCTTTGCAGGTTGCTCACACGGACGACCTCACCGCGCCCGCCATCTTCCAGCGCACGGCCGCGGGCGCTAAGCGCCATGCCCGGTCCGTCGAGAACCAGGGTCACCTGACTGCCTTTGGCGACCACCACCGGCTCGCGCACCTGCGAAGCGCGAACGGGCACACCGGCGCGCAGGGCATGACGCGCGCTCAGCCCGACGAGGTCTTCTGCATCGACGATGGTGCTGCTGCCCAGCCGGCTGTCCTTCAGGCGAAGCCACTCGACATCGGCGGCGGCGATCACTTCGTCGCGCCCGATCGGCCGGGTGAGGACCGGAACCTGCGCCAGACGATCCACGCGCCCGGTGACGATCTGCCGGCGCACCACTCTCTCGCCGACGTTGGCGGCAATGCACGCGGTAAAGCTCCGCCCGCCCCGATCGCGCGCCACGTCCTCGACGTAGATCTCGCCGGCGCCGGCCGGCAGGGCGATGGCGAGCAGCGGATCGGCGAGTTTGACGCCGAGAGACTCGGCATCGCCGTCGTCACCGGCGAGGGCCTCGGCGATGAGCGCGCGCAGCTCTCCGCCACCGACAAGGCGCGCCGGCGCCTGGCTGACCGCTTCCTCGGCCACCGACAGTATCGGTCCGGGCCCGGAGGCGAGACCGGCGCAAGGCGCGGCAACAATCGCGCCAGCAAAGACGGCGGCAACGAGCCGCACCTTCAATGACGCGACGCGAGTAGCGCAGGACATGGCGGCGGCGGTGGGCATCTCTGGTCCGGGCATTCGCTTAGCGGTTGCTCAGCGACGCCATCATCTCGTCGGCCGTCTTGATGACCTTTGAGTTCATTTCGTACGCGCGCTGGGCGGAGATAAGATTGGTGATTTCCTCGACGGCATTGACGTTGGCGGTTTCGAGAAAGCCCTGCAGCAGGCTCCCGAAGCCAGGCTCCTGCGGGCTGCCGACGATGGCGCCGCCGGACGCCGGCGTCTCCAGCATCAGGTTGCCGCCGATGGCCTCGAGACCGGCCTCGTTGGGGAA
>JBBSCD010000106.1:0-6610 GCA_038250645.1 Rhodospirillales bacterium
TCGACCGTCTCCTTGGCCGCCTGTTCGGTCGAACGGCGCAGGCTGAGGCCCTGTGCCGGGACTTCGACTGTGATGCGGCGGGCCTGGCCGCCGCCGCTGCGGCTCTGCCCGAGCGCCGGGTTCTCTACCTGATCTGGAAGGAGCCGTGGATGACCGTTTCGCCCGAGACCTACATCGCGCGAATGCTTGCCCGCGTCCATTGGCAGGTGACCGGCGGCGACGGGTCCGCCCGCTACCCAGAAGTCAGCCTCGACGACCGCCTGCTCGCCGCGACCGACCTGGTACTGTTCAGCACCGAACCATTTCCCTTCGTCGAGCGCCACCTGGACGCCTTTCGCGCCGCCCATCCGGCGCACGCTCACAAAGCCGTCCTTATCGACGGCGAGATGATCTCGTGGTACGGCAGCCGCGCCATCGCCGGCCTGCGCTACCTCGCTGCCTTCGCCGGTGGACCGGCATAAGCCTCATCGCCAAGCGCCCGCGATCGGGCTAAACTCCGCTCCGGCTCTCATGGTGGACGGGGGACGGGTCCATGAAGGTTTCCAAGCTTCTGAAGTTGCATGGGATGCTCGTTCTGACGCTGCATCCGGACATGACCCTGGCCCAGGCGGCGCGGCGCTTCGCGCAGACCGTCGGCGGCCGCAAGTTCTCGATGGCGGTGGTCTGTGACGGCGAGGAGCATGTTCTAGGCGTGATCTCGCTCGGCGATCTGAGCTACGCGCTGGGTCAGCACGAGGACAAAGCGGCGGGCATGCTCGTGCGCGACGTGATGAGTAGCGACGTCATCAGCTGCAGCCCCGACGATGACGTGGAGAACGTCCTGCAAACCATGGCCGACCGCGGCATCCGGCACACGCCGGTGGTCGAGGGCGGCAAACTCTCCGGCCTGATCGCCCGGCGCGACGCGCTCGAGTTCCTCTACAGCCAGACGGCGCTGGATGCGGAAAACCTGACGGAGTGGCTATTTCGCTCCGACGCGCGCTACTGACCGGACGATCCGAGGGCCTCCGCCGGCCCCGGCGGCGCGGCCGGGCGGGGTGAGCACGTAGTGAGGACGGTGTGAGTATCGGCGCCCGCCTCGCCGTGTTCTACGCCGCCTTCCTCGCCGTTTACGGGGTCCAGATCCCGTTCTGGCCGGTCTGGCTCGCGGCCAAGGGCCTGACCCCGACCGACATCGGCCTCATCGTCGCCGTTACCGTCGGCGCCCGGATGATCGGCAGCCCGCTCGCCGCCCACGTCGCCGATCGCAGCGGCGAGCGGCGCCGGCCGATGCTGGCCCTGGCGACGCTCTCCCTCGGCGCCTACGGCCTGTTCGCCTTTACCGCCGGCTTCTGGGCGATCTTCGCGGTCAGCATCCTTTCGTCGATGCTGTTCCCGCCGATGATGGCCCTGGGCGAAAGCCTGACCATGAGCGGCGTCGCCCGGGCCGGCCTCGATTACGGCCGGGTGCGGCTGTGGGGTTCGCTCAGCTTCATCGTCACCGCCACCCTGTCGGGACATCTCCTCGTCGAAGCGCCGGCCCAGACAATTTTGTGGCTGGTGCTCGCCACGGTCGCTCTGACCGGCGCCGCCTGCCTTGTCCTTCCCGATCTCCGCAGCGACGTTGCGCCCGTCGCCGCCGGCCTGCCGCTCGCCCTGGTCCTCGCCGATCGAAGGTTACTCTTGATGCTGCTCGCCGCCGGGCTGATCCAGGGCAGCCACGCGGTCTACTACGCCTTCGGCACGCTGCACTGGCAGGCGGCGGGCTACCCCGACGACGTCATCGGCCTGCTCTGGGCGCTGGGGGTGATCTGCGAGATCGTGCTGTTCGCCTTCGGCCGCGCACTGTTGCGCCGGATCAGCGCCCCGCGCCTGCTGGCCCTGGCGGGAGCATTGGCGGCGGCGCGCTGGCTGGTGCTCGGCGCGACCACGACATTACCGGCGGTCATCGCCGTCCAGACCCTGCACGCCTTTTCCTACGGAGCCGCGCACCTCGCGGCGATCCACATCATCGCCGCGAGCGTCGCGCCGGGGCTGTCGGCGACGGCGCAGAGCCTCTACGCGGCGCTGGTCATGGGCTTCGCCCTGGGGGTCATGCTGCTGGTCTCCGGCCCGCTCTACGAAGCCTTCGCTGGCGGCGCCTACTTCGCCATGGCCGCCAGCGCGGCGGTCGGTGCCATGGCGGCGATGGTGCTGGCGGGGCGGGAGTGAAGGATCAGCCGAGGTCGGCCGGCTTGGCCGGAAAGCAGTGCCACTCATGGTACCGCGGCTCTTGCACGAAATGACCCTTCGCAATTACGTCGAATAGCATCAGCTCGGGCATGCGAGTCAACTCATGAACACTGGAAAGGGTGGAAGAAGTAAAATCCAGTTCTATGGCCAGTTTCTTCTCTGTTGACCAAGATTCTATGGCTCTGGGAGATATGAAAGTTCTCCGCCTTGTTCAATAACAGCAATGATAGCTCGTATCTCTGATCTTCGCCTTTAGACATCATTATGGGCGCTATATACTTTCTAGCCTTGCTTGAGTGACTTTTATCATAGCTAAAGACAACCATCGTCTGCTGATCGCTGAGTGGAACTACATTTGTGCAGACTGCGGCAAATGGTTGGCCATACCGCTTTTGATCAACGAAAAAGAAGGTTGACGCCGCAACAACTGGTTCTTGGTGTGTGATTACGAACCAGGAATGCGCTACATTACGGTATCTACCCGCACTCATATTCTGATCGTAGTGCTCGTACCGGTACTTCCATACGATCCAAGATAGGTTGAACTTTTCGATCGCTTCCCAGCCGGCTGGGTTAGGCACGTCGCTGGAGGCGCGCCCGGTCGTGACAAGCAGTTCATTAGCTTGCTGCATTTGCATAGCGGCCTGCATCAGCGCGTGCAGTTCCTTTGTGACCGAGCGATAAGCCAGCAGAAACAACTGCTCCGGATCGCCAGCCGACAGCGGCTTCGTATCGATGGGCCGGAAGATGTCCGTGTCGTGTGCGTTACAAAATCCGGAGAAGGTTGACGCCCGCCTAAGTCCAACCTTCTTCAGGCTCGCACCTAGCTCGTCACCTGTTATGCGGCCCTGTAGTTGATAAACATGACCATCGACCGCGATTAGGGATAATGCTCCCTTGCGTTGGACGGAATGAGCCTCGATAGCGTCTTGGCTGCAGGTGAACGTCGGCTCCAGGCACTTGTTGAAGCGCCACTTCAGGAGTGCAAAGAAATCTTCGCGTTTTGGTGGAAGCCTGCACATCAATGTAGTTTACCCCCGCTTCTCCCACCGTCCCTCGTCCGTCTGCTGCCAGTAGGTGAGCGTGTGGCCCTGGGCCTTCAGCGCCGTCCAGCGCTCGCGCGCGGCGGCGACGGCCGCCTCGTCATTGCCGTCGAACAGGTCGAAGCAGCGCTCGTAGTCGGCCATGCGGTCGGTACCGGCGCCGTCGGTGAGGAACAGGTAGGTCGCCCCGTTGGGGTTCTCGTCCGCCTCGCTCAGCCACACCGGCTGGTCGCCGGCGGCCCCGTCCCTGGTCGTGCCGTGGGGCAGCCAGGAGTCCGGGCGGTAGGTCCACAAGAGCCCGGCTATGGCCTCGACCCGCTCGGTAGAGCCGGCGAGGACAACGGCGCGCCTGTTCGCCGCCAGGGTGCGTTCGAGCAAACGCGGCAGGACCGCGTCGAGGGCTGAGCGCTGAAGGTGGTAGAAGGCGACTTGGGTCATTGCCGCCCGGGCCGCGCGTCTTGCGTCACGCCCCTTCGTAGTTGTCGGCGACGAAGCGATCGAGCAGGCGCACGCCGTACCCGGTGCCGCCCTTCGGCACGGTTGGTGTGTCCTTCTTCGACCAGGCGACGCCGGCGATGTCGAGATGCGCCCAAGGCGTTCCGTCGACGAAGCGTTGAAGGAACTGCGCCGCGGTGATGCTGCCGGCGCCGCGATTGCCGATGTTCTTCATGTCGGCGGCGTCGGACTTGATGATCTTGTCGTACTCCTCGCCGAGCGGCATCCGCCATAGCGGCTCGCCCACCGCCTTGCCGGCAACACTGAGCTTGGTCGCCAGCGCGTCATCGTTGGCGAAAAGCCCGGCCATCTCGTTGCCGAGCGCGATGATGATCGCCCCGGTCAGGGTCGCCAGATCGACCATCAGCCGCGGCCGGAACCGGTCCTTGGCGTACCACAGGGCGTCGGCGAGGACGAGCCGGCCCTCGGCGTCGGTGTTCAGGACCTCGATCGTCTGGCCAGACATCGAAGTGACGATGTCGCCCGGCCGCTGGGCCGTGCCCGACGGCATGTTCTCGACTAGGCCGACGACGCCAACGACGTTGGCGGCCGCCTTGCGCCCGGCCAGAGCCTTCATCAGCCCGATGACCGCCGCCGAACCGGCCATGTCCCACTTCATGTCCTCCATTCCGGCGGACGGCTTGATCGAGATCCCGCCGGTATCGAAGGTGACGCCCTTGCCGATGAAGGCGAGCGGCCGTTTCGCCTCGTCGACCGCCTCGCTCTTCGCCTCGCTCTTTGCCGACTTTCTGCCCTTCTTGCCCTTGTCCTCGGCCTCGGGCTTGCCCGCGCCCCACCACTGCATGACGACGAGCTGGGACTCGCGCCCCGAACCCTGCCCGACCCCGAGCAGCGCGCCCATCCCGAGCTTTTTCATCTCCTTCTCGCCCAGCACCTCGACCTCGACGCCGAGATCGCCGAGCGCCTTCGCCTCCGCCGCCAGCGATTCCGGATAGATCACGTTTGCCGGCTCCGAGACCAGGTTGCGGGTGAACGTCACCCCGGCCGCGACCGCATCCAGTGGCGCGAACAGCTTCTTCGCCCGGGTATGGTTGTCGCAGTGGAAGGTGACCGCCTCCAGGGTCGGCTTGTCCTCTTCCTTCTGTTTGGTCAGGTACCTGTCGAAGCGGTAGGAGCGCAGCCGCGCGCCATAGGCCATCTCCGCGGCCATCTCGGCGGCGCCAAGCTCGGCGCCCTCCAGGAGATCGACCGCAACCGCGGCCGACTTTACCCCCTCCCCGGCCAACGCGGCGCAGATCCGTCCGCCCGCCGCCTGCGCGCGCAGGGCGTCGATCTCGCCAGCCTTGCCGAGGCCGACGAGAACGACCCGGTCGTAGCTGCCCTCGCCCGGCGCCGGGACCGCCAGCACCTGGTCTTTCCTGCCCTTGAACCGGCCGGCCTCGATAGCCCGGACCAGCGCCCCGCGCAGCCGGTCGTTGAGCGCGCGGGCGCTGGCGCTGAGCTCGCGGTCCTCGAGCACGAAGGCGACGACGACGCCCGTCTCCGGAAGACCCGGCGCGGCAAAGGCAAGCTTCATGGAACGTCCTCTCTCGACTGGTAAAATCGGCAGCCTCCGCCGCCCCGGTTCCTATTTAAGGCAAGGCGTCGCGAAAGACAGTACGCATTCGCCATCACTCAGGCCGGGTGCGGCAGCGCCAGTCGCACGGGACGCCGGCGGCGGCCCCAGGTACCCGGCGGCCCGGCGAAGACGCCGGCGCAGGAAGTTCCGCACCTCCGGCAGCGGCCGTCGTCGGTGAGCGCGTAGCCGG
Source organism: Rhodospirillales bacterium (assembly GCA_038250645.1). GTDB lineage: Bacteria > Pseudomonadota > Alphaproteobacteria > Rhodospirillales > Defluviicoccaceae > JAEULH01. Next base: position 5,519 of record JBBSCD010000106.1, read on the forward strand.
TGAGCTCGTACCAGTCCCGCTCGATCACGGCCGCGCCGCAGCCGTGACAGTGGGTGGTGTCGCCGGCGCTGTCGTGGACGTTGCCAGTGTAGGCATAGCGAAGACCGTTCCTGAGCGCGATCTCGCGCGCCCTGGTCAGGGTCGCCGGCGGCGTCGGCGGCAGGTCGGTCATCTTCCAGTCAGGGTGGAACGCGGAGAAGTGGATGGGCACCTCGGGACCGAGCGCAGTCGCAATCCACCGGGTCATCGCGTCCAGCTCGTCGTCCGAGTCGTTTTCTCCCGGGATTAGAAGGGTCGTGATCTCAAACCAGACGTCGGTCTCGTGCCTGAGGTAGACCAGGGTATCGAGAACCGGCTGCAGATGGCCGCTGCAAAGGCGCTGGTAGAAGGAGTCGGTGAAGCCCTTCAGGTCGACGTTGGCCACGTCCATGTGACGGAAGAATTCCGCGCGCGGCTCGGCGCAGATGTAGCCCGCGGTCACCGCCACGGTCTTTAGGCCGCGGGCATGGCAGGCCCGGGCGACATCGACGGCATATTCGAGAAAGATTACCGGGTCGTTATAGGTGAAGGCGACGGAGCGGCAGCCGGTGGCCGCCGCCGTTGCGGCGATCGCGTCCGGGCTCGCCTCATCGCACAGGGTGTCGGTCTCGCGTGACTTGGAGATGTCCCAGTTCTGACAGAACCTGCAGGTCAGGTTGCAACCCGCTGTGCCGAATGACAGAACCGGAGTGCCGGGCAGGAACTGGGCGAGCGGCTTCTTCTCGATCGGGTCGATGCAGAAACCGCTCGACCGGCCGTAGGTGGTCAGCACGACCTCGTCGCCCTGCCGGCCTCGGACAAAGCAGAGGCCGCGTTGGCCCTCGTGCAGTCGGCACAGGCGCGGGCAGATGTCGCACTGAATCCGGCCATCGTCGAGTCGGTGCCAGTAGCGACCGGCGACCGCGCCGTCGAAATCCGCCGTGGTTTTCTCTCGGCTCATGGCCGGTCCTCCCGCGGGCCTTCCACTCTCCGTCGCGTACCCTGCGCCGCGTCGCGAATTGCGACCGGCAAGCCGGCAGAGGCCGTTGAGCTGGCCGCGCCGCATTGCTAGAA
>JBBSCD010000107.1:0-5027 GCA_038250645.1 Rhodospirillales bacterium
GATGCCGCGCGGCGCGCCAACGCCCGGGCCAGCCGCTGCGGCGACCGCCGCAACACCGGTACCGGCGCCGGCGGCTGCGCCGCAGCCTTCACCTGCCGGCGGGGCGAAAGACGGCCGGCGCGTCTTCGCCAGCCCGCTCGCGCGCCGGCTCGCCGCCAATGACGAACTCGATCTCGCCCAGCTGTCCGGAAGCGGGCCGCACGGCCGGATCGTCAAGCGCGATGTCGAAGCCGCTCTCGCCGAAGCCAGGGCCAAGCCGCGGGCCGCTCCTGCCGCTCAGCCGTCCGCCGCTCCGGCCACCGCTACGGCACCCGCTCCAGACGCGGTCGCGGCGGCGTACAACGACGTGCCGCACAGCACCATGCGCAAGGTCATCGCACGGCGGCTGAGCGAATCCAAGCGCGACATCCCGCACTACTACCTCACCATCGACTGCAATCTCGAGGCGGTGCTCGACCTGCGCGGCCGGCTCAACGCGCGCTCGCCGGAAGGCGCCGGAGCGTTCAAGCTTTCGCTCAACGATTTTATCATTCGGGCCGTGGCGCTCGCGCTGCGCGCCTATCCGGAAGCCAACTCGGCATGGACCGACGAGGCCCTGCGCCTGTACCGCACGGTCGACATCGCCGTCGCGGTGGCGACGCCGAACGGCTTGATCACCCCGGTGGTCCGTAATGCCGACACGAAGGGCTTGGCCGCCATCGCCGCCGAGGTCCGCGACTTCGCCGCCCGCGCCCGCGCTGGCAAGCTCAAGCCGGAGGACTACCAGGGCGGCACCTTCACCGTCTCCAACCTCGGCATGTACGGCATTCGCGAGTTTTCGGCGATCATCAACCCGCCGCAGTCGTGCCTGCTCGCCGTCGGCGCGGCGGAGAAGCGGCCGATCGTCAAGGACGGTGCGCTGGCCGTGGCGACCATGGCGACCTGCACCCTGTCGGCCGATCATCGCAGCGTCGACGGCGCCAAGGGCGCGGAGTTTTTGGCGGTCTTCAGGCGTTTCATTGAAGATCCGCTGACGATGATGCTGTAGCCGGGAACGGACAGAAGGGCATGGCCGAAACCTCTTTCGACGTTGTCGTCATCGGCGGCGGGCCGGGCGGATACGTCGCTGCGATTCGCGCGGCCCAGCTCGGCATGAAGACCGCCGTGGTCGAACGCGAGCATTTGGGCGGTATCTGCCTTAACTGGGGCTGCATCCCGACGAAGGCCCTGCTGCGCACGGCCGAGGTCTACGAGACGATCAAGCACGCCGGCGAGTTCGGCCTGAGCGTCGAGGGCGTCGGCTTCGATACCCGGAAAGTCGTCGAGCGCTCGCGCGCCATTGCGAAGCAGTTGAACGGCGGCGTCGGCCACCTGCTGCGCAAGAACAAGGTGAGCGTGTTCGACGGCGCCGGCCGACTCAACGGCCGCGGCAAGGTGCTCGTCGAGAAGGACGGCAAGGCCGTCGCCGACCTCACCGCCAAGCACATCATCCTGGCGACGGGCGCGCGGGCGCGTTCCCTGCCAGGCATGGATCCGGACGGCCGGCTGATCTGGACCTACAAGGAGGCGATGGTCCCGGCGGCCATGCCGAAGTCGCTGCTCGTGGTGGGCTCCGGTGCCATCGGCATCGAGTTCGCCAGCTTCTACCGCTCGCTCGGCGCCGAGGTTACCGTGGTCGAGATCCTCGAGCGGATCCTGCCGGTCGAGGACGCCGATATTTCGGCTTTCGCGCGCAAGTCGTTCGAGAAGCAGGGCATCAAGATCCTGACCTCGGCATCCGTAAGGGCTCTGAGGAAAGAGGCCGATTCTGTCACCGCAACCATCGACGCCGGCGGCGCGGCGAGCGAAATTGAGGCCGAACGGGTAATCATGGCGGTCGGCATTATTGGCAACACCGAGAGCTGCGGCCTCGATGGCACGACGGTGAAGGTCGAGCGCGGGCACGTCGTTGTCGACGAATGGTGCCGGACCGGCGAGCCCGGCGTCTACGCCATCGGCGATGTCACCGGTGCGCCGTGGCTGGCGCACAAGGCGAGCCACGAAGGCGTCATCTGCGTCGAGAAGATCGCCGGTCTCGCCAACGTCCATCCGCTCGACGTGCGGCGCATCCCTGGCTGCACCTACTCGCGCCCGCAGGTCGCCAGCGTCGGGCTGAGCGAGGCGGCGGCGACGGCGTCGGGGTACACCGTCAAGGTCGGGCGCTTTCCGTTCATCGGCAACGGCAAGGCGATCGCGCTTGGCGAGCCGGAAGGGATGGTCAAGACCGTGTTCGACGCCGGCACTGGCGAGCTGCTCGGTGCCCACATGGTCGGCGCCGAGGTCACCGAACTGATCCAGGGCTACGCCATCGCCATGACCCTGGAGACGACTGAAGCCGAGCTGATGCAGACGATCTTCCCGCACCCGACCCTGTCCGAGATGATGCATGAGGCGGTTCTCGATGCCTACGGCCGCGCGGTCCACTTCTGAAAACGGCGTCGCAGTCGCCAACCGGGTGACGCCGGCCGCCACCGTCTCGCCGGCGCCTGGCGTTGATCTTGTCAAGGCGGACGGCCATATCCCCTCCATGCCGACTGCCGCGCCGCCGCGCCATCCCGAGAAGGTCCACAAGCCGGTCAACCCGTCGCCGCGCAAGCCGGCATGGATCCGGGTCCGGGCGCCGTCGTCCGATGCCCACGCCGAGACCCGGGCGCTGATGCGCGGGCGCAACCTGCACACAGTGTGTGAGGAAGCTGCCTGCCCGAACATCGGCGAGTGCTGGGCGCGCAAGCATGCGACGGTGATGATCCTGGGCGCGATCTGCACCCGCGCCTGCGCGTTCTGCAACGTCGCGACCGGCAAACCGGGAGCGGTCGACCCGTTCGAGCCGGAGAACGTGGCGATGACGGCGGCGACCATGGGCCTGAAGCACATGGTCATCACCTCGGTCGATCGCGACGATCTGGACGACGGCGGCGCCGATCAGTTCGTTCGCTGCATCACCCTGATCCGGGACAAGGCGGCAGGGACGACCATCGAGGTGCTGACCCCCGACTTCCGCCACAAGGACGGCGCACTCGAGGCGGTGATTGCAGCGGGACCCGATGTGTTCAACCACAATCTTGAAACCGTGCCGCGGCTCTACCCGACGATCCGTCCCGGCGCGCGGTATTTCCACTCGCTGCGCCTGCTCGATCGCGCCAAGGATCTGGCGCCGTCGATCTTCACCAAGTCGGGGATCATGGTCGGGCTCGGTGAGGAGCGTGGGGAGGTGCTTCAGGTGATGGACGACCTGCGCTCGGCGCGCGTCGACTTTCTCACCATCGGCCAGTATCTCCAGCCGACGCCGCACCACGCCGGCGTTGCCCGCTTCGTCACCCCCGATGAGTTTGCCGAATACAAGCGCATCGCCGAGGCGAAGGGGTTCCTCATGGTCGCTTCATCGCCGCTGACCCGATCGTCGTACCACGCCGACCGGGACTTCGCGACGATGCAGGCCGCGCGGCTGGCCGCTCCGGCCGGTTTCTGAGCGGGGGAGCGGGGACCGCCCGGCAGCCATGCCAACGCACGCCGAAAAGCGCATGCTCCCCTACAGCCGGGAGCAGATGTTCGATCTTGTCGCCGATGTCGAACGTTATCCGGAATTCCTGCCGTGGTGTGTCGCCTGCCGCATTCGCCAGCCGGCCTCTCCTGACGCCTTCGTCGCCGATCTCATCATCGGCTTCAAGTTCGTCCGCGAGCGGTTCACCTCCCAAGTGACACTGCAGCGCCCGGACCGTGTTGACGTGGACTACAAGGAAGGTCCGTTCAGGCGGCTCACCAACCACTGGTTCTTCGAGGCCGACGGCGACGACCGGTGCATCATCGACTTCTACATCGATTTCGAATTCCGCTCGAAAACGCTGCAGAGGCTGATCGGCCGGCTGTTCAACGAGGCGGTCCAGCGCATGGTCAACGCCTTCGAGCGGCGGGCGCGAGTGCTCTACGGGCCGCAGTCGCGTCCCTCCGAGATCCTGTCCGAGTCGTCATCGGACCCGGTCTGATCGACGCATTCCAGCAATAGCGCCAGCGCCGCTTCGACCGCCGCCAGCCGCACGCCCGCGCGGTCGCCGGAGAAGACGTGCCGGCTGTGGCGGGTCGGCCCGCCGCGACAGGCCGCCGCCATGTGCACCAGCCCGACCGGCCGCATCGGCGAACCGCCACCGGGTCCGGCAATGCCCGTAACGGCGATGGCGAAGCCGGCGCCGGCGCGGCTCAGTGCGCCTTCGGCCATGGCTCGGGCAACCTCTTCACAGACGGCGCCGCGAGACCGGAGCAGGTCGGCGGAAACCCCCAGCAGCTCGTGCTTGGCGCGGTTGCCGTAGGTGACGAAGGCGCGGTCCAGGACGGCCGAGGCACCCGGCACCTCGGTCAGGCAGGCGGCGATTAGCCCGCCGGTGCACGACTCCGCCACCGTCAACGGGGAGCGCGCCGCTCGGCAGCCGCGGATGATCCGGGCTGCGAGATCGATCAGCCGCAGATCGAACACAGCTCAGGCTTCGCCCCGATCGGCGTCCGCTTATGCTTCAGCGGCGGCCTCCTTCTGCTCGAACTCGAGGATAATCTGGCCGGCGGACAGCGTCGCGCCCGGTTCGACGTGCAGCTTGATGACCATTCCCGGCCGGGTCGCCCGCAGGATGTTCTCCATCTTCATCGCCTGGATGATCGCCAGCTCGTCGCCGGTATCGACCCGCTCACCCTCCTCGACCGCGAGCGACTGGAGGAGTCCCGGCATCGGCGACAGCAGGTATTGCGACATGTCCGGCGGCTTGCGCTCGTGCATTTTCTTGGCCAGCTCGGCGACCCGGCTGTCGTAGACCATGACCTTGACGTCGGCGCCCATGTGGAAAAGGCGATAGCCGAGCCCGTTGCGCTCGACCTTGAACCGCCGCGGCTCCGCGTTAATGGTGCAGCGCAGCACCGGATCGCCGACCTGCCAGTCGCTGCGGATGGCGAGCAGGTGACCCTCCCGGGTTACGTCGAAGCCTTCCTCCGAGCCGCGGCCGACGAACTGTTCGACATGGATCGGA
>JBBSCD010000108.1:0-4901 GCA_038250645.1 Rhodospirillales bacterium
CACCGCACCACCGCCGGTGTCACCGGCGCGCTCGCCGCGCTGGAGCGCTGCGATGCCGTCTTTCTCGCTTCCTACGCCACCGCGCGGGCGACCGTCGCGGCGGTCCGCGCCCGCAACCCGGCGATCGTCAGCATCGTCGCCATGGGGATCCGCGCGCAGGCCCCGGCGCCCGAGGACGAACGCTGCGGCGACTGCATTGGCGCGCTTCTGACCGGCGGCGCCTACGATCATCTCGCCGCTTTGGCCGAAATCCTTCACCACGAGACGGCGCAAAAGTTCCTCCGCGGCGACAAGGCCTACCTGCCGAAGGAGGATCCGACGTTGTGCCTGCAGCGCGACCTGTTCGATTTCGCTCTCGAGGCGCGGCGGACGGCCGACGGCGTGGAAGCGGTACGCGTCCAGGCCGACCGGGATGCCGCAGCAAACTGACGGCTCACCGACATTGAATTGACGCAGGGCGGCGTTGCGGCCTATGCCTCCGCGCCATCGACCGGCCTTTGGTTCGTCGCCACGTCCATGATCAAGAGTGAGAAGGCCATGACCGCCGTCGCCATCATTCCCGCCATCGCGGCCGCCGAGTTCATGCTGACGCGCCCGTTCGCCGGCCGGCCGTTGCTGGCCCAGACCGTAGCGCAGGCGCGGCTATGTCCGTCAATTTCTGCCGTGGCCGTCGTTACCGATGACGCCGTTCTCGCCCGTATCGCCGACGCGGCCGGCGCGCGGGTGATTGTAGCGTCCGACACCGGGGGCGAATTGCGCCAGGGCGAAGACGGTCCCATTGGCGTCGCCGACAGGGCGGCGGCGCGCGCCGCCGACGTGCTGGCCGCCGAAGGCGACGAGGCTGCCGTGGTGCCTGACCTGTGCGTGATCCTCGACCCGAGCCGGCCGGTGCGGACTCCGGAAATGATCGAGGCCGCGCTCGACCACCTCAACCGGCGCGGCGGCGATGCCCTGCTCAGCGTGCATGAGAGTCGGGAAACGCCGTGGCTCGAGGACGCCGGCGGCTTCGGCCTCCTGGCAGACGAGGATCCGGATGCGAACGGGCCCCGCCCGCGCGGGCCGGGGCCGCATCTTGCCGAGAACCGGGCGCTGGTCATCACCCGCGCGGCCAGGCTGCGTGAGTGGGGGCAGCCGCTCGGCGGCCGCATCGTGCTGCACCGCATCCCGCGTGCTCACGCGCTCCAGCTTCGCGGCGACGACGACTGGTGCGCCGGCGAGGCCCTCTACCGCCGGCTGTGGGCGGGGCGGACGGCAGCCCGGCTCGCGACGATTCGCCTGCTCGTCTTCGACTTCGACGGGGTGATGACCGACAACCGGGTGGTCGTCTTTGAGGACGGCCGCGAGGGTGTCCTATGCAGCCGCGGTGACGGCATGGGCCTGGACCTGCTTCGGGCGTCGGGCCTCGCCGTCGCGGTTATTTCCAAGGAGGGCAACCCGGTTGTCAGCGCCCGCTGCCGGAAGCTGAAGATCCCGTGCATTCAAGGGATCGGCGACAAGCTGCCGGTCCTGCGCAAGATGGTCACCGAACAGGGCATCGACCTCCAGACGGTCGCCTACATGGGCAACGACATCAACGATCTGGAATGCATGGAGGCGGTCGGCCTGGCCATCGCGCCGGCGGACGCCGAGGCGCAGATCCTCCGCATCGCCGGTCTCGTCACCACGGCGCCGGGCGGCTTCGGCGCCGTCCGCGAGGTCGCCGACCTGATCGTCGCCGCCCGAGGCTGAGAAGCCTGGTCGGGCGAACGTCGGCAAGCGATGTTTTCTTTTCCGGCCATCCGCTATAGTCCCTCGCCATGCGCACGCTTTACTATCTGTGGCTGTCGCCGCCGTGCCGAAAGGTCCGGCTGGTCATGGGCGAGAAAAAGCTGGAGAGCGACAACCACATCGAGCCGGTCTGGGAGCGCCGCGAAGCGTTCCTGACCATGAACCCGGCCGGCGAGGTTCCGGTCCTGGTCGAACCGGACGGGGCCATCTTCTGCGACGGAACCGCCATTTCCGAATACCTCGACGAGATCCACCCGACGCCGCCGCTGGGCGGTGCGAGCGTTACCGAGCGGGCCGAGGTCCGCCGCCTGGTCGGCTGGTTCGACGGCAAGTTCAACGCGGAGGTGACGGCCAATCTCGTCGGCGAAAAGGTCGCCAAGCGGCTGATGCGCGCCGGCTATCCCAATTCGGACGCCATCCGCGCCGGGCTCGGCAACATCCGCTACCACCTCGACTACATCGGTTTCCTCGCCGAACGACGCAACTGGCTTGCCGGCGACCGGCTCAGTCTCGCCGACCTCGCCGCCGCCGCCCACATCTCCTGCGTCGACTACATCGGCGATGTGCCGTGGACGCACAACGAAAGCGCCAAGACCTGGTACGCGCGGATCAAGTCGCGCCCGTCCTTTCGCGGCATTCTTGCCGACCTTGTCCCCGGGCTCGCTCCCGTCGAAACCTACACCATCCTCGACTTCTGAGCACGGTGCCGGTGCGCCCGTTCCGATCACGGCGCGGCCTGCTCGTCGGGGCGCCGGAAGCCGGCCTTCCGCGCCGCCTCGTCGCTGCAGAACCAGCGCTCGCCGCGGGCCTCGTCCACGCTCTTCGTCGCGTAGCCATGGTCGAGCGGACCGAAGTACAGCCGCTCGCCGGAGGACGTCATCGTGCCTGCGATGACGCAGCCTTCCTCGGGCGAATGCGCTCTAGCCTTGGCCCGTTCCGCCCGCCAGTCCCAGGGCGCGACGTTTTTCCTGCTAGCCCACAGGCCGATGCTGGACCCGCGCGCCTTCTCCTCGGCGAGACGATAATCGATCTGCGCTTCGGGCAAGGCTTGGGCGTAACCGCTTTCCACCAGAACCAGAGCCAGATCGTCCTCCCCGGCGGCGCACGTCGCCAGGACTGCCTTATCGGCCGTCTCGCCTTGCGGCCAGCAGCGTAGCGGCCGCGGATCGAGCTGAAGCCGTTTGCGCAACTCGTAAGCGGCGGTCAGCCCGCAGGCGGCATTGAGGCCGTCCTCCTTCTCACAGCGCTGGCCGAGCTCGGGCGCGTCGATTCCCGCGAGCTGGAAATGCCGGCCGGCGAAGTCGAAGCTGTCGCCGTCGAAGACGACGGCGCTGCGGGCATCGCCGCTGATCGGCGGGTCGGCCGGTTCCGCGCTGGATACCGGTCGGCCGACGATCGTCGCAGCGACAAGAAGCAGTGCGATAGCGATGTGCCGCATCAGTGTCATGCCTTGCCAGTGGTACCGGGCCGCGGGCACCCACCTCGGCGACAACCGTTGGATCTGGGTTGTGTCGCAAGTGAGGCTGGATGCTAATCTGCCGGCCGCAAGCACAAGGAGTTCAGCCATGCAGGTTCCGCTCGAGATCACCTTTCATAACATGGATTCGTCCGAGTTCATCGAGGCCAAGGTCCGCGAGCGGGTGGACAAGCTGGAGCGGTTCGCGAGTGGTCGCCTCATTCGCTGCAGCGTCGCCGTCGAGGCGCCAGACAAGGGCCACCACCGGCAGAACCTCTATCATGTCCGGATCGAAATGAGCGTTCCAGGCAAAGAACTGGTTGTCAGCCGCGATCCCGGCCAGACCGACGCCCACCGCGACGTCTACGTCGCCATACGGGACGCGTTCTCAGCTGCCGAGCGGCAGTTGGCCGAACACGCGCGGGTCGCACGACACGATGTCAAAACTCACGAGCCGCCAATGCTCCAAGGCCGCATCATCCGGCTCTTTGCCGAGCACGGCTTCATCGCCACCACCGATGGCCGCGAGATCTATTTTCACAAGAATGCTGTCGTCGACGCTGACTTCTCGGACCTTGGCGAGGATCAGCCGGTCGCGCTCGCCATCGCCCATGGGGAAAGCCCGGCCGGTCCGCAGGCGACGACCGTGCGGCGAATCGGGGAGATGAAGCTGCAGCCTCAGGGCTGAGGCCGCAAACGCGGCCGGACCGCTTCCGCAACAAGGATCCGGCCTGGGGCAGTCAGTTGGGCCGATGGGATCCCGCGACGGCCGCAGGTCTCGCCGCGACCGTGGGCCGCTTGTTCGCCACTGCATCGCAACCGGCAACGCCATCAGCGTTATCCGTTGGAGGGGTCTTCGGCAGGAGTGACCACTGGGCACGGCGTTTCTGCATCACGGTTGTCATCAACACTCTCGTGGTCATGCCGCCGTTCTCCCCTGCCCCGCGCCGCGTTCGAACCGGCTTCTTGGCCGTGAACGTCGTCGCACTGTCCACCGGCGGCGGATGTAGCACGTTCCGCAGTGCAACAAAATGTTCATCTTTCGCCATTATCCTGTCCGCGCCATGAAAGCCGATGATGCCGATGCCGCACTGAGCCCCGATGACGCCTACGCCATGGGCTTCCGCCATATCACCGATCTGGCGCTGATGAACCGCATCGCCGATCTGATCCGCGATGAAGAACCGGACGCGGCGGCGTTGCGTCTGCTCGAAGCTTGGCGGCAGGGCGCGTTCGTCGCTCAGGCGATCATCGAGAGCCGCCGTGTGACGCTGCACTAGCCGACATCAGCGCCCGTTGTGGGCGGACGCCATCGCCCGCCCGGGGACGACCCGGCGGTAGGACAGCGCCTCGGCGACATGCACGCGGCGGACGGCGTCGCAGCCGTCGAGGTCGGCCAGGGTGCGCGCGACCTTCAGCACCCGGTGGTAGCCGCGCGCGGTCAGGCCCAGCCGATCCGTCGCCTCTCGCAGCAGACTCAGCCCGGGCGCGTCCGGCGTTGCCACTGCATCGAGCCGCTCGCCATCGATCCGGGCATTGGTTCGCACCGGCACGCGACCGCCGTCATGCCTGTAGCGTTCCGCCTGAACCGCGCGAGCTGCCGCCACCCGGGCGGCAACGGCGGCGGAGCGCTCGCTCAAGCGCGGCACTGAAAGTTCCCCCGGCGACAGCGCCGCGA
>JBBSCD010000109.1:0-4464 GCA_038250645.1 Rhodospirillales bacterium
CGTGGCTTTGGCTGCTGGTGCCGATGCTCACGGTCGTGGCGCTGTCGATCGTCACCTACGTCGGCGCCGCCATCAGACGCCGGTAGGGCGCCGCTAGGGGCTCGCACCCGAAAAATTGTCGCCACAGAGCCAGCGCCTCCGCAGCAAGCCCGGTGAAGCGGTCACAACAATGACCGGGTGGGATTGGGAGGTGATTTATGAGCACTGGCGCCATCGTGGCCTTCGCCATCTATCTGGTGGCAATGCTGGGCATAGGCCTGATCTGCTATTTCCTGACCAAGAACCTCGCCGACTACATCCTCGGCGGCCGCGGTCTAGCGCCGCCGGTGGCGGCCTTGTCCGCCGGCGCCTCGGACATGAGCGGCTGGCTGCTTCTCGGCCTGCCCGGCGCCGTCTACGCCGACGGAATGAACCAGATCTGGATCGGCATCGGCCTCGTCATCGGCGCTTATCTCAACTGGCAGTTTGTCGCCGAGCGGCTGCGGATTTACACCGAGGTGGCGAAGGACTCGCTCACCATACCTGACTATCTCGACAACCGCTTCGCCGACAGCACGCGCATTCTCCGGGTCATCTCCGCGGTCGTCATCCTTCTTTTCTTTACCTTCTACGTCTCCGCCGGACTTGTCGCCGGCGGCGTCCTGTTCAAGGAAACCTTCGGGCTGAGCTACGGTCTCGCTTTGTGGATCGGCGCCGGCGTCATTGTCTCCTATACCTTCCTCGGCGGCTTCCTCGCCGTCTGCTGGACCGACTTCTTCCAGGGCATGATGATGTTCATCGCCCTGATCATCGTTCCGGTTGTCGCCATCGGCCACCTCGGCGGCTGGGGCGAGACCACGGCCGCGGTCGGCGCCATCGATCCGACCTTCAACGACGTCTTCAAGGGGATGACCGCGCTCGGCATCATTTCGCTGATGGGCTGGGGGCTGGGCTACTTCGGCCAGCCGCATATTCTCGTCCGGTTCATGGCCGTGCGCCTGCCGCGCGACGTGCCGCTCGCGCGCCTGATCAACATCGTCTGGATGGTGGGCGGGCTATACGGCGCGGTATTCGTCGGCTATACTGGCATCGCCTACTTCTCCGCCGAGCCGCTGGGCAACCCTGAGACCGTGTTCATCCAGTTCTGCCAGATCCTGTTCAACCCGTGGGTCTCCGGCTTCCTGCTCGCGGCCATCCTGGCCGCCGTGATGAGCACGATCGACTCCCAGCTTCTCGTCTGTTCGAGCGCCCTTACCGAGGACATTTACCGTCCGTTCATTCGTCGCAACGCCAGCGACAAGGAACTGGTTTTCGTCGGCCGCCTCTGTGTCGTCGGTATCGCGGTGATTGCGGGCCTTCTCGCCTCCGATCCGGAGAGCCGGGTGCTCGGACTGGTCAGCTACGCCTGGGCCGGCTTCGGCGCCGCTTTCGGACCGGTGATCCTGCTGTCGCTGTTCTGGCGGCGTATGAATCGGTACGGCGCCGGCGCCGGATTGATCGTCGGCGCGGTCACGGTCGTCGTCTGGAAACAGCTCGAAGGCGGCATATTTGACATCTATGAGATCATTCCGGGTTTCATCTTCTGCACGCTGGCCGTTATCGGGATCAGCCTCGCCACCGCCGAGCCGAATGCCGAAATCGTTGCCGACTTCGACCGGACGGCAGACGCCAAAGCCTCCGGCATCCTGCATGCCGCCGCCGAGTAGCGGGGGCAGCAAAACAGGCGGGTGGGCGGAGCCGGGATGAGGTTTGTCTTCGCCACTGCGCCCGACAGCGTCGGAGGGCGGCGGGACGCGATCCGGTCGCACCATCGCGGCGACGAAACCGCGAGCGTGCACGCGCTGCTGGATCGGCTCGATCAGTCCGAAGATCGGTCCAACGGGGCCCGGGGCCGGATCCAGGCCCGGGCGTGCCATCTCGTCGAGGCGGTGCGTCAGGAGCGGCGCGGCAAGGGTGGGCTGGACGCCTTCCTCCACGAATACGGCCTGTCGTCGCGGGAGGGCGTGCTCCTGATGTGCATCGCCGAGGCGCTCCTGCGGGTGCCCGACGATCTGACCCAGGAACGTCTGATCCGCGACAAGATGTCGGCGGCCGACTGGGATCGCCATCTCGGCCGAAGCAGCTCGCTGTTCGTCAACGCCTCGACCTGGGCGCTGATGCTCACCGGCCGCGTGGTCCGCCTGCACGACGCCGCCGGCCAGACGCCGGGGGCCGCCATGGGCCGCCTCGTTGCCCGGCTCGGCGAGCCCGTGGTGCGCGAGGCCGTCAATCAGGCGATGCGCATCCTCGGCCGCCAGTTCGTCATGGGCCGGACCATCGACAACGCGATCGAGCGGGCGAAGCCGCTGGAAAAACGCGGCTATCGCTACTCCTACGACATGCTTGGCGAGGCGGCGCGGACCATGGCCGACGCCGAGCGCTACTTCCAGTCCTATGCCAACGCCATCGCCTCCATCGGCGCCGCGGCCGAGGATCGCGACGTGGTCTCGGGGCCGGGGATCTCGGTCAAGCTGTCGGCGCTGCATCCGCGTTACGAGGTGGCGCAAGCCGGGCGGGTGATGGCGGAGGTCGTGCCGCGGTTGCGGGAACTGGCGCAGGCGGCCGCGGCGGCGGACATCGCGCTCAACATCGACGCGGAGGAGGCCGATCGCCTCGACCTGTCGCTCGACGTCATTGCCGCCCTGGCGGGCGACCGGTCCCTCGAAGGCTGGGGCGGGCTCGGTGTTGTCGTCCAGACGTACCAGAAGAACGCGCCATACGTCATCGACTGGTTGGCCGAGACGGCCAGGCAGGCCAGGCGCCGGCTGATGGTCCGGCTGGTCAAGGGCGCCTACTGGGATGCGGAGATCAAGCATGCCCAGGAGCTCGGCTTGCCGGGCTACCCGGTGTTCACCCGCAAGGCCTCGACGGATGTGTCCTACCTCGCCTGCGCGCGAATGCTGCTTGCCGCGCCGGACGCCTTCTACCCCCAGTTCGCAACCCACAATGCCCATTCGATCGCCTCGGTGATCGAGTATGCCGGTCCTCGTCGGGATTACGAGTTCCAGCGGCTGCACGGCATGGGCGAGAGCCTTTACGGGCAGCTCATCGAGAAGGACGGAGTCGGGGTCGGCTGTCGGATCTACGCACCGGTCGGTCAGCACGAAGACCTTCTCGCCTACCTTGTCCGGCGCCTGCTCGAAAACGGCGCCAACAGCTCCTTCGTCAACCGGATTCAGGACGACCGGCTACCCATCGACGAGATCATCGCCGATCCGGCGGCCCGGGTGCGCTGCCTCGCGCACGTGCCGCATCCGCGCATTCCTGAGCCGCGGGCGATGTTTCTTCCGGAGCGGCTCAACTCCGCCGGCATCGATCTCGCCGACCGTACGCGGCTCGCGGCTCTGGGCGCGGAAATGGCCGCTGCCGCCAGCGGGCCATGGACGGCCGCGCCGGTGATCGGCGGCCGGGAGCACGCTGCCAGCGGCCCCGCCGTGGTCTCGCCCTCGGACGCGGCGCAAACCGTGGGCCATGTTGCCGAGGCGACGCCGGATGACGTTGCCAGGGCGCTGACAATTGCCGCGGAAGTGGCGCCGCAGTGGGCGGCGACGTCCGTCGAGGAACGCGCCGCTTGCCTCGATCGCGCCGCCGACCGGCTTGAGCAGGAGATGCCGGCGCTGATGGCGATGTGCATCGCCGAGGCCGGCAAGACCATCGCCGACGCCGTCGCCGAGGTGCGCGAGGCGGTCGATTTTTGCCGCTACTATGCGGCGCGGGCGCGCGCCGACCTGGGGCGGCCTCTGGCGCTCCCCGTCGGCGGCAACGGCGTTCGTGCGGTAGCGCTGAATGGCGGCGGGATTTTCGCCTGCATCAGCCCGTGGAACTTCCCCCTCGCGATTTTCACCGGCCAGGTGACGGCGGCGCTCGTCGCCGGCAACGCGGTCATCGCCAAGCCGGCCGAGCAGACGCCGCTGATCGCCGCCCAGGCCGTTCGCATCCTCCACGCAGCCGGAATCCCAGGCGACGTTATGCACCTGCTGCCGGGCGATGGCGCGAGCGTGGGCGCGCCGCTGGTCGCCGATCCGCGGATCACGGGGGTCGCCTTTACCGGCTCGACCGAAGTCGCCTGGCAGATCAACCGCGCGCTTGCGGGGCGCGATGGCCCGCCGGCGTCCCTGATCGCCGAAACCGGCGGTCAGAATGCCATGATCGTCGACTCGACGGCGCTGCCCGAGCAGGTCACGCGCGACGCTATCATCTCCGCGTTCCAGAGCGCCGGCCAGCGCTGCTCGGCGCTCCGCGTGCTGTTCGTCCAGGAGGATATCGCCGACGGCCTGCTGACCATGCTGGCCGGGGCCATTGACCAGCTTGTCGTCGACGATCCGGCGCTGCTGTCGACGGACATCGGCCCGGTCATCGACACAGACGCCCGTGACATGCTCAACGGTCACGTCAAGCGGATGGAGCACGAAGCCAGGATCCTTCGGCGCGCCCCGCTGGGGCCGA
>JBBSCD010000110.1:0-4431 GCA_038250645.1 Rhodospirillales bacterium
ACATCAACCGGCTGTCCGACCACCTGTTCGTCCTCGCCCGCGTGCTCAACGACAAGGGCGCGGCCGACGTGCTCTGGGTGCCCGGCGGCAACCGCTAGATTGCCCGTACCGGGCGCGCCGCGGCACGGCTCATCCGGTTCGACACCCGCCGAGAGCGGCGGCTTTTCTCTCAATCATGCAGGCATACACGCAAGGCGCGCCGCGCCGCCGCATGCCCGCAGGCCCGTCTTGACCTGATAAGCGGTTCTCCCTACTGTGCCCGCGCCTCGGAGCCGATCCACAAGAGGCGGTTTCGCCGTCGGGCGATGCCAGGTGGATCGCGCGAAGGTTGAGAAACGCACCCAAACAAGAGGGGGCACGCGGGTCACTCATGAAGGTTCTCATCGCGGTCAAGCGCGTAGTCGATTACAACGTCAAAATCCGTGTAAAATCCGACCAGAGCGGCGTCGAGACGGCCAACGTCAAGATGTCGATGAACCCGTTCGACGAGATCGCCGTCGAAGAGGCCGTCCGGATGAAGGAAGCCGGGGTCGTGAGCGAGCTTGTCGCGGTGTCGATGGGGCCGCAGCAGTGTCAGGAAACGATCCGCACCGCTTTGGCCATGGGCGCCGACCGCGGGATCCTCGTCCAGGCGGACCAGGAGCTGCAGCCGCTGGCAGTGGCCAAGCTGCTGAAGGCGCTTGTCGACAAGGAGCAGCCGGAGCTGGTCATTCTCGGCAAGCAGGCGATCGACGACGATTCCAACCAGGTTGGACAGATGCTCGCCGGGCTGCTCGGCTGGGCGCAGGGGACTTTCGCCTCGAAGATCGTCGTCGCCAACGGCAAAGCCGAAGTCACGCGCGAGGTCGACGGCGGACTCGAAACGGTGGCGCTGAGCCTGCCGGCGATCGTGACCACCGATCTGCGTCTGAACACGCCGCGCTACGCCTCGCTGCCGAACATCATGAAGGCAAAGAAGAAGCCGATCGAAACGCTCAAGACGGCGGACCTCGGGGTCGACATCGCGCCGCGGCTGAAGGTCATCAAGGTCGAGGAGCCCGCGAAGCGGCAGGCCGGGATCAAGGTCGGCAGCGTCGCCGAGCTCGTGGATAAACTCAAGAACGAAGCAAAAGTGATCTGATGAGCGCACTGGTCATTGCCGAACACGACAATCAATCCCTCAAGCCGGCGACGCTGACGACAGTGACGGCCGCGAGCCAGCTTGGCGACGTCACGGTCCTCGTCGCCGGCGAGGGCTGTCAGGCCGTGGCCGACGCGGCCGCCAAGGTTGCCGGGGTGAACAAGGTCCTGCTGGCGGACGCGCCGGTCTACGGCCATCCCCTGGCGGAAGGCCTGACCCCGCTGATCGTCTCGCTGGCCAAGGACTACACTCACGTGCTGATGTCCGCGACCACGACCGGCAAGAACATCATGCCGCGGGTCGCGGTTTTGCTCGACGTCGCCATGCTGTCCGACATCAGCAAGGTGATCGACGCCAAGACCTTCGTTCGCCCGATCTACGCCGGGAATGCCCTCGCGACGGTCGAAAGCGGCGACCCGATCAAGATCATCACGGTGCGTTCCACCGGTTTCGAGGCCGCCGCGACGGAGGGCGGTTCGGCAAGCGTTGAGACCGTGGCGGCCGCCGACGATCCGGGCCTGTCGAGCTTCGTCCGCCAGGAGCTGACCCAGAGCGAACGCCCCGAACTGACCAGCGCCAAGATCGTCGTCTCCGGCGGCCGCGGCATGGGCAGCGGCGACAACTTCGCCCTGCTCGAAAAGGTCGCCGACAAGCTCGGCGCCGCCGTCGGCGCCTCGCGCGCGGCGGTCGACGCCGGGTTCGTTCCGAACGACTACCAGGTCGGCCAGACCGGCAAGGTCGTTGCCCCCGAGCTCTACATCGCCGTCGGCATATCCGGCGCGATCCAGCATCTGGCGGGGATGAAGGACAGCAAGGTCATCGTCGCCATCAACAAGGACGAGGAAGCGCCGATCTTCCAGATCGCCGACTACGGGCTGGTCGCCGATCTGTTTCAGGCGCTGCCGGAGCTCGCCGAGACGCTGGACGTCTAGCCTGAACGGGCGCGCCGCGGTGGATCCAGAAGTGGGTGCGTTTTCATGAACATCCGCAAGATCGGCGCTGTCGGCGCCGGTCAAATGGGCGCCGGCATTGCGCAGATCTGCGCTCAGGCCGGCTTCGATGTCTACCTCTGCGACATCTCGCGGGAAGCCCTCGACACCGCGCTGCAATGCATCGACGCCGATCTCAGGCACATCGTCGAGCGCGGCAAGCTGACCGCCGACGAGGCCGACGCCGCGGCGGCGAGGATCGCCACCGGCACCGACTACGACGGCTTCCGCGACTGCCAGTTGGCCATCGAAGCCGCGGTCGAGGACGAAGCGGTGAAGAAGGATATCCTGCGCAAGCTGTGCGCGGTGCTTCCCGCCGATGCGATCATCACCACAAACACCTCGACCATCTCGATAACCCGACTGGCGACGCAGACCGATCGACCGGGCCGCTTTCTCGGCACCCACTTCATGAACCCGGTGCCGAAGCTGGAGCTGGTGGAGCTGATCCGCGGCATCGCGACGGACGAGGAAACGTTCCGCACCATCCACGACCTCGCCATCAAGCTCGGCAAGGTTCCCATCAGCGCCGAGGATTTTCCCGCCTTCGTCGTCCATCGTATCGTCATGCCGATGGTCAACGAGGCCATCTACACGCTCTACGAAGGCGTCGGCTCGGTCGATAACATCGACACCGCCATGCGCCTTGGGACGCATCACCCCATGGGCCCGCTGGAGCTCGCCGACTTCATCGGCCTCGACACCTGTCTCGGCATCATGCACACCCTGCACGAGGGCTTGGCCGATTCCAAATACCGCCCTTGCCCGCTGCTGGTCAAATACGTCGAGGCGGGCTGGCTGGGACGCAAAACAGGGCGCGGCTTTTACGATTACTCCGGCGACAGGCCCGTTCCCACGCGCTGAAATTGCCGGCGAAAGCGGAGCCATCCGAGGCAAACGCTCGTCATTCGGGTGATCGCAGCTGCAGCCGAATTCGCTTGCTGGACAATCAGCCGTTTGCCATACCTATCCTGCGAGCTTGTGAGTCTGATCACAGATACCCGTGCGGAAGCGGTGTTACGCCGATGTTCGGCCGCGCGGGGACACGTCGCGGGAAGGTAACGTGGAGCCTCTACGCTTTAACGACTTTCAGGTCAGGCTTGCGGAGACGCCGGGCGAGATAGAAAGCGCTCAGACCCTCCGGTATGAGGTTTTCTACGAGGAGATGGCGGCGACGCCGACGCCCGAGATGAGGGCGCAGCGGCGCGACTTCGATGCATTCGACTCCTTCTGCGACCACCTGCTGGTCATCGACCTGGAGAAGTCCAACGGGGCGCCGAAGGTGGTCGGAACCTACCGCCTGCTGCGCCGCTCGGTCGCGCTTCAGCATGGCGGCTTCTACACCTCCCAGGAATACGATCTGACGACGCTGATGTCCTGCCCTGGCGAGATCGTCGAGCTCGGCCGCTCGTGTGTCGATCCGGCCTATCGCAACCGCGGCGTCATGCAGATCCTCTGGCGCGGGATCGCCGCCTATGTCCGCGAATACGACATTCACCTGATGTTCGGTTGCGCCAGCTTTCCCGGCACCGAGCCGCATCACATGGAGCGTCAGCTCGCCTACCTCCACCATTATCACCTGGCGCCGCAGACCCTGCGGCCGCGTGCTCTGGAGCACCATTACGTCGGCATGGACCTGCTGCCGCTCGCGGGCATCGACGTCCAGTCGGCGCTGAGCGCGCTGCCGCCTCTGATCAAGGGCTACCTGCGGGTCGGCGGCTTCGTCGGCGACGGGGCGGTGGTCGATCACCAGTTCAACACCACTGACGTCTGCGTGATTGTCAAGACCGACCAGCTTACGGAAAAGTACGAGCGGCGCTACCGGCCTCCGGCCGCCGAGCCGCTGGGCGAATGAGACGCGGATGACGCCGGCTGCCTCGCCGCTGCGGGCCGGCGTCCGTCTGTTCGCGTTCCTGCTGCTCAACGCCGCGATGATCTTTGCTTACGCCATCTGCATCGGCCCGCTGCGGTTTTGGCGGCGGCCGATCCAGGTGGTCTGGTCGAAGGCCTGCTACCGCCTTGCCGGGATCACCGTGCGGGTTCTGGGCAATGCGTACAGCGCCGGCCCGGCGCTGACGGTCGC
This sequence comes from Rhodospirillales bacterium, assembly GCA_038250645.1. Taxonomy (GTDB): domain Bacteria; phylum Pseudomonadota; class Alphaproteobacteria; order Rhodospirillales; family Defluviicoccaceae; genus JAEULH01. The sequence continues at coordinate 4,193 of JBBSCD010000110.1, forward strand.
CAACCATGTCTCCTATCTCGACATCCCGATCCTCGCCGCGCTGATCGACGCGGCCTTCGTTGCAAAAAGCGAGGTCGGCACGTGGCCGCTGTTCGGCACGGCGGCCAGGCTGACCGGCACGGTCTTCGTCAACCGCAGCGGCGGCGAGGCGATGAGCCAGCGGCAGGAGCTAATCCGCAGGCTGACGACGGGCTCTGGTAGGGGGCGCGGCCTGATCCTGTTCGCCGAGGGCACCAGCA
>JBBSCD010000111.1:0-4140 GCA_038250645.1 Rhodospirillales bacterium
TGCGCTTTTTCTTCTTCGCGGCGGCTGGCGGCGATGATTCGCGCACGGTTGCTCAATCCGGACGATCGACCAACACCACCGCCTCGATGTTCCGCTCGGTGGGGAAGGTCGACTTTTCCGGCCTGATCTCGACGAAACTCCACGGCAGCGGAACCTCCCTGCCGCCCTGGGAGAGGGCGATATCGACGATCCGGCCGTCGGCCTTGACGCCAAGGCTGACGACCTCGCCGACGCGCTCGCCGAGGGGGGTTATTGCCGGCGCACCTATGACCATGGTGATCAGCGCCCCGTTGATCGCGCCGAGGGTGCCGTGAGGCGGACCGGGGTAGCGCGTGTAGGATTTCTCCGCGTTCGAGAGCTTGACCTGCAGCGGCTCGCGCTCAAGCGTTATATCCGCCCAAGGCACGCTGACACGCTGTCCTTCGCGAGCTTCGCCGGTCAGGTTGACGACGAAATCGGTGATTCGCCCGTCGTAGCCGACCAGGACATCGTCGACGTCGCCAAGCGGGCTTTCGTCGTCGCCGATCACCGGCAGCCCGATCAGCTTGCCGACCGAGAACGGGCCCTCCGCGGCGGATGCCGGACTCACAAGCACTGCAAGTGCGGTGGCCATGAGCATGAGAGGCAGGCAAAGCAGCTTCAGGTTCAGGTTCATCGCTGACCTCCTAACGTTGTCTTCGGGCGGCGAAGCCGGGCTCGTTCGTTCAGCCAAGTCCTGCTTCCTTGGAAGCGGCCAGCGCCAGCCCGCTCCAGTCGATCGCGCCCTGACCTTGGGCTTGCATGGTGAGCAGGCGGTCGTGGAGCAGACTCGCCATCGGCATCGGCGCCTCGGCGTCGCGTGCGGCTTCCAGAACCAGGCGCACATCCTTTAGCCCAAGCGACAGAGCGAAGCCGGCCGGGGTGTGCCGACGCTCGGCGATCATCCGGCCGTAGTTGCGATAGACCGGGCAGTCGAACAGGGTCGCGGCGAACAGCTCGGCGAGCCTGGTGCGGTCAACGCCCCGCTTCTCGGCCATGGTGAAAGCCTCGGCCATTGCCTCCATGGCGGCAACGATGAGGAAGTTGCCGGCGAGCTTCACCGTGTTCGCCGCGCCGATATCCTCGCCGAAGTCGAAAATGCCCTGCGAAAACGCATCAAGCAGCGGGCGGACCCGTTCTTTCGCTGCGTCCGGGCCGGAGGTGACGACCCACAGCTTGCCGGCGGCGGCGGCGTCGGGGCGGCCGAAGACCGGTGCGGCGAAATAAACCGAGCCGCGTTCGCTGTGCGCTTCCGCCAGGCGTTGCGCCGTGAGCGGTGACACCGTGCTGAGCGACACATGGATCGCGCCGGCACCGAGCCGGTCGAGCAGCCCGCTGTCGCCAAACACGACCTGCTCAAGCGCGCGGTCGTCGGCGAGCATGGTCAAGACGACGCCGACGCCGGCGGACACGTCGCCGGGCGTCTCGCCGCGGGTCGCTCCGGCCTCGACCAGAGGGTCGGCCTTCTCCGCCGTCCGATTGTAGACGTTCAGGCCATAGCCCGCGTCGAGCAGGCATCTGGCCATGCCTGCGCCCATGTTTCCCAAGCCGATAAAGCCTACCGTTTCCGCCATCGCCCGCTCCCGCCGCTGTCGTGCATTGCAGACCCGCGTCAGGATGACGCCGACGACGACAACGCGGCGTAACGTGGGTTAGGGCGAACTCCTAAAGGCCGGGCTCTAGTAGACGAGCGCAATAATGGGGAGCTGCGGTCATGCGGAGCGTCAATCCGGCAACCGGCGAGGCCATCAAGGACTACCCGGAAGCCGGAGAAGCAGAGGTCGAGGCCGCAATCGCCCGCTCGGCCGCGGCCTTCGCCGATTTTCGGCACACTGACTTCGCCGACCGGGCGAACTGGCTGCGGCAGGCGGCGGCCATTCTCGATGAGGATAAAGAGGCGCTCGCCCGGCTGATGGTCGAGGAGATGGGCAAGCCGCTCAAAGCCGCTGTGTCCGAGGTCGAGAAATGCGTCTGGGCGTGCCGTTTCTATGCCGAGCATGGCCCCGGTTTTCTTGCCGATGAAGAGATCCGCAGCGACGCCGCGAAGAGCTTCATTCGGTATCTGCCGCTTGGTCCGGTCCTCGCGGTCATGCCGTGGAATTTCCCCTTCTGGCAGGTCTTCCGCTTCGCCGCCCCGGCGCTGATGGCCGGCAACACAGGGCTGCTCAAGCATGCGTCGAATGTCCCCGGTTGCGCGCTTGCCATCGCCGACATCTTCGCGCGGGCGGGTTTTCCCGGCGGCGTCTTCCAGAGTCTCCTGGTGAGTTCTTCTGCGGTGGCGCGCATCCTCGAAGATCCCCGCGTGGTCGCAGCGACGCTGACCGGCAGCGACAGCGCCGGCGCGCGTGTCGCCGCCGGCGCCGGGGAAGTCATCAAGAGAACGGTGCTGGAGCTGGGTGGCAGCGACCCGTTCATCGTCATGCCGAGCGCCGATCTGGATCGCGCCGCCGACGTGGCGGTGACGGCGCGCACCATCAACAACGGGCAGTCCTGCATCGCCGCCAAGCGCTTCATCGTCCACGCCGACGTTTATGACCGCTTCGAGGCGCGCTTCGTCGCGACGCTCGAGGCGCTGAAGGTCGGCGATCCGATGGCCGAAGACACCGATATCGGTCCCCTGGCGACGCCCGACATTCGCGATCAGGTTGAAGCCCAGGTGTCAGGGACTCTCGATGCCGGCGCAAGGCTTTTGACCGGCGGGCGACGCGGCGAGGGGCCCGGCAACTTCTATTTGCCGACGGCGATCACCGACATTCCCAAGGCAGCGCCGGCGTACCACGAGGAGGTCTTTGGGCCGGTCGCGCTCCTGTTCCGGGTCGCGAGCGTCGCCGCCGCCATCGCGCTGGCCAATGACAGCCCCTACGGCCTTGCCAGCAGCGTCTGGACTAATGACGAGGACGAACGGCAGCGCTTCATCGACGAAATCGAGGCCGGGCAGACGTTCGTCAACGCAATGGTCGCGTCCGACCCGCGCCTTCCCTTCGGCGGCATCAAACGGTCCGGCTACGGCCGCGAGCTTGGCGCGCTCGGGATTCGCGAGTTCGTCAACATCAAGACCGTGTCCATCTCGTCCTGACCGTGCCGTCGGTCGCCGAGGCAGGCGACGGGTTACGGCATTCATGATTTTCCGCTAAAGACGATCCTCCCGTGGCGAGAGCGCCGTGCTCTCGACAGCGTTGGGGAGGGACATGATGCGAAAGCTCATCGCCGCGGTCTGGGCTGCAGTCCTTGCGGCCCTCTCGCTGGCGAGCGGCTGCGGCGGCACGCCGAGGCTGGAGCGCGGCGACGCCCTCGCCGGCGCCTGCCAGTTCAAGCCGTGCGTCTGCGCAGATGCGAACGCGCCATTCTGGCTGCAGGCGAAGACCGCGCCGATCATCTGGAACACCGAGACCGGCGCGCCGACATGCCCGACGGGTTACGTCCTGCAGCGGACCGAGAAGAAGCAATAGCCGCGGGCAGGGGCCGAGTTACGCCGCGACGATCGCGCCTACAGCATCATCGTGGTCAGCTCCACGGGGGTCCGCTTGCCCTCGACGACGACCAGTCCGTCATCGGTGACGAAGTAACCGGCCTTCCGGTCGGCGTCGAGATCATAGCCGATGACCGCTCCCTCGGGAATGCGAACGTTCTTCTCCAGGATGCAGTTGCGCAGCTTCGCCTTGCGGCCGATGTCGCAGTAGTCGAAGACGATGCACGTGTCGAGTTCGGCCTGGGCGTGGACGTAGACGTGGCGGCCGACGACGGAGTTGCGGATGACGCCGCCGGAAATGATCGACCCGCCGGCCAGCACCGAATCCAGCGCCTGACCGCGCCGGTCGGCCTCGTCGAAGGCGAATTTCGTCGGCGGGTCCGAGTAGCCGGCGGTGCGCAGCGGCCACTTCCGGTTGAACAGATTGAGCGCCGGATTGATGGCGCGGATGTCCATGTTGGCCTCGAAATATGCGTCGAGCGTACCGACGTCCCGCCAGTAGGGGCGCTTGTCGGCGGGCTCGCCGGGGATCTTGTTGGTCATGAAATCGTAGGCGAACATCTCCGCGCGGCCGATGGCCTTGGGCAGGATATCCCGGCCGAAGTCATGCGAGCTGTTATTGTCTTCCTGGTCCTCCTCGACCAGCTTGAGCA
>JBBSCD010000112.1:0-3728 GCA_038250645.1 Rhodospirillales bacterium
CGAGCGGGGCGTCTACGGCAACGCCGAGCTGCCGGACTTCATGGTCTTTCTCAACTGGAAGGAGCTGCCGTGGTACTGGCACGGCTTCGACAGCTTCGCCTTCACGGCGGCGATGGTGGTGGCGGTGCCGGGGCTGCTCGCGTTTCTCTTCGGCTGGTTCGCCTTCCGCTCGCGGGTGACCGGCGTCTATCTTTCGATCATCAGCCAGGCGCTGACGTTCGCACTGATGCTCGCCTTCTTCCGCAACGACATGGGCTTCGGCGGAAACAACGGTCTGACCGATTTCAAGGACATCCTCGGCTTCAATCTCCAGGCGGACGGAACCAGCGTCGGGATGTACGCGGCCTCCGCGGCCCCGCTGGCTCTGGGCTACCTGCTCTGCCGGTTCATTGTTACCTCCCGGCTCGGCAAGGTGCTCGTCGCCATCCGCGACGCCGAAAGCCGAACCCGCTTCCTCGGCTATCCGGTCGAGTACTACAAGCTGTTCGTCTTCGTCATCTCGGCGATGATGGCCGGGATCGCCGGCGCGCTCTATGTCCCGCAGGTCGGGATCATCAATCCCGGCGAGTTCGCCCCGGCCAATTCCATCGAGATCGTCATCTGGGTCGCGGTCGGCGGCCGCGGCACGCTGCACGGCGCGATCCTCGGCGCGCTGCTCGTCAACTACGCGAAAAGCTACCTTACCGGCGCCATGCCCGAGGTCTGGCTGTTCGCGCTGGGCGCCCTGTTCGTGGCCGTCACCCTGTTCCTGCCCAAGGGCGTCATCGGCGCGGTCGCCTCAAGCCTGCGCCGGCAGCGCGACCGGCCCGCGGCCTCCGGCGGTGCGGGCGAACGACCAGGTGAGGTCCCCGCTGAATGAGCGCGCACATTCACGCCCGCGCGGAAGCGCGCGACACCCTGCTTTATCTGAACGGCGTCAGCGTCTCGTTCGACGGCTTCAAGGCGCTGAACAGCCTCAGCTTCTACGTCATCGTCGGCGAGCTGAGGGCCATCATCGGGCCGAACGGCGCCGGCAAGACGACGATGATGGACGTCGTCACCGGCAAGACCCGGCCGGACGCCGGCGACGTCTTCTTCAACGGCGGGGTCGACCTGACCGCGCTCGACGAGGCCCGGATCGCTAACCTCGGCATTGGCCGGAAGTTCCAGAAGCCGACGGTATTCGACGGCCACAGCGTCTACGCCAACCTTGAGCTGGCCCTGGCCGGCGGCCGCAACGTCTTCGCCTCGCTGTTTTTCCGGGCCGCCCGCAGCCAGCGCGCGCGGATCGACGCCGTCCTGGAGACGATCGCTTTGACCGCGGCCCGCGACCGCCTCGCCGGCTCGCTGTCGCACGGCCAGCGGCAGTGGCTGGAGATTGGCATGCTGCTCGCGCAGGATCCGCAACTGCTCCTCGTCGACGAGCCGGTGGCCGGCATGACCGACAGCGAAACCGAGCAGACTGCGATCCTGCTCAAGGAAATCAACAAGAGCCACACGGTCGTCGTCGTCGAGCACGATATGACCTTCGTCCGCTCGCTCGACTGTCCGGTGACGGTGCTGCACGAGGGCCGGGTTCTGGCGGAAGGCACGCTCGCCGACGTGCAGCGCAACAAGCAGGTGGTCGAGGTTTATCTCGGGCGGTGAGAAGGTTCCAGCTCGGGGACGCACCCTCACCCCGACCCTCTCCCGGGTGCGGGAGAGGGAGGGACCCGCGTAGCGGGAGGGTGAGGGTGGTCGCGGGTCTTTCGCAGCCGCCGGAACGGGATGAAAGTTCATGCTTCAAGTGGACTCCATCGATTTCTTATACGGCGCCAGCCAGGCATTGCGCCAGGTCAGCTTGAGCGCGGCGAAGGATCAGGTCACCTGCATCCTCGGGCGCAACGGCGTCGGCAAGACCAGCTTGTTGCGCTGCATCGCCGGCCAGCAGCCGGTGCGCTCCGGCAAGATCCGGTGGGAAGACGAGGACATCACGACGTTGCCGGCGCATGCTCGGGCCGCGCGCGGCATCGCCATCGTGCCCCAGGGCCGGGAGATCTTCCCGCTGCTCAGCGTCGAGGAGAACCTGCAGACCGGCTTCGCCGCGCTGCCGCGCAGCCTTCGCCACGTCCCCGACGAAATTTTCGACCTCTTCCCGGTGCTCCGCGACATGCTCGCCCGCCGCGGCGGCGATCTTTCCGGCGGCCAGCAGCAGCAGTTGGCCATCGCCCGGGCGCTGGTCATCCGGCCGCGGCTGCTTCTTCTCGACGAGCCGACCGAGGGGATCCAGCCGTCGATCATCAAGGACATCGAGCGGGTCATCCGCCAGCTCGTCGGCCGCGGCAACATGGCGATCGTGCTGGTCGAGCAGTACTTCGATTTCGCCCGCGGACTGGCCGACACCTACGTGGTCATGGACCGCGGCGAAATCGTCGCCGAAGGCGCCAACGCCGACATGGTCGAAGAGGATGTCCGACGTCACCTCACCGTCTGAGCCGCTTGTCGCCGCGCCGACCCAAGGCCGGTTGCGGCTCTCGTTCATCCGCGACAGCGAGGGCAGTGCGGGGGTCAGCCGGCTCGATACGCTTGACCAGCGCGCGCCGCTCCGCGTGCTATTTCCGCGCCCCCACGATCCCGGTGTGCCGCTGGCGGTCGTTGTTTCCACAAGTGGCGGACTGGTCGGCGGTGATGTCCTGGATATTCGGGTCTCCGTCAGCGAAGGCGCGGCGGCGCTGGTGACGACCCAGGCCGCCGAGAAGGTCTACCGCAGCTGCGGCGCCACCTGCGATATTCGCCTCGATCTTGATGCCGGGCCGGAGAGCTGGCTGGAGTGGCTGGCGAACGAGACGATCGTCTTCGATCGCGCCCGGCTGCGGCGAAAGACGACCGTCTCGCTCGCTGCGTCGGCCCGGCTGCTCGCCGGCGAGATCCTCGTCTTCGGTCGGCGTGCACGAGGCGAGCGGTTCTCGGCCGGGCTGATCCATGACGCCTGGGAGATCCGCCGCGACGGCCGGCTGATCTGGATGGACGCGTTTCGCCTGGCCAACGACGTTGCCGCCATCCAGGCCTCGCCCGCCGGCCTCGACGGCGCCGCTGCCGTCGGCACCGTCGTCTGTTGCGGACCGAAGCCGGATCGTGCTGCCGCGCAGGTGCGCATGCTCGCCGCCGGGCTGAGCGGTCCGGATCTGCGCATCGGTGTGACCGAGATCGGTGTTACGCTGCTCGTCCGCCTGCTCGGTCGCGACGCGCGGGCCTTGCGCGGTGCATACTCCGAACTGTGGGCGATGCTGCGGCGGGAGGCGGGCGGCCTCGCGCCACGGCTGCCGCGGCTTTGGAGCATCTAGCGGACGGAGACCGGAGGGGATGGAAGATCCATGCACCTGACGCCGCGCGAAAAGGACAAGCTGCTCGTCGCCATGGCCGCCGAGGTCGCGCGCAGGCGTCTCGCTCGCAGGGTCAAGCTCAACTACCCCGAGGCGATCGCGCTGATCACCGACTTCGTCGTCGAGGGCGCCCGCGACGGCCGCTCGGTGGCGTCGCTGATGCGCGACGGCGCCGGCGTCATCGGCCGCGACCAGGTTATGGAGGGGATCGCCGAGATGATCCACGACATCCAGGTCGAGGCCACCTTTCCCGACGGGACCAAGCTCGTCACCGTTCACCAGCCCATACGCTAGCAGAAGGGTGCGACCATGATCCCGGGCGAGATCCTCCCCAAGGCCGGCAGCCTGCTGCTTAACGCCGGTCGCCCAACCGTGACGCTGAGCGTC
>JBBSCD010000113.1:0-3456 GCA_038250645.1 Rhodospirillales bacterium
CGGCGCGTTCCATGCCCGGCAGATGCCGGCCGATCTCGACGAAGTCGACGCCGCCGGCGTCCGCCTCGGTTACCGCTGGACGCCGGTGGCCGCCGCCGGTCTTTATGTTCCCGGCGGGACCGCGGCTTATCCATCATCTGTGCTCATGAACGCGCTGCCGGCCCGGATTGCCGGGGTCGAACGGCTGGTCATCACCGTGCCTGCGCCGGACGGGCAACTCAATCCCCTTGTGCTTGCCGCCGCACGCCTCGCCGGGGTCGACGAAATCTACCGCGTCGGCGGCGCCCACGCGATCGCGGCGCTGGCCTACGGTACCGCCACGATCGCGCCGGTGGACATGATCGTGGGTCCCGGCAACGCCTATGTCGCGGAGGCCAAACGGCAGGTGTTCGGCCAGGTCGGCATCGATATGATCGCCGGGCCGTCCGAGGTCCTCATCGTCGCCGACGCGGACAACGACCCATCGTGGATTGCCGTCGACCTCCTCGCACAGGCCGAGCACGACGCCGCCGCCCAGTCGATCCTGATCACCTCCGATGCCGCCTTCGCCGAGGCCGTCTGCGCCGCAGTGGAGGATCACCTGGCCACCCTCGCCCGCCGCGACACGGCCGCGGCAAGCTGGGCCGCGCACGGCTGCGTCATCCTGCTGCAGGATCTCGATCAGGCGCCGGCCCTCATCGACCGGGTCGCGCCCGAGCACCTGCAGCTCGCTGTCGCCGATCCCGATACCCTGGCGCGGCGGGTGCACAACGCCGGCGCCATTTTCCTCGGGCGGCTTACACCGGAAGCGCTCGGCGATTATGTCGCCGGACCCAACCACGTCCTGCCCACCGGGCGCAGCGCCCGGTTCTCGTCCGGCCTGGGTGTACTCGACTTCCTCAAGCGCACCACCTTCGTCGGCTGTGACGCCACGGGTCTCGCCGTCGTCGGCCCGGCCGCCGTCACCCTGGCCGAAGCCGAAGGGCTCGGCGCCCATGCCCGCTCCATCGCCCTGCGCCTCAACCGCAGGCGCGACCTCTAGGCCGTCGTGGCCGCGCCGCCGGGCGCCACAGGGGTGGGCGACGACGCCCAGCGCATCGCCCGCATAAGTCTTGAGGAAGCGGGCCGGATCCGCCTCAGCGCCCAGATCGAGAATGAACGTCGCGCCGCCCTCTACGACCTGATCGAGGATAACCGTTTTGCGCCTGCGGGCGGCTTCAACGGACCGTACGTTCTCAGCCTCGGGATCGTCGACAACCGCCTCGTTTTCAATGTTTTCGACACTGCCAAGAGGCCTCTGACGCGGTTTACGCTCTCGCTGTCCTGCCTGCACCGGATCGTCAAGGACTATTTCCTCGTCTGCGACAGCTACTTCAGCGCAATCAAGAGCCTGCCGCCCAGTCGCATCGAGGCCATCGACATGGGCCGGCGCGGCCTCCACAACGAGGGCGCCGAGGTTCTGCGCCAGCGCCTCGTGGGCAAAGTTGACATTGACATGGCGACGGCCCGGCGCCTGTTCACCCTGATCTGCATCCTCCACATCCGAGCCTGAGGCGGACTTGCTCGAGAACCCATCCGCGGTGCTGTTTGCATGCACGTTCAACGCCGTGCGCTCGCCGATGGCCGAGGGCATCCTCCGCAGCCGGCTCGGCAACCGCATGCACGTCGAGTCCATCGGCGTCCGCGAGGGCATGCTCGACCCCTTCGCCGTCAAGGTCATGGACGAGGTCGGCGTCGACATTTCCCGTCATGCGCCAAGGACGTTCGCCGATCTCGAAGACGAATCCTTCGACCTGATCATTTCGCTATCGCCGGAGGCCCATCACCAGGCCATGGAGCTGACACGAATGATGGCGTGCGACGTGGTCTTCTGGAATACGTTCGACCCGACGTTGATCGAAGGGAGCCGCGAGGTTCGCCTTTCGGCCTATCGTCAGGTTCGCGATCAGCTCGCATACCGCATCGAGCAGCGCTTTCCGCTAGCAAAGATGGGCAGTCTTTGATCTTGAAGTAAAGAACCCTCGCGGACCTGCGGGCGGCGTTGACAGCGTGAAGGCCGGGATCCACTTGCAGAAGACTGCCCGAAACGGCGCTACGTGGCCGCAATTGTAGCGGCAATGCTTGGGAACGGGAAAATGCGGGCCATGAACGACCCGGAGAGGCCGGCGGTGGGCAAGGCCGCCGCGGAGAAACCTCCAGTGCGCTGGCGCAAGGCGAAAGCGCCGGCGATTGCCCCACTCGCGACCGCCGAAGAGGCGCTGACCCGGATCATTGTTGCCGGCGCAGAACATTTGCGCGCGAACGAGGCGTGTGTCCTCGCGCGGGCGCACGACGAGGGCATCCACCAGATGCGGGTCGCCTCCCGCCGGCTGCGCTCCGCCCTGACGCTCTACCGCGCCTTCATTCCGGACGAGCAGTACCGCTACCTCAACGGCGAGCTCAAGTGGCTGATCCGCGAGCTCGGCGGGGCGCGCGATTGGGACGTGTTCGTCGGCGGGGTGCTGCAGCCGGTTGTCGAGGCCATGCCCCAGGAAGGAACGCTGACGCGGCTGACGAGGGTGGTCGAAGACCTGCGCGAAGAGGCCTACGCGCGCGCGGCCGCGGCGATCAAGTCGCAACGCTACGCCGGGCTAATGCTGCTGCTGAAGGCGTGGGCCGCGGGTCGACGCTGGCACGACGGGGCGACGCCCGATCAGGTTGCTTCGCTGCGTACGCTCGCGGTCGATCTTGCCTGTCATCTGTTCGATGAGCGCTACGACGAGACCCTTGCCCTGGCCGCAAACTTTTCTGAGCTCGCGGCGGAAGAGCGGCACGCGGTCCGCATCCAGATCAAGAAGCTCCGCTACGCCACCGAATTCTTCGGCATGCTCTTCCCGCGCCGGCAGGTCACGCCCTTCCTCGCTGCGATGAAGGCGCTGCAGGATCAGCTTGGCCTGAACAACGACCTGGAAGTCGCTCGCGGCCTGCTGAAGAAGGCGCCGAAGCGGGTGACCGGCAAGGACCGGCGCACGGTCGCCTTCGCCGCCGGGGTGATTATCGGCTGGCAGAGCCATGTCTCGGGGCACCGCGAGCAGGGCGTGCTCAGGACCTGGGACCGGTTCCTCGGCCAGCGCCCCTTCTGGCGGCCCGCTGGAGCCGAGCTTCAGCCTCAAGCCGAGGACGCGGTTGCACCGGATGAGCTGGCCGCGCGAGCGGCTGCTTCATCGTAGTCGCGCTCAGCCGCGGCCGCGATAGGGCGGAACGCCCGGCTCCGGCAGCCAGAGCCCTTTCGGCGGCTCGCCCGTCTGGTAGAAAACGTCGATGGGGATTCCGCCGCGCGGGTACCAGTAGCCGGCGATCCGGAGCCATTGCGGTTCGGCCGCCGTGCGGATCTTTGCCGCGACCGCCAGCGTACAGGCCTCGTGGAAATCGTGGTGATTGCGGAACGAGGCAAGGTAGAGCTTGAACGACTTGCTTTCGACCAGGCGCTGGGCGGGA
>JBBSCD010000114.1:0-3197 GCA_038250645.1 Rhodospirillales bacterium
CGCGATATCCGCGACGGCGGCGGCAACGGCCAGATCATTGGCCGCAACACCTTCCAGCGCCCCCGCGAGGAGGCGCTGGACATGCTCGGGCGCATCATCAACATCTTCCTCGGCAAGGAAGAGGCAGCCGGGACGGCCAAGGCAGCGGAGTGAGCGCGGCCAATCCATCCTGTAAACTCTACCTCGTGACGCCGCCGCGCATCGACGCGGCGGCATTCGCGTCCCGCCTTGCCGAAGCACTGGACGCAGGCCCGGTCGCCGCGGTGCAGTTGCGGCTCAAGGACGTCGATGACGACACCGTTCGCGCCGCCTGCGACCGCCTTCGTCCCGTTGCCCAGGCGCGCGACGTCGCCTTCATCCTCAACGATCGGCCCGATCTCGCCGCCTCGCTCGGGTGCGACGGAGTGCACGTCGGTCAGGACGACGCCGACTACCGCAGCGCCCGGGCCGCGGTCGGCGGCGATGCGATCGTTGGCGTGACCTGCCACGACTCCCGGCATCTGGCGATGGAGGCGGCCGAGGCCGGCGCTGACTACGTCGCCTTTGGCGCGTTCCATCCGACGACGACGAAGGAGCCGAAGCATCGCGCGAGCATGGATCTGCTGTCGTGGTGGAGCGCGGTGATGACGGTGCCGTGCGTTGCGATCGGCGGCATCACCGTCGACAACGCGTTGCCGCTGGTCGCCGCCGGCGCCGACTTCCTCGCCATCTGCGGCGGCGTCTGGGCCCATCCGGACGGTCCGGCCGCGGCGGTCCGCGCCTTCACCCGCCTTCTCGACGCGGGCCGCACGGATGACCCCGCCGTGCGCGTACGGACACAAGCCGGCTGAGTTTACTTCACCAGCGCCGCGCCCGACCGGGCGTTGCGGGCCTCCGGCGGACCTGCTAGCTTCGCCGCCCAGCGTGGGTATGTCCCATCACATTCGGAACGCCATGAAAATCAGCGGCAATGCCATCCGCCCCGGGATGGTGATCGAGCACCAGGGGCGACTGTGGCGGGCGGTCAAGATCCAGCATACACAGCCCGGCAAGGGCGGCGCCTACCTGCAGGTCGAGCTGCGCGGCCTGCGCGAGGGGACGAAGCTGAACGAGCGCTTCCGTTCGGCCGAAACCGTGGAACGCGCCCGCCTCGACCAGCGCTCCTTCCAGTACCTGTTTTCCGAGGGATCGACCTACACCTTCATGGATACCGAAACCTTCGAGCAGATCACGCTGTCGGCCGAGGACATCGGCGAAGACCGCGTCGGTTTCCTCCAGGAGAACATGAACGTCGTCATCGAGCTGCACGAAGACCAGCCGATCGGCGTCGCCTTCCCCGACTCGGTCGTGCTCGAAGTCGTCGAGGCCGATGCCGTGGTCAGGGGACAGACGGCCGCCTCCTCCTACAAGCCCGCCCTGCTCGAGAACGGAATGCGGGTCATGGTTCCGCCGCATATCGAAATCGGCACCCGGATCGTCGTCAATACCAGCGACGGCTCCTACGTCGAGCGGGCGAAAGACTAGATCAACCTGCTTTCGGATGGTATCGTCCGAAAGCAGAAAGTTGATCGATTACAAGAGCATCGAGCATCTCATCTGCGCCTATTCGGGCGCAGGATGCTCTAGGGCATCGGCATCCTGCCCCCCAGCGGGCGGAGACCGGGCGCCCACCTCTTCTCAACCGATCATTGTTCTGTCGCGGGATGCGTCCACGCGACGGCAGCGTGGTCCAGCCTCGAGTGGTTCGATGGTTCACCGTTCGCCGCTCCTGAATGTCATGACAGCGGCCGCACACAAGGCGGCGCGCGGCCTGGTGCGCGATCTGGGCGAGCTCGAACACCTGCAGGTCTCGAAGAAGGGACCGGCCGACTACGTCAGCAAGGCGGATCGTCGCGCCGAAGGCATCCTCCGCGCCGAGTTGAGGAAGGCTCGACCGGGCTACGGAATGCTGATGGAGGAGTCCGGCGCCACCGCCGGCAGCGACATCTCCAATCGCTGGATCGTCGATCCCCTCGACGGCACCACCAACTTTCTGCACGGCATTCCGCATTTCGCCATTTCGATCGCGCTGGAGCGCGACGGCGATCCCTTCGCCGGCGTCATCTACTCACCGGTACACGACGAGATGTACGTCGCGGAGAAGGGCGCCGGCGCCTACCTGAACGGCCGCAGGCTGCGGGTTTCGGCACGAAAGTCGGTCGAGGAGGCGCTGTTTGCAACCGGGATCCCGTTCTGCGGCCTGCCCGACCACGACCTGTTCCTGCGCCAGTTGAAGGGCGTGATGACGTTCAGCGCCGGCGTCCGGCGGTTCGGCTCGGCGGCGCTCGATCTCGCCTATGTTGCCGCCGGTCGCTATGACGGCTACTGGGAAAACGGGCTGAACCCGTGGGATGTGGCCGCGGGCATCGTTCTTGTCAGGGAAGCGGGCGGCTTCGTGAGCGATCTCACCGGCGGCCGGCGGATGCTGTCGGGCGGAGGGATACTGGCTGCGAACAGCGCGCTCCATCCTCAATTGCAGCGGCTGATCAGCGAGTCGGGAGACGCCGACAACGCAAAGCCTGCCCCTTCCTGACGCGCAAAGCCCACCTCGTCCCGATGCGACAACCTGAACGCGTACCATAGGTCACGGTGCGCAATATGGTTGTCCTGTTAACGTTTCTTCGCTACCATAAGTCCGCATCTTTTGGAAAGGTACGGGCCGGCTATGGCAGCAGAGCGATGCTTTCTGCGTTCGGATCTGAGGCTCGCGGCTGCTGGCGCCGTCATCGCCGCATCCGCTTTGATGACGATCTCGCCGGCATGGAGCGGCCCGGTCGCAAACGCCAACGTCGTCGTCGACCTCTCGGTCATTGACACGCTGAGCGCGGATCCACGAGTGGTCCCGCCGGTCACGGCCCGCAGGGCCAGCGGCCGGGCAGCGGATCTTCTCCAACCCGGCGAGGCGACGCCGATGTCGCGCCTCCACGTCGGCGCGCCGGCGACGGTAGGCGGATCGGCGGTCGCCGGACGGGATTACGGCCGGCTGATCTCCGACTGGCCGCCGCGCACTGCCGCGGAAATCCGCGATCGCACGGTCGCGCCCGTCCATCTCCTGACGCGCAAGGCGGCGCACCTGCTGGCGAGCGTCGAACCGCCGCCGAGGACGCCCGGCAAATCGGTGTCGGCGGCCGTTCCGGTCGATCACGCGAGACTTTTCCCGCCGCCGCAGATCTTCGCCG